>CAYXXZ010000028.1:0-31663 GCA_964469165.1 uncultured Porticoccaceae bacterium
GCTGACTCCTGCGACAGCCCTTGTTCGAGCACCAGCTTAACCGCCTCGGCCCGGAGCTCCGGTGAATAACTCTGGTTCTTCATCTCATACCTCGCTTAGTAGATTCTACCAAACAGGAGTTTCCCTTTTTGTCAGGCTACTTCATACAGCTTCCAACTGCTGGGACATATCACCTCAGAGGTACGGAATTGGGGCCGGCAAGCCAGCGGCAGATAGGGGGTGCGTGTAACTTATGTCACCGGTTCAAAGTGTTACCTATGTGGTGGTTGCGCACGCCACCGTCCGTGCTAGGTCTTCCCCATCGAAGCAATCACCACGCCCAGTACGAAATTTAAGCTGGTTTAGATTGTACCCTGTATGGATAGGTCTCTTTCTCCCCTGTGTGATGTAAGTGCTTGGTTGTTCTTACTTTATGCACAGGATAGGACCTATTTCAAGCCCCGCCGATGAAATTGCCGGACTATAGATTTTTAAGAAGAGTCATAAAAAATTGCAAGATTCCTTGCAATCTATTCTATTAAGAGATAGCTTTGTCTCATATCAAAACAAGTATGGCATGCGATTGTGTGCCCCCTTAGGTTTAACGTGTTTAGCAATATAACTATGAGCAATAAAAACCCTATATCAGTAGCTTTTAATAGAAATCTGCCAGAGAGCCGATTGAAGTTCGAATCATGGCTACAAACACAGATTCCAGGTGTAGAAAGGTTACAAGTTGTTCACTTTGATAGGCCGGTTAGTATGGGGCTTTCAAATGAACTGATTAGTGCAGATGTCGAGTGGCTCGTAGATGGTCAGCGACAATATGGCCAATTTATGATTCGCGTGGATCCTGTTAACTATCGCAAACGACGTGTATCGAATTTAAAAAGGGAGTTTGCGGTTCAAAAACATCTGGAGGGTTCCAGGATACCTGTCGTAAAAATGCATTGGTACTGCGAAGACCCAGATGTTTTGGGAGCTGAATTTTATGTAATGCAGCGCATGAGTGGCCGAGTACTGAGTGATGATCCACCCTATTCTAAGGAGGGATGGTTTGCGGACCTTGATGCCGCAGAGCGGCGAACGGTGTGGTTGAACGCTTTGAAGACAATGTGCCTTATTCACACAGCGGATCCCGATGAGTTTGTTTTCTTGCGGCGCAACAATTCTGATGGACTTGAACTTCAGCAGGAGGTCCGTCATTGGCGTTGGACCTACGAATGGGCGACATCGGGTAGGCCAAACCCTGTGGCTGAGCGAGGATGGGCTTGGTTGATGCAGAATATTCCAACCGACTATCCGCGTGGACTCTGTTGGGGAGACGCCTATCCACGAAACATGATGTTCGAAGGCCTAGAATGTATCGCAGTGCTTGACTGGGAGGATGTCTCGTTAAGTAGTCCATTGCTTGATCTGGCGCGGTGGTTGTTGGCGGATCGAATTCTTGCTGAATGGGGTTATCCACGCTTGGAGGGTGTGCTTGAGCCTAGTGAATTGCTTAGTACCTGGCGAATGATCACTGGTTACTCCGATGAAACACTGCCTTGGTTTCAGCTCCTTAACTACTGTGCTGGTGCCGGCAATTTGGCTCGAGTCGAGCGACTGCAGGCTGAGATGTTTGGGAAACCGGTTAGTGCAGAGGCGCGATCAATCGAGTTTCTTAACAGTATCATCAGTGAGGTGCTTGAGCTGGTTGGCGCATGATAGCCCTAAGTACTTCTGCTTGAAGCTCTGTTTTTTAAAAGACTGCGAGTGTATTCAATGAGTTGAGTCTGATATATAAAATCGGCGTGTCGATTTTTATAATTTAAAAAATTAATATGATTTTTCAATGGATTACTACAGTATTTTTAATTGCAATTTCTGTGTAACTATTACGTAGGATTGTAGCCGAATCCTCCAATACCGTATTGTGATAGCTATGGATTTCTAAAGGTGGGGGCGCAAAGCTAATGATACATTTCATATGTATGGCTATAGAAATGACATATTCTCAAAAAATTTAACAGTGGTATATGTATTATCTATGGATTGATAGTGGAGCTGCTTTGGCCGCTATGATCTAAAACTCAACATAAATGAAAAATAAGTGGAGAGCGCATTCATGAATAAAACCTTGTTTGCTACAAGCATCGTGCTAGGGACATTCACCATGTCCACAGTTTTTGCTCAAAATGCATCGAATACTGTTGCACTTGAGGAGATTATTGTAACCGCGCAAAAGCGTGATCAGAATCTCCAGGAGGTACCATTAGCTATTACCGCGCTTACTGCTACCGCATTGTCTACCAATAATATCAATCAGGCGATTGACCTCTCCAAGGTAGTGCCTTCATTGGTGATGACTCAGGCATCTGGCGCCATAGTCCCTTTTCTCCGTGGTATCGGCAATCCATCCAATGGGCAAGGTATTGAGGGCAGCACAGCCATGTACATCGACGGTATCTATTATCAACGCCTGTCACCATTGTATTTCAAGTTGAACAATATAGATCGAGTCGAGGTTCTCAAGGGGCCTCAAGGTACGCTCTTTGGGCGAAACGCCGTCGGGGGAGTAATCCATATTGTCACTCGTGACCCGAGCCCCGAGCCGGAGTTGCATGTTGAGGTTGGCTACGGCAACTACGACACCGCCAGCACTAGCCTCTATGGATCAACTCCGATCACAGAGGATCTTGCGATAGATTTGGGGATCGTCCACAGTCACCAGTCCGAGGGGTGGGGGAAAAACGTCACAACTGGAGGAGAGTATGGCTGGGAACGTGCAACCGCTGTACGCTCCAAGTTAGTGTGGACGCCTAGTGATGCTACGTCGATCAACTTCGCTGCAGATTACAATCGACTGCGTAGCACTCTCGGCATTCCGGGTCTCGGCTATCGCGGCACCACGCAGGGCAATCTAATGCCGCCATTCGAGCTTTATCGGCCGGAGGATATCGGGTTTTATGACTCGCGAGGGAATATAGATTCGGTCGTTGGTGGTGAAGCAGCTGGAGTCACTGCGATTATCCGCCATGACTTCGGGTCGGTTACTGGTGTGAGTTTGACGAACTACAACCGTGGCAAAGATATCTTCTTCATGGATGCGGATTACACTCCGCAAAATGCAGTAATTATAGATCTGTCAACTCACCGTAAGCAGTTTAGCCAGGAGTTCCAATTGTTGTCGAACCCCGATAGTCCTATTCAGTGGCTCATTGGTCTCTATCACTTGGATATCACCACGGAGCACAGACCTGCTTCATTTACGGGACAAGCATTTTCCAATAACACGCAATTAATCTATGGGGCTCAAGAGGTCGAGTCTAATGCAGCTTTTATACAGTCAACTATCCCTGTGTGGGAGAAGACAAACTTGACTGGAGGTATTCGCTACACACGCGATAAAGTACATAATTATGGCCATACTGACTTAATGACGACAGCTGGCATTGTGACACCTGGAGTCAATATTGATCAGTCGACGAATTTCGATAAAATCACTCATAAGGTGTCACTGGACCATCATTTCACGGAAGAAATCATGGGGTACGCATCCTATAGCCGAGGCTTCAAGTCTGGGACGTATCGAATCACTCCTGTCGTCCCCGGGCCGCCGGCACAACCTGAGGTTCTAGATGCTTACGAAATCGGCGTGAAGAGCGAGCTGTTAAATCGGCGCCTGACTCTTAATGCTGCAATTTTTTATTATGATCTCCAAGATCCGCAGGTATCTCGCTACCAGGCCGCTGCTTTGGGGCCCAGTCTCGTTACTTACATTAACGCAGACAGTGGCGAGGTCACCGGCTTCGAGATGGAGGGAGCCGCCGCTTTGACTGAGCAGCTTACGGCACGCTTTGGTTTTACTGTGCTTGAGTCCAAGTATCGCTCGTTCAGTGACGCACCGTTTGCCAACGTCAACCCAAATCCACCGTTCGGTAACACACAGAATTTCCCGGGCGATGCGAGTGGAAATTATGCCACGCGCTCGCCAAAGTTCACAGGTTCCATAGGACTAGACTATTGGTTTCCCGTGGGCCAGGGTGAAGTCCTGATCGCGGGCAATTATTATCATAACGACGGTTTTTTCTGGGATCCGGATAATCGGCTCAAACAAAAATCTTACGGGCTACTGGATGCCAATATCTCTTATACCCCAAATGCGGGCGACTGGCGCATCGGTATCTGGGGAAAGAATCTGATCGATGAAAAGTACTATTTGTCGGAGAACGAAGCTGGAGGTCCGAATGGAAGTCCTTCGGCGCCAGCAGCGCCACGTACTTATGGTGTTCAGTTTTCTATTAATTTTTAGTTCTAGCTTAATATAAGGCAAGAGAGGGATGCCGTACGAGGCCAGTGCACCAGCCGGAATATCTGATAATTTTCTCCAAGGTGCGCGGAACAGGATTTCATAAGATTGGTGCTTGCGTAAAGTAATTTTTCAAAATTGATCTATTCAATAAGGAGAGGTCGTAATGAGTGATTTGCTTGGATACTTGAAAAGTAACGCCCATGCAGGATTTGACGTAGTTGATAAAAAAGTTGACTATTTATTGAGTGTGGAGAAGACTCCCGAAGGAATGGAAAATGAGACATTTTTGTGGTCGTTTCAGATTCCTGAGAAAAATTTAATAGGTATTGTTTATCTTTGGGTGCATTCTGCGCTGAGAACGACTTCTGCAGGTGTAGTGATATGGCAAGGAGTAAATCGATATCCTCAGGAAATAGAGCATTTTAACTATATTCAACATCTCCCTTACCCAGAATCCAGGGGTGACACAATTTTTGTGCCGGGAGTAAATCTCAAGATTAAAATTGTAGAGCCGCTGGTTTCTCATGTGATTGAGTATAGTCATGCTCCAACAGATACTAGCTTGTTCCTCACTACAAAAGCTTTGCATTCACCAGTTCAGGAAAATGGGAAGTTGCATTATGAGCAAGCTATGCATATGAAGGGGGAAATGAAGCTAAACGGTGAAAGCTGTTCTGTAGATTGTTATTCTATGCGTGATCATGGCTACAGAGGAGCCAGGTCAGAAGCTATGACGCTACATCCCCCTGTATCATATGCCAGTGGTGTCAGCGATGATGGCTCGGTAATTTTTAATTTTGGGTGCTCTGACAATCCTTCGAGTAATCCTCCTTGGTCAGATCACTATTCTCATTCAAATGATGATACTTTTCTTCAGGGGTGGATTTGTCGCGATAATCAGTTGTGCAAAATCACGGAGATAGACAAAAGTGCCACTTATGATAAGAGTGACTTCTATAGAGAGGTTTCCTGGAAGTGTTTAATGGTAGATGAATTTGGAGAAAAGCACGTAATAAATGCACAGAGACGTGCGGCTGTGCCTTGGTGTCCCTGGATGTCTACATTTAACGATTTCTTACTCTTCTCTTTTGAAATGGATGATGGCATCACTGGCTATGGCTGGTATAACCAGGCTTACTGGAATGATTATGGACGACTGATAAAGAGTATGGTTTGAAAAATAGGCCGCTGACTCTGAATAGGTTTGTTCAGGTTTGTAATGGTTGAATGATGGTTTATGAAGGAGAGTGACCATCTTGGTTGCTGTTGAAAACAAGAGGGTCCTCCTGTAAGCGACAAAGTTTTTGAAGCTTTAGGGTCGCATTTCTGAAATTTCGGCCACTCTATTCCTGGATTCTAGCGGCGGGAGGACTTCTTGCATTGCGACTTATGAAGAGATAGAGTGCCGCGTATCAAGGCACAGTTGTGTAGCGTATATTGTAGATTGGTAAGCTTTTGAGCTTCGGCAGAATGGAAGAGAAGGTTCTCAGGTAGCTCATTGGCGTAATTAAAGACACAGAAGTTT
Source organism: uncultured Porticoccaceae bacterium (assembly GCA_964469165.1). Classification (GTDB taxonomy): domain Bacteria; phylum Pseudomonadota; class Gammaproteobacteria; order Pseudomonadales; family Porticoccaceae; genus CAYXXZ01. The sequence continues at coordinate 5,799 of CAYXXZ010000028.1, forward strand.
TTGAAGCAGTGATCTCTTATGGCTCGTCCCAGTAAAAGACAGGAAGTCCTTGAAGCAGGTGCACTATTATTTGGGCAGCATGGCTTCGATGCCGTCAGTGTGAAGGAAGTTGCTGATGCTGCGGGAATCCGTCTTCCTTCTCTTTATCGGCACTTCAGCACAAAGCAAGAGCTTTTTGATGAAGTGCTACGCTGGGCATGTCAGGGTGTGATTACCAGCGAGCGATTTAAGTTTTATAGCTCTGATGCGCTGCCAGAGCAGAAACTGAAGCACTTCGTATACACTGCTGTGCATGTACACGGCACTCGCCCTTATCTGCGTAAGCTGCTTCAGCAAGCACTTGTGAGCGAAGATCGCCGAACAATCGAGACTATAGTTCACAAGGTCTATGCAGATCAGCACTCACTGATGGTTGACGCTATCCGTGTTCTTGATCCGAATTCCGAACCGTACTTCAAGCTCTACATTCTCCTCTCTCTAAGTTTAGGATTCGTGTACCTTCGCCCATTGCAAGATGTTCTGCGCGCTTTGACAACGCGGGAGCGCAACCCTGAGTTTCTGGCTGCAACAGTGTTGGAGATGACGTTCCCAGATATCGAGTGGGAGACAGTTTCTCTCGTGGATCTGTCACCTTGCACATAAGCAGGTGCTCCCTGGCCCGAACGCCAGCGCCGTCAGCGCGGCTTCTCCGAGCGCCTGCTGCGTGAGCGGATCGAGCTGATCTCAGCGATGAGGGAAAGACCGATGCGGTCAAAACCTTCTTTACCAAGGTGAAAGAAGAGCTCGGGTACATCCCCGCACAACTCAAGGTGCTGGAGTAATGGCAGGAGAAGGCCGTGTTCGAGGAAGATGGTGAACAACGCATCATCGCTGCCTCGCGCGTGTCCCGTGCATCCATTGGGCAAATGCATCGCCACCCCGGCTTTGCTGGCCTACCTGATCACCTCCAAATATGCCGATGGCCTGCCGTTGTACCGGCAGGAGCAGATGTTCAAGCGCCTGGGCCACGAACTGAGCCGAACCAATATGGCGCACTGGATCATCCGCCTGGATGAGGTGTTCAAACCGCTGATCCACCTGATGCGGGAGGAGCAGAACAGCGGCGACTACCTGCAGGCGGACGAGACGCGCATCCAGGTGCTCAAGGAGGACGGCAAAACCGCCCAGTCGGACAAGTGGATGTGGCTGACGCGAGGCGGTCCGCCCGGTCGGCCCTCGGTCCTGTTCGCCTACGATCCGAGCCGGGCCGGACGCGTTCCCGTGCGCCTGCTCGACGAGTTCCGAGGTGTCCTGCAGGCAGATGGCTACTCAGGCTATGCGCAGGTGTGTGCCGCCAGCGGCCTGACCTGGATTGGTTGCTGGGATCATGCTCGGCGCAAGTTCGTCGAAGCGATTCAGGGCGCCCATGCCAGTGCGACCTGCTACTCTCTGATCGAAACCGCCAAGGCTGACAATCTGGAACCTTCAGCGTACATCCGCTATGTGCTGGAACACATTGCCGACGCTGACACACTGGAAAAACTGGAACGACTGCTGCCCTGGAATGTTGATCTGGAGTCGGCTTCAAAAAAAGTGGCGCAGTACAGATAAGGGCAAGGGGGTCGGTTTAACGGCGCTTACGTTGTTGTCGGAGTACGGGAAGTTACGGAAGCGTTACTGGGGGCAGCATCTATGGGGGCGGGGCTACTGGGTTGCGAGTAGCGGTAACGTGACGGACGAAGTGTGGAAAGAGTACATCAAGAATCAGAAGCCGCCGGAGCCGGATGATGACTTTGACGTGGTGTAGCGACAGCCATCGGCCGCATGGCCGATTGATCCGGCTTTCAGCCGTAACCTGAAGCCACCGGCTTGAGCCGGTGGAGTATTCACTTGGTGAGTGTTCGAAGAGCTATTGCATCAAGATTTAGATCTATTTGCTTTTCAGGCATTATTTGTGATTGAGGTCTTACGTAGCGATAGCTATTCCATGGGAGAGAGGTATTCATGACTGGCGCAAAGGCACAATTTGACTACAGTGGTAACATCGTTCTGGTGACAGGGGCAGGAAGCGGTATATCCAAAGCCGTGGCCATGGCGTTCGCCGATGCCGGGGCGACCGTGCTTGCCGTCGACCGCAATGCAGATGCCGTAACGGCACTCGCCGAAACCATCCGGGAGCAAGGTGGTCTTGCGCAATCCTTTGCCGCAAATATATCTTCCTCCGCTGAGGTAGACACGCTGATGACCCACATCATTCAACAGTTTGGCAGGGTCGATTGTGCCTTTAACGGCGCTGGCGTAGGAAGCCCCATTGGAGGCACGATCGTCGACTATGAGGACGACCACTGGGATCAGGTTATGAACGTCAATCTGCGCGGGATGTTCCTTTGTCTGCGTGCGGAAATACGCCAGATGCAAAAGCAGGGCGGCGGCAATATCATCAATGTTGCATCAATTGGCGGTGAGCGCGCCACGCCCAAAGCGCCCGCCTATATTGCCAGCAAGCACGGTGTGATCGGCCTGACGCGCGCTACAGCTATCGATCACGCAACGGAGAACATCCGCATCAATGCAATTTGTCCCGGCTACATTGGCGGTACGGCAATGATGGACAGCTTCATAGAAAAAGATCCTGAAGCACGCACCGCGCTCATGAACTCATCCATTCCCCTAGGCCGGCTGGGGCAAACGAACGATGTGGCGGAAACGGCGCTGTGGCTGTGCTCCGGCGCAGCCAGCTTCGTGACAGGCGCCACTATTTTTGTGGACGGCGGGCTTTCCGCCAAATAGGAACACAGCATGCCAGAAACAATGTCCGGTAAAACCGCGGTAATCCTGGGGGCCGCCAGCGGCATAGGTGCAGCAGCAGCGCGACACTTCGCCGCCCTGGGCTGCAAATTGATACTCGCCGATATACAGAATGAAGCCGGCAAGCAGATTGCCCAGGAATTGGGAGCCACCTTTCTGCAATGTGACATCACGCAAGAACAGGATGTCGAAGCAGTCGCCCAAAGGGCCATCGACGATTATGGTCGCCTCGATATTTTCATCAACTGCGCCGCGCGGCTCGGCGTGATTGGCTCGATCACCACAACATCCGCTGAAGCCTGGCGAAAAACCATGGCAATTCTGGTGGATGGCCCTTTTTTTGCGATAAAACATGCGGCAAAACACATGGTGTCGCAGGGGGAGGGTGTGATCATTTCCATCGCCAGTACCGCTGGCATCATGGGTGGGCTGGGACCACACGGCTATACCACTGGCAAGCATGCGCTCATTGGTCTCATTAAATCAGCGGCGTCGGAATTATCCGCCTCCCGCGTCCGGGTGCTGGGCGTAGCGCCTTCCGGAGTTTTCACCCCCATGGCGGCAGCAATCGCAAAAGGGGATGTAGAGGAAGGGCTTGCCCGTACATCGCCCCTGGGCTCGGGCATCGATCCGGAAGAAATTGCAGCGACTCTGGCATTTCTGTGCAGTACGAATGCACGGCATATGACCGGGCAAACCATTATTATCGATTCCGGCGTGACTTCCTCCGGGTTGGCGGTGCCAATGTTTCATAGCGCCGAGCCAACAAGCCTGTGAGTAAACTTTCTCCAGGCTCCGATGGTTTGAGGCTCATGTAGCCCAATTTTCTGGCTTTTCAATAATCAAGTGCTGCTTATGCCAGGCCCCAGCATTCGCTGAGCAGTTCGTAGGATCGCAAACGCGCGCGGTGATCATGGATCGATGCCACGGTGATGATTTCATCGGCGCCGGTGGCGTCGGCAAATTCACGCAAATCCCTTGCCACGGTATCCGGTGCGCCCACCATGGCGCAGGTCAGCATGCGCGAGACCTGGGCTTTTTCGGCAGGATTCCACATCGATTCGATGTCATCCACAGGGGGCTGAAGGCGCGTGCGCTTGCCGCGCAGTATGTTGAGAAAACTTTGCTGGGTGGATGTGAACAACTTTCTGGCATTGCCATCCGTGTCCGCGATGGTGACGTTGGCGGCCACCATCACGTAGGGTTTATCCAATTGCGCCGAGGGCCGGAATTTTTCGCGATAAGTGCGGATTGCCTGCATCAGTGCATCGGGTGCGAAATGGCTGGCGAAGGCGTAGGGCAGGCCCAGATGCGCGGCGAGCTGCGCACCGAACAGGCTTGAACCCAGTATCCACAAGGGAACTTCGAGGCCTGTGCCGGGAATCGCCTGCACGCCCTGGCCGGGCTGCTCGGGGGCGAAATAGTTTTGCAGCTCCATCACATCCTGAGGAAAGGTGTCGGCGCTGTTGTAATCGCGGCGCAGGGCGCGCAGGGTCAGGCCATCGGTTCCTGGCGCCCGGCCCAGGCCGAGATCGATGCGGCCGGGATACAGGGATTCGAGCGTGCCGAACTGTTCCGCAATCACCAGCGGCGAGTGGTTGGGCAGCATGATGCCGCCAGCGCCGACGCGAATGCGCTTGGTGCCACCGGCGATATAACCGATGAATACCGAGGTCGCGGCGCTGGCGATACCCGGCATGTTGTGGTGCTCGGCCAGCCAGTAGCGGCTATAGCCCCAGGTTTCGGCGTGTTGCGCCAGGTCCAGCGAGTTGCGCAGCGCCTCGGCAGGGCTGGAATTGCTGGAAATATAGGCCAGGTCGAGTATGGACAGGGGAATGGACATCGCGGAACTCATGTGTTGATCAGCCGGTGTAACTGGTATGCCAGCATAGCGGAATTCGGTGGCCGCGGGTAACGGCGCCATCTTGCAGGGCCGAGGCGACAGATTTCTTCGCCTCGGCCGTACTTTCGATCATTTGTTCATCAGTGCGGCAAACGTTTTTTCAACGAGCAGTGAATCCATGTATTCGTAGGTTTGATAGATCTTGCCGTCGCGAATTTTCAGCAGCATGTGATACTGGTTGTTGTAATCCCCGCCCGAGACGGTTTTTGCCGTGCCGTTGACCCGACAGGCGACGCGGTCCTCTTCCGCCGTCATTTCGATCACTTCGAGAGCCACGCCACCGGGGCAGACTTCCGCCAGCAGGCCGCCGACCTTGCCGAATTCCTTGAGGGTCAGGGTGCCGCCGAGACAGCTGGTGTTGGGGATGGTGATCTTGATGTCGGGGTCGAAAAGGTTCATGAGGGCGGCAATATTGCCTGAGCTCAGGGCTGCGAAGAAATCCTTGGCAACTTGCTTGTTTTTTTCCAGGTCGGACATGGGGTTCTCCTTGTTGTCTTGCATCCGCATGTTGTCGGCGGACGAGAGCGTTTTGTGATCAGGCTGTATGGTAATGGGTGCGCACAGGCTTTTCCATTTTATAGAGCTATCAATTTTGCTTCCGATGCATTGATATGGCGCCGATACAGGCTATAGTATGTACGTAGCTTGTTATACAGCAAGCTAGTTTTGTTGGGCGATCATATGTGTAACTATAAGAAAATGGGGCCGTTATGAAAAAATACTTTAAAAAACAATGTATTATGGGAGTTGTTGGCGCGTCGCTGTGCATGCCGGCACTCTCCCAGATCGAAGAAATCCTTGTTACCGCGCAACGCCGCGCCGAGAATATCCAGACCGTTCCCATCACTATTTCCGCCTTCTCGGCGGTGGAACTCAGCAAATCCGGCATCAAGTCCTACGATGATATCGGCATGGTGACACCGGGCTTGACCACGGACCGCCAGGTGGGCGCAGCCACACCCTACATGCGCGGAGTGGGTGCGCAAAGCACCCAGATTGGCGTTGAAACTCCCACCGCGGTGTATGTGGACGATGTCTATACCGCAGGCGGGGTGGATTCCATCTTCTCTCTCAACAACATCGAGCGTATCGAGGTTCTCAAGGGGCCGCAGGGCACATTGTTTGGCCGCAATACCACGGGGGGACTGATTCATATCATCACCAAGGACCCTACCCATGAGCCCCAACTATCGATGGGCGTGTTCGCCGGCAACTACGACAGGTTCGGCGGCAATTTTTACGGCAGTACGGGGCTGACGGAGAACTTGGCCGCAGACGTTGCCGCGTCTGTGCAACGCCAGAACGGGCGCTGGGCAAAGAACGTCTATAACGGCGAGAAAGTGGGCTATGAGGAATTTGCCTCCGTGCGCACCAAGCTGCTATGGACACCCTCGGAGCGAACCCGGGTCACCCTGTCGGCGCAATACAGCGAGCGGGAGGATGACCTGGGTGTGAACCGCCAGTGTAATCGCAACGCCGCGTATGGCTGCATCGACGGCGCGGTGTTCACAGGGGATTTCCACGACATCAATTCCAACATGCGGGATATACATACGGAAAGTGAAACCTGGGGCGTGTCTGCAAAGATCGAACAGAACCTGGGGGGAGTCGATCTGGTGAGCATCACCAGCTACAAGGACAACGACAACATCCAGTTCTTTGACCAGGATTTCACCCCGCTCCAGCATTTCGATGTGTTTCAGTTCCAGCAGCACGAGACCTTTACCCAGGAGTTCCAGCTTGTCTCCAACGATGACAGCAAGCGCTACTCGTGGATCCTCGGACTGTATTATTTCGACTATGAAGCCAGTTATACGCCGATGGGACTGTCGGGCATCGGCGCGGGCTCGTTCGGCGCGGTCAGCATTTTCTCCACCATCGACACCCAATCCTATGCCGCGTTCGGCGAAGCCGCCTTCGATCTGACCAGCGATACGAGCTTGGTGGTCGGCTTGCGATGGACAGAGGATGAGCAGGAGTTGCGGGGGTACACGGAGTTTGGTCCCTATGGCGGCACACCATTGATGAGCCGTCATTTCAAGACGGATGAAAGCTGGAGTGACCCCACGTGGCGCGTGGCGCTCAATCATCAGTTGAACGACGACGTCATGGTCTACGCCTCCTATAACCGCGGCTTCAAGAGCGGCACCCACACTCCCGTGGTGTCGTCTGGAGTTCCCGCGGCACCGGTTGAGCCCGAAGAAGTGGATGCCTATGAGATCGGCATGAAGGGAGACTTCTTCGATCGCAGGTTGAGGTTGAATCTGGCGGCGTTTTATTACGATTACAAAAATATCCAGCTGCAACGCATCGACGCCGGGGTTGCGCTTCTCCTGAACGCGGCGGAGGCGGAAATGCGTGGTTTCGAGGTGGATGGCCAGTTTGTCGTGACGGATAACCTGAATCTGCGCTTCGGACTTGCCTACCTGGATACGGAGTACACGGATTTCCCCGGCTGCCTGATCAATACGCCGAGCCCTGTCGCCAATGGCGCGCTGGGACCGGGCAACATCCGCGCCTCGGGCGACTGTTCCGGCAATGAGCTGGTGCGCGCGCCGGATCTCACATACAACATCGGTGTGAATTACGAGTTGCCTACCCAGTCTGGTATCTGGGGCGCAAGCGCCACCATGGCCTACAACGACGGTTTCTGGTGGGAGCCGGACAACCGCCTCAAGGAGGATTCCTACATCGTGGTGAATGGTGAGCTTTCCTGGACGACCCCGGACGAGAAGTATCGGGTGCGCCTCTTCGGCAAGAATATTTTCGACGAGGACTATTCGATCTACAGTGCCGAGGCGACGTATGGGGACAACGATGCACCGGCGCCGCCGCGCACCTGGGGAGTGGGCTTCGACGCCAAGGTATTTTGACCGCGCGTCTGGCTTCTGGCCGGTTTAATACACTGAAAGAGTAAAGCGAGTAGTGAAGTATGGATAGGATCATTCGAAATGGACGGATCGTCGACGGCAGTGGCGGCGCCAGCTTTAGCGGCGATATCGCCATTCGCGGGGGAAAGATCGCCCAGGTGGGCAAGGTGGACGGGCGCGGAGCAGAAGAAATCGATGCGGCGGGCGCGGTGGTGGCGCCGGGTTTCATCGACGTCCACACCCACTTCGACGCCCAGGTGTTCTGGGACCAGACGCTGAGCCCGTCCATTTACCACGGTGTCACCACGGCGCTGGCCGGTAACTGCGGCTTTACCCTGGCGCCGCTGTCGGGGCGGCAGGAGGATACCGACTATCTGCTGCGCATGCTGTCGCGGGTGGAGGGTATGCCGCTGGTCACGCTGCAGGAGGCCGTAAAACCGGATTGGCGCAGTTTCGCTGAATATCTCGACAAGATCGATGGCACGCTCGCCATCAACACCGCGTTCATGGTCGGTCACAGCGCCCTGCGCCGTGCCGTGATGGGCGAGCGGGCGCTGACGGACAAGGCGTCCGCCAAAGATATCGAGAGCATGACAGCCTTGCTGGAACTCTCGCTGCGCCAGGGCGGAACGGGTTTCTCCACCACGGTGTCACCGACACACTCCGACTATGAAGGCAGGCCGGTGCCCTCCCGGGTGGCGGAGCGCGAAGAGCTGTTGGCGCTTGCGGCGGTGCTGCGCGGGCACCCGGGCACCTGGCTCGAATTGGTGTTCGGGGTTTCGGAGATGAAGGAGGAGCACTACGCACTGGCGTCGGATATGTCCCTGAGCGCGCAGCGGCCCATCAACTGGAACGCGGTGCAGATCAACAGCAGCAAGCCGGAACTGCTGGAAATGAAGCTCAAGGCCGGTGATTACGCGCACCAGCGCGGTGCCACCACCATTGCCCTGGTGCCGGCCGCGCCGATGATCGTGCTGCTCAATTTCGTCAACATGTTCGTCCTCGACACCATTCCCAACTGGTCACAGTTGGTGCCCATGTCGATGCCGGATCGTGTCCGCGCGCTCGCCGACCCGGATTTTCGCGCTCAATTGATCCAGGGTGCGGAAAGCCCGGAGGCAAAGCAGGGCGGTCGTCTGCCCAACTGGGACCGGGTGATGCTCGAAGGGCTGTCGCTGCCCGACAACCTCCAATGGAACGGCAAGCCCTTGGGCGCAGTGGCTGCCAGCAGGCAGCGTTCGAGTCTTGAAACATTGTTCGATCTGGCGGTGGAAGAAGATCTGGGCGTGTCCTTCTCGATGCCGGCGGAGAGCGTCGATGAAAAATCCTGGCAGTTGCGCGGAGAGCTGTGGCGCGACCGCCGCTGCCTGATCGGTGGCTCCGACGCGGGGGCGCACCTGGACATGCTGAATTCCTTCGCATTTTCCACGCAACTGCTCGGCGAAGGTGTGCGCAGGCGCGGCCTTTTGAGTCTGGAAGAGGCCGTCCATCGTATCACCGCGCTGCCTGCAAAGTGTTTTGGCCTCAGGGGGCGCGGCTCGATCGCACCGGGCATGGCGGCGGATCTGGTGATCTTCGATCCCGAGACGGTGGATTGTGGGCCCATCGCCATGCGCAATGACTTGCCTGGCGGAGAAAAGCGTCTTTACGCCGATGCCATGGGTGTCGCCCAGGTCATCGTGGCGGGTGAAGTGGTTGCCAACGACAATCGCGCCACCGGCCGTTACCCGGGGCGGGTGCTGCGTTCCGGACGCGACACCGAAACGGTGCCGATCGGCACCTGGTTGCACGGCTGAATCCGGCTCTTGGCGAGGTGGTTGGCATGCCTCGCCAATGCCTTGTAAAGGTTCGAGGGCTGGCCTATAGTGGCTGCGCCCATTTTTCCGATAACGAATTTTCTGCCGAGTGAACTTGTCAAAGACACCTCCGCAACTCGCTGACAATCTATGCTTCCTCATCAACCAGACAGCCAAGGAACAACTGGCTTGGTTCGACAGGGAGATGAAAGCCTTGAAGCTGGATCGCTCCCAGTGGCGCCTGCTGGGATACCTGTCGTTCTTCACCGACATCACCCAGAGCGAACTGGCGCGCCTGCTCGGTATCGGCAAGGCTCCTCTGGGGCAGTTGATCCGCAAGCTGGAAGAGGCGGGCATGATCGTTCGCGAACCCCTCGTCACGGACAAACGCTCCTATAATTTGCGGGTGGCGGACTCCCATGCCCAGCTCGCCTTCATGGTGCGCGAAATGATGAAGCTGGAGTCCGCACAGCTGTTGCAGGACTTGCCCGAGGAAGAGATGGCGCAGGCGCGGGACGTTTTGCGCCACATCAGAAACAAGGTGCAGGAATCTCCGGAAAGCGACGAAATTCGCGCCATCAAAAAAGATATCCTCGCCGAAATCGCCAAACTGAAAAAAATGAGATCAACCTCCGCGCAGCAGTAGCGGATTTTCCAGGAGTTCACCATGCGCCTATCAGGCAAGACATTCATCGTTACCGGGGCAGCCCAGGGAATTGGCGCGGCCTGCGCGGCGCGCTTTGCCGCCGAAGGCGCCAACGTGGTGCTGGCCGATATCGTCGACGACGCGGGCACTGCCCTGGCGTCCGATATCGAGGCGCAAGGGGGGCGCGCCAGATATCTTCATTGCGACGTGGCAAGTCTGTCCTCCATCGAGGCGCTGTTGGCCGAGACACTGACCCTCTATGGCGATGTGGATGGCTGTGTGTGTGCGGCGGGAATTGCACCCAACACGCCGTTGCTCGATGTCAGTGAGCAGGAGCTGAGCAAAACGCTGGCGGTCAATCTGGTGGGGCCCTTTCTGCTTGGCCAGGCCGTGGCGCGTCATCTGGTCAGCCGCGACAAGCCAGGCAGCATCGTCAACATCACCTCGACGAGCGCCTTTCAGTCGGGCCCCGGACAGGTCTCCTACTGTGCCAGCAAGGCCGGTCTCGGCGGTGTGACGCGCACCATGGCCGTGGCCCTGGCGCCCCACAGAATTCGCGTCAATGCGGTCGCGCCGGGTCCGACCAAAACCACCATGATGAAAGATGTCATGGCAGTGAATCCGGATGCGATCAAGCCGATCCTGGCGCGCACGCCGCTGGGCCTGGCCGAGCCCGAGGAAATTGCCACCGCGGTGTTGTTTCTGGCATCCGATGAAGCGAGCTTCATCACGGGAGAAACGCTGGCCGTCGACGGCGGCAGGTTGGTGCTCAACTACACGGTGCCGGTCGACTGAGCGGGGCGGATCTCGAGCCAGCTGAAACGGGGCTCGAGGCTGAGGTCCGACTCGGGCAGGCAGCGGCACAGCAACACCTCATCGCCACTCACTGCGTGGTGTTTGCCGTCGCTTGCGAAGGGCAGGGAAGCGCTGCCCGAAACGATTCGCGCAGTGCAGGCACCGCAGAAACCGTATGAACAGGAGGTCACGCGATAGCCTGCCAGGTCCGCCGCATCGCTGAGAACCTGGTCCGCCGCGCAGGAAAAATGCACTTCTTCGTTTTTGCTGTTACGCATGCTGATGCGAAAAGTCACGTCTGGAGCCTCGATCAAAAAGAGATAAGCCTTTCTGTAGGAGCTTGCCTGCAAGCGACCCGACACCCGGTAATTTTGTCGCCTGCAGGCAGGCTCCTGCACAGGTATATTCCCACACCGGCAGAGTCCGCAAGGAATCATCCCATATCAGCGATGATGTGGTGGTAGCTTGCCAGGCGCTCTGCACTGATCTTGCCTGCCTCGAAGGCCTCGACGATCGAGCAGCCGGGCTCGTCGCGATGGCGGCAATCGCGGAAGCGGCAGGTGCCGAGCCAGGGGCGAAATTCCACGAAGCCCGCGGCAATCTGCTCGCGGTCCAGATGGATCAGGCCGAACTCGCGAATTCCCGGTGAATCGATCAGGCATCCTCCTTCGGACAGCACATAGAAGCGCGCCGCCGTGGTGGTGTGGCGGCCCTTTGCTACCAGGGACAATTCGCCCGTGGCGGCCTCGGCCTCGGGGTGAATGCGGTTGATGAGCGAAGACTTTCCCGCCCCCGACTGGCCCACCAGGACGGTGACGCGGTCGCGCAAAGCGGCGGCCAGGGCGTCGAGCCCCAGGCCCTGTTTCGCGGATACCGACAGCAGGGTGTAGCCGAGCCGGCGATAAAGACCGAGCAGATCAGCGAGTTGACCTGTAGGGTCGAGCTCCATCTTGTTGAAGATCAGCAACGGCTCGATGCCGAGCTGTTCGATGGCCACCAGATAGCGGTCGATGAGGTTCTGGTGCGGAGCCGGTTCGGGGGCGAACACCACGGCGATCTGGTCGACATTGGCGACGACGGGGCGCAACTGGCCCTGGGTATCGGGGCGGGACATGAGGGTATTGCGCGGCAGCACCGATTCGACCACCCCGGTGGGTTCGCCGGGGCGCCAGATCACCCGGTCGCCGGTGACCAGATCGCCCAGATTGGCGCGGATGTGGCAGCGCACGGGCTGCGCGCCGGGCGCCAGCGGCAGTGCAAGCACATCCGCCTGCTTGCCGTAGCGGGTGACCACCAGACCCTCACAGTGCGTGCCGAGAGCGTCGTCCTCAGCGGCAACGGTGTCGCCCTGGCGCAGGCGTTCCTTGTGACCGGCAATGCGGCGCCGCTGCTGGTGGCTGAGTTTGCGTTTGGCCATTGAAGCCCTGCTGTGGTGAATCGGCGGTAAGGATATAGCATAATTGCCAGCGCCAGGAAATGCTGTACCCATCGCGCAAGGACATGATATGAACTCTCAGATTGCCACCAGGGATCCTCTGAACCTCATCTGGATCGATCTCGAAATGACCGGCCTGTTGCCGGAAAGCGACGTAATCATCGAGATCGCCACGCTGGTGACGGACAAGGATCTCAACGTACTGGCCTCCGGGCCGGTGATCGCCATTCACCAGGAAGATGCGATCCTCGATGGCATGGACGAGTGGAACACACGCCAGCACGGCCAGTCGGGCCTGACCCAGCGGGTTCGCGAGAGCCGCATCTCCTGCGCCGAAGCGGAGCGCGCGACCCTCGAATTTCTCGCCCGGTGGGTAGAAGCGGGGGTGTCACCCATGTGTGGCAACTCCATCTGCCAGGACCGCCGTTTTCTCGCCCGCTACATGCCCTCGCTGGAAAAATTCTTCCACTACCGCAACCTGGATGTGAGCTCGGTCAAGGAAATCGCCCGGCGCTGGCGCCCCGAACTGGCCAACGGCTTTGGCAAGAAGGCGCGCCACCTGGCGATGGACGATATTCTCGATTCCATTGCGGAGCTGGCGTATTACCGGGAGTGTTTTTTCCGTACGGAATAACCATAGGGCGATTCGTGATCGCCCCTGCACCGGCTCTCGCACCCCGTAGGGGCGATTCACGAATCGCCCTGACGTCCCGCCCGCGCATAGACACAGAGTGCAGACAGAGTACCGTAGACGATGATGAACCCGGCGATGCCGGGGAGCATCTCCGCCGCAACCAACAAAGCGACGGGCATCTGAAACAGACAGAAGACCAGGCCGAACAGCAGCAACCAGGTGCGATGCGCCACCGTGCGCGCGGTTTCCGCCGCCACACCCTGTTCGCGCAGCGCCTGCTCGCGCCATGAGCAGAACAGCTGATAAACGTGGCTGCGATGAGCCTGATGAAAAGGTTTGCCCTGCACAATGCGGCTGATCAGCGTGACGGTGGCGTCACAGGTGAATCCCGCCAGCAGGATCAGCCACAGCCACAGAACCTCGGGCGCCAGGCTCGCATCCAGCATCATGGCGCCGGCGATCACGAAGCCGACAAACGCACTTCCCGTATCGCCCATGAAAATCCGCGCCGGCGGAAAATTGAACAGCATGAAACCGGCGGCGGCGCAGGCGATCACCAGCGCCAGCCAGGCCAGTTCTCCGGGGTAAAGACCGAGACTGTCGAGCAGATAGAGCCCCGCACCCAGCAAGATGGTCTGCAAGGCGGCGATGCCATCGATGCCGTCGATGAAGTTGTAGAGATTGGTGAGCCATACCACGGTCAGCAGCGCGGTCACTGCGGCGAACCCTGTGATCAGTACACCGCTGGTGGCTTGCAGTGCCGCGAGAGGAAACGCCAGTGCCGCTACCGCGACGCCCAGCTGTGTCAGAAAGCGCGGCAGCGGGTCAAGACCGCGAACATCGTCAACCAGCCCGACCAGAGAGAGGATCAACCCCGCGGCTCCCAGAACCAACAGTGCCGGAGAGCTGCTGACGAACAGGCAGGTGCACACCACCAGCGCGAGGGCGACGCCGCCACCCTTGGGAGTGGGCAGATTGTGGGAACTACGGGCATTGGGTACATCGACGATCCGCAAGCGCCGGATGACGACATAAGTCACCCCGGTGAGCAGGGCACTGAGGGCAAAAACGACAATGAAAAACCAGGGGGAGTCGGGGACGATCATCCGTGCGATGAGGATATGGCGGCGAGGGATTGATAGAGCGCGGCATACTGACGGCCCATTGCCTCGCCGGTAAAAAGTGTCTCGTAGCGCCAGCGTGCATTCTGGCCCCATTCGCGGGCGAGCGCCTCGTCACCGACCAGAAGATTCATGGCCTGTGCCAGCTGTGCCGGATCCGCCGGTGCCACCACCAGGCCGGTATGGCGGTCGAGATTCACGTAGCTGGTGCCGGTGCCGATCTCACAGCTGATCATGGGCTTGGCCATCATCGCGGCCTCGATCAGCGATATGCCGAAGGCTTCCGAGGGTAGATGGGAGGGAAACACCATCGCCCGGCAGGCGGCGAGCAGCGCCATTTTTTCCGTGTCGCTGATGCGACCGACGAAGTGAACATTGTGCAGCCCGTGGTCGCGGGCATACGCCTTCAGGCTCTGCTCCTCGGGGCCGGCGCCGGCAATCACGATGTTGGCGCGGGTGGCGGACGCCGCCTCCAGCAAGAAATTCAGTCCCTTGTAGTAGCGCAGTACGCCCACGAAAAACAGAAAATCGTCGCCGTACCGGCGGCGGCAGGCGGCCACGCTGTCATCGCCGGGACGCGGGCAGTTGCTGTCGTCGAGGCCGATGGGAATCACCTGCACCCGATCGCGGTACTCCTGCAGCAGCGAACTGTTTGCCACATAATTGGGCGAAGTGGCAATGATGCGATCGACGCGCTGGAGAAAACGGCGCATCAACGGGCGATACAAAGGGTAGATCGCCTTCTGGCGCACGATGTCGGAGTGGTAGGTGACGACAGTCGGCTTCCTGGTCACCTCGCCGCCTGCCAGGTGGAGCAGGTCGCCAAAAGGCCAGGGAAAGTGGTAGTGCAGCACGTCAGCCCAGGCGGCCTGGCGACGAAAAGGCGCGAGTGCCGACAGCGACATGCCGCAGGAGGCGATTTCCACATGGCGCTTGGCCTGAAATACGTCGGCCTCCTCGCGGTGCAATGGCTCCGCTGACGGGTTCGGGCTGAGCGCGAACACCCGGCTCTCCACACCCAGATGGCGAGTGTTGCGACACGCCTGGTGGATCACTTCCTCGCCGCCGCCCTGGGTATCGGGGAAGTAGGTGCGATAGACGTGGAGAACCCTGAGGGGCTGCGGGAGCTCCTGGTAAAGGCTCATTGGGGAACCCGGCCGTAGGAATCTTCCAGGCGCACGATGTCGTCTTCGCCCAGGTACGACCCGCTCTGCACCTCGATGATTTCGAGTTCCACCTTGCCGGGGTTCTCCAGGCGGTGGGGCGTGCCGAGGGGAATGAAGGTGGACTGGTTTTCGGTCAGCAGCACCACCTTGTCGCCGCACGTCACCCTGGCGGTGCCGCGTACCACGATCCAGTGCTCGGCGCGATGGTGGTGCAATTGCAGCGACAGTTTGCCGCCGGGTTTGACGGAGATGCGCTTGACCTGAAAGCGATCACCCTGGTCGAGACAGTCGTAGTGGCCCCAGGGCCGGAATACCTTGCGGTGATAGAGGTGGCGGCTACTGCCCTGCGCTTCCAGCTGGCTGACCACCAGCTTGACGTCCTGCGCGCGGTTGCGCGGCGCAACCAGCACGGCGTCATCGGAGTCGACGATCACCAGGTCGTCGACTCCCACCGCGGCGATCAGGCGTTTCTCGCCCACCATCAGGCAGTTGCGGCTGTCGATGGCCAGCACCTGGCCCTGACCGGCATTGCCGTGCTCATCCTTCGTTTCGATATCCCAGAGCGATTGCCAGGAGCCGAGGTCGTTCCAGCCGGCATCCAATGGTACCACCGCCGCGGCCTGGGTTTTTTCCATGACGGCGTAATCGACGGAATCGCCGGGGCATGCCTCGAAGGCGCTGCGTTGCAGCCAGGTGAAATCCCGATCCACCTGTGCGCCTGCCAGCGCCTCGCGGCAATGGCGGTGGATGTCGGGATTGAGGCGTTCCATCTCTTCGAGAAAGCGCGCGGCGCGAAAGATGAACATGCCGCTGTTCCAGTAGTATCCGCCGTCGGCGATGAAGCTCGCGGCGCGCTCGGCGTCGGGCTTCTCGACGAAACTCTCCACGGCAAAGGTATCTTCCAGGTGCTCGGCCGGCGCCGCGCGGCGAATGTAGCCGTAGCCGGTTTCCGCGCAGTGGGGCACGATGCCGAAAGTCACCAGCATGCCCTGGCGCGCGGCCTCGGCGCCGCGCTCGACCGCGCTGTGAAAGCTGGCGATGTCGCCGATCACATGGTCGGCGGGCAGTACCAGCAGCAGGGCGTCCGCATCCTGTTCGAGGGCGCGGAGAGCGGCCAGGGTCACGGCGGGCGCGGTGTTGCGACCGCAGGGTTCGAGAAGAATGGCGTCCGCGGTGATGCCGACCTGTTGCAACTGTTCTGCGACCATGAAGCGGTGTTGCTCGTTGCATACCACGATGGGCGCGGATACCGGCAGGCCGCGCAGACGCAGGGCGGTCTGCTGGATCATGGTGGTGTCGTGATCGGTCAGGGGCAAGAATTGCTTGGGATATTCGCGGCGGGACTGGGGCCACAGGCGGGAACCGGAACCCCCGGAAAGAATCACTGGAATCATCAGGTCCTCTCGGCGTCTGCAGGCGCGCTGGCGGATGGGGGCGGAGTCAAGCTATCAATCAAGATTGTTGTCGGTTGTCGGCTCACCGTTTGTTCCACGTCATCCTCCTGTTTCATCTCTTTTGGGCGGTTCGTGAATCGCCCCTACGCATGGATCATCCGCAGCCCGCAGGGGCGATTCACGAATCGCCCGGGGGTTCAAGCGCCGAGCGCCTTCCCGTAAACATCGACGGTTTGTCGGGCGCAGTGGCTCCAGGTAAACGCCGCCGCGCGCTGCAGGCCCTTGTGGCGCAGGGTGGCGGCCAGATCATGGTCCTGAAGCAGGCCGGCCATGGTCTCGTTGATGACATCGACATTTTCGGGGTCGACAGTATACCCACAATCTCCCGTCACTTCCCTGAGTGCCGAGGAGTTCGCCGTGAGTACCGGCACGCCGCTGGCCATGGCCTCGATCACCGGCAGGCCAAACCCCTCATAAATGGAAAGATAGGCGAACAACCCTGCGCCCGCCATCAGTTGCTGCAGGCACTCCCTGGCCTGGTAGCCGGTAACAACGACCCGGTGCGGAAGCTTTATCTTGCTGATGCGGTCCGTCAATTGCTGGTGCTTCCAGCCGGGTGAGCCGCTCAATACCAGCGGGAAACGGCCAGCGAGGTCGCCGGGCAGGGCCTGGTAGGCGGCGAGCAGTTGCTCCAGGTTCTTGCGGGGCTCGAGGGTCGCCACCGAGAGGATGTACTGTCCCGGCTGCAACTGCCAGCGCGCCAGAGTGGCGGCGAGTTCCGTGTGCGCTCTGGGGTGAAAGCCGGGGTCGCAGCCGTTGTGACACACGCTGAGCTTGCTCGCATCCCTGACCAGACCCAGATCGAGCATCTCCTGGCGGGTGAAATCGCTCACGCAGATGATCTGCTGCGCCCGCTCGACAGCGCGCGGCAGATGGCGGTCGAGCCATTGGATGCGCTGCGCCGGATGGGTTTCCGGGTGGCGGATGTGGGACAGGTCGTGCACGGTGATCACCGTGGGGCCGTCGTGGTTCGGCGCAATGTAGTTGGGAGCGTGCAGGAGACTGTTTCGGTGTGCCCGCAACAGCTGGCTGCCATAGTGCAGGCGCAAACCGCGCAGCGCCATGGCTGCAGCGGGCATACGATCGAGGACTTTCCTGGCAAAAGCGAGTGCGCGTTGGCGGCCGTCGTTGCGCGGTTTTCTGACGGGATCCTCTGTGTCGCTCAACAAGCTTTCCACCTGCCCAGCCAAAACCTGGGGCGGGATGAAACCGCTCAGCCCCAACCCGGTGACGGCGCCGATCTCGTCCATGGCGAGCAGTTCTTCGAGCAGGTGCGCGGCATAGTAGCCGATGCCGGTCAACGGCGGCTTGAGTGCGTCACAGGTGAAGATCAGGTCGATGGGCGTCATCGGGGTTTGACGGCGATAGCGGCGTAGTCTTGAGGGCCGTAGAGCAGGGCGTTGAGGCGCTGTGCGGTTTCGCTGTCCTCGGCGATGGCATTCTGCACCGGATGCAGGCGGTGGATGTAAACTTCCCCAAAGCCTTTGTGACGCAACAAAAATTCCGTCAGATCCGGCGGAATGGGATTTTTGTGGGTGGGGTCAGTGTAAAAACGGTGGGCCGCCGTCACCAGGTTTTCCGGGTTGGGTGTTTCGAGAATCAGCACACCTCCTGGCTTCAGGCTGCGCAGGGCTTCGACGAGTAGTGCGTTGAGCTGGGCCAGGGGCAGGTGCTCAATGACATGAAAGACGGAAATCAGGCCCAGAGACTGGTTCTCGCGTTCACGCAGCCAGGCGATACCATCGCCCTTGACCACTTCGAAACCCTTGTCACGACAGATGCTGACATTCCTGTCGTTGAGATCGATGCCGATGCCGTCGTAACCGGCCTCGCGCAACAGGCTCAGCCATTCACCGCGCCCGCATCCGATGTCCACCATCGTTGCCGTCTTGAGTTCGGCGCTCAGCAGCTCATCGAGCAGCGGCAGGTAAAAGGCCATGCGTTGCCGGATTTCGTCCTCGGCACCGCGAAAATGGTTTTCGAAGGCGATGTAGAAATCCTTGTCCAGAGCGGCGTCGCCACCGCTTCCGGCACCGGGTTGCAATTCGTTGATGGCGCTCTGCAACTCGCCGGCCATGGCCCACAGAGAACGGGTTTCGTCCCACAGTGCGCTGGCTTTCTCGTTCATGTCGTGCGCCAGAACTTCGTGGCTTTCGACGGTATCGCGGCACAGCCCCCGGCTGCGAACATCGAGAAGAGCGTGGAGGCGGTTGATTTCGCTGCGCAGACTGCTGATTTCATGCTGGTGGGCATGGAGGGTACGTTTGGCGCGTCCGACTCCCAGCAGCGCCAATGACCAGCTCAGGATGCGGCCCAGTACAGGTATGTTTTCCAGTGACGATCGCAGGCGCTGGCGCTTCAGATCGAAGTGCCGATTGTCGATTTGTGCCTCAGGGCTGTAGCGCAGTGACGCTGCCAGGTCATGCTTGGCGGTGCCGGCCCGCAATTGCGCCAAATGGTCGCAGAGCTCGCTCTCTGAA
This sequence comes from uncultured Porticoccaceae bacterium, assembly GCA_964469165.1. Classification (GTDB taxonomy): domain Bacteria; phylum Pseudomonadota; class Gammaproteobacteria; order Pseudomonadales; family Porticoccaceae; genus CAYXXZ01. Next base: position 24,886 of record CAYXXZ010000028.1, read on the forward strand.
GGGGCGCGATGCAAAAAGGTGCGAAACGCCAGGGTGACAAAGGCCTCGCCATTCCATGCGAAGAGTTCGTCGAGGGAAGAGGCATGCTGCGGTGGTATTGCCGAGACAACACTCTGGTCCAGATCGGCAAGCCGTTCGCTCGCTCGCCAGTCGAGATATTTGGCATCCTTGTGTGGTTCTTGCTCGTGAGGGGCTGTCATCAGAATACGGGCCTTTGCGTAGTTTCATCCACCGGGTGCTGCGGTATGGCTGGCTTGCAGTATACCGCCCTCTCGTCGCGCGCTCGCCATCCCCTATGACAGCAGAATCGCCTTGAGGTCGGCGACGTTCCTGGCCCAGGTGTTCACGTCGAACGCGACTGGCGGTGCCATGTTGCCGCTGGCGTGCCGGGACAGCCAGTCCGCAATGGCGTCGGCCAGGTCCTCGGGGTGCTCACCGCGGAAGTAACTGGCGTGGTCGCCAGCTACTTCACGAAATACGGGAATGTCGCGCGCCAGTACCGGCATGCCGTGCAAGGCAGCTTCGATGAGAGGCAGGCCGAACCCTTCATTTTCGCTCGCGGCCAGCAAACACTGACTGGCGCGATAGAGCGCGTCAAGGTAATCGTCGCTGATCTCCGCCAACCAGAACAGGCTCTTGTTGCGGCGGGGGTGCAGATCCATGTGCCTTGTCGTTTGCGCAATGGTGCGCCGCTCGGTGGCGGGGAGATCTTTCCAGCCCTCCTTGCCGACGATGACGAGGTTGACGGCGATACCGCGTTGCCACAGCAGGTCGAAAGCCGCCAGTGCTTGGAGGTGGCCCTTGCGAGGCTCGATGGTTCCCACCATGAGGAACGTGGGTACCTGCACAAGTTGCGCAAGCACCTTGCGCGCTTCCCGCGGCAGTCGCTGCTGGTCGCTGCGGGGCCGGGATGCCGCGATGTCCGCGCCGTGGTGATTGATCGCCAGCGCGGGCAGGACGACACCCTGCTGTGCGGCCCATTCGCGCAGCTCAGCGGCCACCGCCTGGGAGATACAGATCAGGCGATCGGCAAAATTGCCGATGGCGTGCAGCCAGCGCTGGTGATTGTCGGCGGCGCCGGACGGAAAATGCTGCGGCAGCGTCACGGGCAGCAAGTCGTGCACCAGAACATTGACGATGGTGCCCCGCGCACGAATATCGTCGAACAAACCTTGCTGATGGGCTGCGATGGTGCCGTGCGGGAACAGGTCCGGCATATAGAGAATGTCGCCATCGCCAAACGCCACCTTGTCATCGGCAAGGACAAGGGGCTCGCATTCCAGCAACTGACAGGTATAGCCGCGCGCATACCGGTACTGCCAGCTACCGTCTACGCAATCCAGGTAAACCGGTTCGATGTGCCAGCCTTCGGGAGGTTGGCGCAACAATTCCAGCAACTGCGCCCGCACGACGCGCTCGATGCCGGTTTTCAGATCCGTGCGGGCGATGGCCGACACATCCACCAGCAGCTGTCTGGCGCGCAGAGGCGGTGTCCAGATGCGCGCGATGCTCTGCGCCACTCGTACCATCTGTGTGTCATCCGGGGCCGGGAGCTCAGCCAGTGCGCGATCCAGCTTCTCGCCGAGCTGTGCCTCGCTGTTGTGATGGATGGACTCGATGGCGTCCCTGTATTGCAGGGCACAGGCCTGGGGGTCGTGCAGTGAGCGGATCGTGGCGAGAGCCCTCTCCCCGAGGACGCGCCTCGCCTCGGCATCGCGCCACAGGTGTTCGAGGGCGTCGCGGAGCGAACTGGTCGCAAACCTGTCTTCCAGAAGAAGTACGCTATCGGCGGGCAGGTCCGCCATGGTGCCGTGAGCATTGACGATGGTGGCAAGGCCGTGATTCATGCAGTCGATCACGGCGCCGGAGGTTTCTCCCCGCGACTGGCTGCGCAACTGGACGGCAACATCCGCCGCCTGGAGATAGTGCTCGAAGGTGTCTCCATCCGCCCACCCGGTGATGTGGATAGCCTTGCCTCGCGAGTGGTCGCGGATCTTTCTCAACAGTGTGTTGCCGTCGCTTCCCGTGGGCTTTTCTCCGACGAATATCAGCACGCAGTTCTCGTCTTGCGCCAATGTCGAGGAGAACCAGGCTTCCGCCAGGCGATCGTGGCATTTGGTGGGAGTGATATGGCCGAAACTGCACACCACGAAGCTGTTTTCGTCGAGCCCGAGCTTGCGCCGTGCCTCGGCGCGCCCGCTTGTGCGCGCAGGTTCCTTGAGGTGGGGTATCACGTGCCACTCTTGCCGGCAGCCGCTGCCGAAATGCTCGCGCGCAAGGTCCGTGCTGAACGGCGAGTGGACGATCATACCCAGCGCATGGCGCAGTACCGCGGCGTTGAGCGGGTAGTCCCAGATGATCTGTTCCTTGGTGCGAGGCTCGCGCAAGTCAGCCAGCGGGCCATAGCCCCACCCCTCATAGAGGGAGCGGGCAAGATAGCCGGGGTTGGTGACGTCTATATGGGCGACGAGGTGGCCGAGGAAGAAGTCGTGCAGCATGACGGCGCCGGGCCACTCTTCCAAAAGCTCGAACATGTGGTCGTGGAAGGGTGCGTTGCCGACGTGGTAAAGGATGCGATCGAACTCCGGTGCATGGGCCCGAAACCACGCCAGATCCCTGACGGGATATTCATCATCGGGCCAGGGAAGCGCAGTGTGCTCCTGGTGAACGATGATATCGATACGGTAGTGGGCTGCCAGACGGGGTATCAGCATCAGGCTGTAGTTGCTGATGCCACTGCGCTCCGGCGGCATGGGAGAGAAATAGGCGAGCCGGGGGCGCGGGTCGGCAGGGTCTCTGTCGGGCCGGTGCGCGCGGCGGCGAAGCAATGCATGGTAGACCTGCCGCTCGCTTGCCGCCAGGGACGAATAGGGCCATTGCAATGTTACGAGGGGCAGGTCCTGCGTTTGTCTTGGCGGTGCGATGATGCTGCGCAAGCGCGTTTCTACGCCACCCGGAAGCATGTCGAGGGTGCTCAGTACCGCCTGACGCAAGCGGGGGCGTGACAGCACTACCCGCGCGAGCAGGGTCGTGGATGATTTAACGAAACGCTTGAAGCTTTGCAATGCCGACAGTCCTCCAACGCTAAAGTCGTATCACCAAACAGGGGTAAACGCCCTGAAGAAAGCGGCGCAGCCGTCATCGCCGAGCGCGTCGATTTTCACGAATTGCCTCATCGCTTTCATGCGTTGCTTCTTTGATAGGGCATCAGAGTATCTCCACGCTCGGGCACAGATTGCAGACCCCCACGAACAATGGCCCACGTTTGCCCGCGACTTCGAACTGGGTCGCGTTGTCCCACCAGTGGTAACAGTGATCGGTGTGTTCGATGCCATCATGCAGTGCGAGAGTAATGGTGTATTTTCCGGGTTTTAGGCGCATGGGAAAGGTAAAGCGCAGCGTGCAGCTCTCACCCGCCGCCAGGGCGATGGGCTTGTCGTGAGCGTGGCTGTTGGTGCCGAAGATGTCCTGCCCGAAGCGATCGCGGATCATCAGCCCCAGCGACATCGGAGGCAAGGACTCTCGTGCCTCGATATCCACATCCAGGGTGACCTCTTCACCGGAGGTCACCAGATTGCTGCCGGAGTCTGCACCCTTGAGCGCGGCATTGCGGATCATTGCATGAAAATTGCCATAGCCACCCTCCAGCACCGAGGTCTCGGGTGCGTCATCGGTGGTCAGCATTTGCATGTAGTAATTGACGCCATCCTCCGGGCTGCCCAAAAACACCAGCTTGCCTTCGTTGAGTACCGCCACACGGTCGCAGATGACCTTAACGGCGTTGAGGTCGTGGGACACGAAGATGATGGAGCCGCCGCTGGCGCGAAACTCCCGGATTCTCTGCATGCACTTCTGTTGGAACAGGCCATCGCCGACTGACAGCGCTTCATCGATCAGAAATGCCTGCGGGTCGGCATGGATAGCGATGGAAAAGGCGAGGCGCATGGACATGCCTGAGGAATAGGTACGCAGAGGCTCATGGATGAAGTGCCCCAGGTCGGCAAAGGCGATGATGTCCTCCGTGCGCTCGTCGATTTCGGCTTCGCTCATGCCCAACAGCAGGCCGTTGGTGCGGATGTTCTGGAGGCCGCTCAATGCGGGATCGAACCCCGTTCCCAGTTCCAGCAGCCCGGTGACCCTGCCGCCGCATGCCACCTGGCCTTTGTCTGGCAACAGCACGCCGTTGAGAATCTTCAGCAGCGTCGATTTCCCCGCGCCATTGCGACCGATGATGCCCAGTGTCTCGCCCTGCGCGACGCTGAACGAAATACCTTTCAACGCCTGATGGCTGGTATGGAAGGGACGGCGCAGCAGCAGTTCCTTGATGCGATGGGACGGATGCGGGTAAAGCTTGAAGGACTTTTCCAGTCCTGTGACCTCGATCATCGTATGCTACCTGGGATCGTTTCAATTTGGTTTGGTGAGGTGCCTGTGGGCAATTCGTGAATTGCCCCTACGCACGTAAGGGGTATTCGATCTGGCGCCCCTCCAATCCCGTAGGGGCAATTCACGAATTGCCCTCACGAATTGCCCTCACGAATTGCCCTCACGAATTGCCCTCACGAATTGCCCCTCACGCCATTGCCCCTCACGCGACAACCCCTACAGGAAATCCCTGATGTCACGCTCGAGATAGCGCCCGAATGCCAGCGCTACCCCCAATAGAGCAAGAGAAAACCCCGCCAGCAAGCCCAGTGCCATCAGGTCCGGCGTGCGCCCCAAAATCAGTGCATCGCGAAGCGCGTCCATACTGTGAACCAGTGGGTTGAACATAAAAACCGTTTGCCACCGGGGCGGCAGTATATCGATCACATAGACAATGGGTGTAAGCCAAAACCACAGCTGTATACCTACCCCGACCAAAGATTTGATGTCGTGCAGAAAGACGCTGAATATGGCGCAAAGCAGCCCGATGCTGTAGGCCAGCAGCTGCTGTATGGCAAAAATCACTGGCAGCCAAAACCAGAACAGCGTCCACTCGAAACCGATCAAAATCAAAAACAGGGCAAAGAAAACCATCGAGATCACATAAACGATGGCTTCGCTCACCACGATATACAGTGGCAGCGCAAACAGTGACACATTGACCTTGGTGATCAGCCCCGCCTTTTCATGGAACACATGGGTAATGCGCGTCAGCGTCGCGGCAAAGGCGTTCCAGGCCAGCAGCCCGGTGATGAGATAGACGCTGTAGCTGTACTGGCCCAGATAATCCATGCCAAGCGCTTCGAGCCGAGCGCCCATGAGGCGCGAGAATACCAGGGTAAAAATCAGGATGTTGGCCAGCGGCAGCAAAACCGTCCAAAGCGCACCCAGGGCGGAGCCTGCATGTTTGTCCACCAGGTCCTGGCGCACGAAGTGGCGGATGAGCGAGAGATTCATGGGGGTCTTAAATCAAATCTGTGGCGCGCGATTCTAGCACAGGCAGTGCCACTAGCCCGGCCGGCGTTTACGCCGAAATTTTGCCAGGATGCTCGGAAAACTCCGGCGGGGAGCCGTGCCCGCAGCATCGAAAAGAACCTGGCCCCGCTGATATAGGGCCAGGTCGAGCTCTACGCGCCGCCGTGCCACCGGGTTTGTCTCGAAGACGGCCAATGCGGCGTCGTCCTCGTCGGCGTGGCTGTTTCGGTTCACGTTCACGGCGACGGCTTCGAGGGGCTCCGTGAGGCCGAAGAGGCGACGAAACTGCGCAAGGGATTCATCGAAACGTTCGACGATACCAATGAAATCCAGGGATTCGAGGTGTGCGATGGCGTTGCCGAGCAGCGCCTTGCGCGCCGCATCGGTTTGCAGCATGGGATAGTCGGTGCTGAAGGCGAGTTGGCGGGTGTGAACATTTGCGAAACCTTGCTCGATTTCCGGCAGGTCGAGGCTGATGAAATCCGGGAAGTCATACTTTCGCGTCAGCTTGACGATGTGCCTGTCGCGGTCTGCCATGGTAGCGATGGCCTCTTCGCTTTGAACCCGGTAGTAATGGTAGTGAGAGAGGATGCGCGCGCGCGGTTCGCGAAGAAAGGTCACAAGGCGAGGGCGCGTTTTGAACAGGGCAACGACGTTGTATGAGTAGTGGCCTATATAGAGCTGATAGTCATCGTCACCGTTCCACAACAATGAGATCAACTCGTCGCCATCCATGCGATGAAAGATATCGGCGTCGTCGTACAGGGACTTGAGAATATGTGTGAACGATGAGCCAGCCGTTTTGGGTATGTGCAGAAAGACCAGCTTTTGTGGTGCGTTGATATCCTTCGACATATCTTTCCTGTGTTTGGCCGCAAGCGCCGGCAGGCCCGGGGAGTTTGGAGTGCGAGAAGGTTAGCTACCCCTTTCCCGCTACGCAATACCATGAAGAACCGAGGGGTGGTGGGTGGGGGCAATTCGTGAATTGCCCGTACGGAGGTGCGGTGGTTGTCGTGTGGCGTCTTGGTGGGGCTGTGGGTGGGGCAATTCGTGAATTGCCCGTACGAAGGTGCGGTGGTTGTCGTGTGGCGTCTTGGTGGGGCTGTGGGTAGGGTCAATTCGTGAATTGCCTGTACGGAGGGGGGTGGTTTACGTATGGCGTCTTGGTGGGGCTGTGGGTGGGGCAATTCGTGAATTGCCCGTACGGAGGTGCGGTGGTTGCGTGTGGCGTCTTGGTGGGGCTGTGGGTGGGGCAATTCGTGAATTGCCCGTACGGAGGGGGGTGGTTTACGTATGGCGTCTTGGTGGTGCTGTGGGTAGGGTCAATTCGTGAATTGCCCGTACGGAGGTGCGGTGGTTGCGTGTGGCGTCTTGGTGG
>CAYXXZ010000029.1:0-31543 GCA_964469165.1 uncultured Porticoccaceae bacterium
ACCCAGGTGGTGGCCACGGCGCGCACTTCGGCAAGGCGGGCCAGTTCATCCTGCGCCAGCTCGTCCAGGTAAGGCAACAACTGACCCGGTGAGGCCGCAATGAGAATGAGCCCCTTGGTCGCCGCGCGCCCCTTGATGGCAAGCACCCTGTCCACCGCCTCGTGATTGCCGGGATCACAGCCGAGCCCCCACACGGCCTCTGTGGGATAGGCGACCACTTCGCCGCAACGCAACAAGGCGGCGGCAATGCGGATTCGCGGGTTGCGCTCCCAATTCACGAGTTGAAATCCTTGCGCGGACGGCGTTGGCAGTGGCGCGGAAGCCTACTCCATACACTGGCTTAGGGCAATCCAGGCAAGTGCTGCTCTGAGTTTCACGTTTCAAGTTGCACGTTTCACGCAGGTGCCGGTGGTGATGGCAGCACATTGACCACGCACCGCGTGACAGCCCAACGCGGACCATGAAACTGAGTCGAACAATGCCAATTGCGAGATCGTGAACAGATTCTCAGCCCAATCAGCGATATCCTCTTTCTGAATTGACTGGGCGGCTGTAGCGCGGAACGCTCGAGGTGAGTGTGCGCCAACTCAGGGGACTCGCTGATACCAGCCCGCTCTCTTTTCTATCAGGCCATCCAGCTCCAGTGCGCTCAAGACTGCGGTAAGCTCGCCGGGCGCCAGCGCTGCGCGCTCCGCCAGGGTGTCGAAATCGACGGGATCGAACCCCATGGCATCGAGCAGTTTTTGTTTCGGTGGAGTCACGGGCTGAACATTCGATGAGCGCTCCGGAGCGCACTCCTGTGCCTTGAAGGCGAGCATGCCGCCCAGTTGCGCGACGATGTCGTCCACGGTTTCGGTGAGCACCGCGCCTTCGCGGATCAGCCGGTGACAGCCGCGCGACAGGGGGCTGTGGATGGAGCCCGGCACCGCGAATACCTCGCGTCCCTGCTCCATGGCCAGACGCGCGGTGATCAGCGAGCCGCTTTTCAACGCGGCCTCGACCACCAATACTCCCGCGGAGAGTCCGCTGATGATACGGTTGCGGCGTGGAAAATGACCGCGCAGCGGCCGTGCCCCCGGCGCCTGCTCACTCACCACGACACCGCCATCGGCGATGATTTGGCGGTAGAGTGCCTCGTGCTGGCGCGGGTACACCACGTCCACTCCCGCCCCGACCACGGCAATCGTCAATCCTGTTTTCAAAGCGCCGCGATGGGCTGCGGCATCGATGCCGAGCGCCAGCCCGCTGGTTATCGCAAAGCCCGCCGCTGCCAGCACGGTGGAAAAATCCTCGGCCAGTCGCATGCCCGCCGCACTGGCATTGCGGCTGCCGACCACGGCAAGCTGCGGCAGCGCCAGGGCGGTGAGGTTGCCGCGTGCAAAAAGCAGCAGGGGAGGCTGATGAATCTCCCGCAACAGGCTCGGGTAGGCCGGATCCGGCCACGCCACCAGGGCGATACCCGCATCCTGCGTGGCGCCGATGAAATCCCGCGCGCGCTCGAGCCAGGCGCCAGGATTGGCGGAAAAGGCGGCAAGAGGCTTCACCACAGCCTCGAGCGGAGCATCAAAACACGCGGAAAGCGCGGCAAAGTGCTCGGCGAGTGCAGCTTGCTGCGCGGGCGGCACCTTCAGCAGATGCAGCAGAACAACGGCTTCCAATTCCGTCACGACTTCCTCCATGAAGAGAAGTTGTCAGTTCACAGTTCACAGTTCACAGTTCACAGTTCACAGTTCACAGTTCACAGTATGAGCGTGGCACCCCCCTGATAACTGTCAACTGTGAACTGTAAACTGATAACCAACAAATCAGGGCGACCGCACCTCGTCATTGACGGCGAGCGGGCGATTGGCGTTCAACACCAGGCCAAAGCTCATTTTTTCGAAGGTACGAAATACCATCAGCAGGCCGGCACGTTCCGAGGGCAGCTTGACGAACTGGCCGGTGACACGGTCGCGCACGGTTTCGCCCTGCTTGTGGATGGCCAGCAGGTCGCCGGTCCGCAGCCCCTCGCGCTCGCCGCGATTGATGGCGACCACGTTGAGCGTGCCCACCTGGCTGACGCCGCCCTCGACGTCGATGATCCTGCCGGCGAGTTGCTGCTCGGGCGGGCGCGGGAAAAAATTGGGATCGAGGCGACGCTCTTCGTGGGGTAGCAGGCGATCACCGACACGGATTTCCTGTTCGCTGCGCACTGTGAGGAACGTCGAGACGTCTCCCTCGGTGACCTTGAGCTGGCCCGAGCCGATGTCCTGCGCCTTGATGCCCAGCACCTCCTGGGTTTCTCTGTCCACATAAGAATCGCCGCGCCGGTAGATGCCGTAGAAATTCACGTCGGGAAGCAACGGGCCGCGCACGTAGAAATCGTCGCCGCGCCCCGAAATGATGCGCCGTTCGTGGCCTGCCAGTACATAGGGCGCGGCTTCCAGTTCGCCGGGCTGGACCACGCGCGTTCTCACCAGGAAGCTGTTGACGGTGTCGAGAGGAATGGCGGGAATGGCCTCCTCATGGGAAATTTCCCGGATTTGCGGCACCAGCTTCACGGTGCGCCCGGTTGTTGGGGCGGCCACCGAGGACGCACCCGAACTGGCCGTCACACCGTCGCGCTCCAGGGTGAGGCGCGGCACGCCGTCCACATAGGTCAGCGCCACGATGTCGCCGGGGTAGATGAGGTGTGGGTTTTCGATCTGCGGATTGGCCGACCAGATTTCCGGCCATTTCCAGGGGTCGCTGAGAAACATCGCCGAGATGCCCCACAGAGTGTCGCCTTTCTGTACCGTGTAACGTTGTGGAGCACCGTCCCGAAACACATCGTCCGCGAAGGCCGCACCGGCCCAGAGCGCGAAACCCGCCAGTGCGGCAAGTATTTTTTTCATGATGACCTTTCCTGTCCGCTGTTTCCCATTCATGTATAATTGCCCCGGCCGAGGCTACATTGTTGTATGTGTGAGCTGGCGTGAAAACGGTCGCCGAGCAATTCTTCTTTTGGAACCCAATGCTAGCAATGGCCTGTGGCATTTTGCTAGAAATCCGTCGCAAAGACTATGGCAATCCTGACAATTCTTGAATTCCCCGATCCGCGCCTGCGCACCAAGGCAAAGAAGGTTGCGCAAGTTGACGAGCGCATCCGCACCCTGATCGACGACATGTTCGAAACCATGTACGCCGCGCCGGGTATCGGCCTGGCCGCCACCCAGGTGGACGTTCACGAGCAGGTGGTGGTGATGGACATCTCCGAGGACAAGAGCGAGCCCCTGGTGTTCATCAACCCCGAGGTGGAGGTGACCGGCGACGACATGCAGGATTACCAGGAAGGCTGCCTCTCCGTGCCCGGTTTCTACGAGGACGTGAGTCGTCCCAGCCAGATCCGGGTACGCGCCCTGGACCGCGACGGCAACCCCTTCGAGCTGGCGCCGGAAGGCCTGCTCGCGGTGTGCATCCAACACGAGCTCGACCATCTCAATGGCAAGCTCTTCGTCGATCACATTTCGGCCCTGAAGCGCCAGCGTATCCGCACCAAGCTGGAAAAACTCCATCGCAAGCAGGCCTGACGCCATGACAGCCATGGCCCACCAAACTCCTTCCTCGCGCCTTGCCTGGCCGCAAAGCCGGCGGCAACGCGACGCACGGGGGAGTCGATGACAGGCCCTGACCCCGACGCACGGGAACTGCGCATCGCCTTTGCCGGCACGCCGGATTTTGCCGCCGTCCACCTGCGCGCGCTGCTCGACGCGGGCTGCAACGTCATCGCAGTCTACACCCAGCCCGACCGGCCCGCCGGGCGCGGCAAGAAGCTGACGCCCAGCCCCGTCAAGCAGATCGCCCTTGATCACGGCCTCGCCATTCATCAGCCTGAGACTCTTCGAGACAGCGCAGCGCAGGCGACGTTCGCCGCGCTGCGGCCCGACATCATGATCGTGGTGGCGTATGGCCTGATCATTCCCCAGGCAGTGCTCGACACGCCAAAACACGGCTGCATAAACGTACACGCCTCGCTGCTGCCGCGCTGGCGCGGCGCCGCGCCGATCCAGCGCGCCATCGAGGCCGGCGACCGCGAGACAGGCGTCACCATCATGCAGATGGACGCCGGCCTCGACACCGGCGCCATGCTGCACAAGGTCGCCTGCGACATCACTGCGGATGACACCGGCGGCAGCCTCCACGACAAGCTGGCCGCACTCGGCCCGGCGGCGCTGCTGACTGCGCTCGCCGACATCGCAGCGGAACGCGCTCACGGGCAACCCCAGGACGACGCCCTCAGCACCTATGCGCACAAGATCAGCAAGGAAGAGGCTGCCGTCGACTGGACCCAGGACGCCGCCGCCATCGCGCGCAAGGTGCGCGCCTTCAACCCCTTTCCGGTTGCCTTTACCCGGCACGGCGCCACCACCCTGCGCCTGTGGCGCGCCCATGCGCTGAGCACGACGGCGCGCGCAGCAGCCGGAGAGATCCTCGCGGTCGACGGCGACGGCATGACCGTTGCCTGCGGCGAAGACGCGCTGCTGGTGAGCGAAGCGCAGCTGCCCGGCAAGAGAGCCATGGCGATCGCGGACATGGTGCGCGGCAACCCCGACCTTTTCACGCCCGGACAGCGTCTCGGCAAGGACCCCGCATGAACACGCGGGCGGCATGCGCCGCTGTCGTGGCTGCGGTGATGCGCGCTGAAGCTTCCCTCAACACCTTGCTGCCCAAATACGCCAGCCAGGTTGCGGTGCGCGACAGCGGACTGCTGCGCGAGCTCTGTTTCGGTACGCTGCGCCACTATCCCGCCCTGCAGGTCATTCTCGAGCAGCTGCTGGAAAAACCCATCAAGGCCAAGGAGGCGGAAGTCAGCGCCCTGCTGATGACCGCCCTGTACCAGATCCGCGAATTGCGCACCCCTGACCACGCCGCGGTCAACGAGGCCGTCGCCGCACTCAAGGCGCTCGGCAAGCCCTGGGCCAAGGGACTGGTGAACGGCGTGCTGCGCCGCTATCTGCGCGAGCGGGAAGCCATCGATGCGCGCTGCGCCGGCGACAGCCGCTACGATCATTCGCACCCGCGCTGGCTCGAAGCGCTGCTGCGGGAAGCCTGGCCCGATGCGGCCGACGCCATCATGGCAGCCAACAACCAGCGCCCACCCCTGTGCCTGCGGGTCAACCGACTGCGCAGCTCGCGGCAAGCCTATCTGGCTCTGCTCGCCCAGCACGACATCGCCGCCACCCCCGCGGCGCTGTCCAACGACGGTATTTATCTCGCCCAGCCCCGCGATGTGAGCGAACTGCCTGGTTTCGGCGAAGGACTGGTGAGCATTCAGGATGAGGCGGCGCAACTCTGTGCCGCACTGCTCGCCTGTGCGGCAGGGCAGCGCGTGCTCGACGCCTGTTGCGCGCCGGGAGGCAAAACCTGTCATCTTCTCGAAAGTACGCCACAGATCGGTGAACTGCTCGCCCTCGATGTCGATGCCGGGCGCCTGGCGCGGGTCGAGGACAACCTGACGCGGCTCGGCCTGCGCGCACGGACGCTGGCCGCGGACGCCGCCGACCCCGCAACCTGGTGGGATGGCACATTCTTCGATCGCATTCTCCTCGACGCGCCCTGTTCCGCCAGTGGCGTGATCCGCCGCCATCCGGACATCAAGCTGCTGCGTCAGGCCGGCGACATCGCCAGGCTGGCCGCGACCCAGTTCGACTTGTTGAGCGCGCTATGGCGAACGCTGAAGCCCGGTGGCAGACTGCTCTACGCAACCTGCTCCGTGCTGCCCCAGGAAAATGATCAGGTCATCGCGCGCTTCGCCGCGGCCACTGGCGACTGCGCAATACTTGCGATTCCGGAATCCTGGGGCGTCGCCACCGCGCACGGCAGGCAACTGCTGCCGACACCCGGCGGCAGCGATGGTTTCTACTACGCATTGCTCTCCAAGACCCCGCAACCGGGAAGCGAGCCCTCAGCATGAAGATCGTCATCGTCGGCGCCGGGCAGGTCGGCGGAACATTGGCGGAACACCTGGCCAGCGAGGCCAACGACATTACCGTGGTGGACATCGACGAAGAACGGCTCCACAACCTTCAGGACCGGCTCGACATTCGCACCGTGCACGGCATGGGCTGCCACCCGGACGTGCTGCTGCGCGCCGGCACCGAGGATGCCGACATGCTGGTCGCGGTCACCAGCAGCGACGAGATCAACATGCTCACCTGCCAGGTCGCCTACTCCCTGTTCCGGACCCCCACCAAGATCGCCCGCATCCGCGCCGCCGGCTACGCCAATGCGCGCTGGCGCGACAAACTGTTTGCGCCGGAAGACATTCCCGTGGACGTGGTGATCACACCGGAGAGCGTGGTCACCGAATATATCCGCCGCCTGGTGGAGCAGCCCGGCTCGCTGCAGGTGCTCGATTTCGCCAACGGCAAGATGCAACTGGTTGCGGTGCGCGCCATCGAGGGCAGCCCCCTGGTCAACCATGAGCTGCGCTCGCTGAAGGAGCACATCCCCAACGTGGACTGCCGGGTCGCGGCAATCTTTCGCAAGGACAAATCCATTTTCCCGGTGGGCGATACCGTCATCGAGCCCGGTGACGAGGTTTTCTTCATCGCCGCGAAAAAGAATATCCGCCAGGTCATGGGCGAGCTGCGCCACCTGGAGGCTCCCTACCAGCGCCTGGTGATCGCCGGCGGTGGCAACATCGGCTACCGCCTGGCGGCGGCCATGGAGAAGGATTACAACATCAAGGTCATCGAGGCATCCAGGGCGCGCTGCGAGTTTCTCGCCGAGAATCTCTCGCGAACCGTGGTGCTCAACGGCCTGGCGACGGACCAGGAACTGCTGCTCGAAGAAAGCATCGACCGCACCGATCTGTTCCTTGCGGTCACCAACGACGATGAAGTCAACATCATGGCCTCGTTGCTCGCCAAGCGCCTGGGCTGTCGCCGCGTGATGACCCTGATCCAGAACCCCGTGTACGCCAATCTGATGCAGGGCGGGCAGATCGACATCGCCATCTCCCCCCAGCAGGCCACCACCAGCCTGTTGCTCACCCACGTGCGCAAGAGCGGTGCCATCAGCGTCCACTCGCTGCGCCGCGGCGCCGCCGAGGCCCTCGAAATCATCGTCCACGGCGACGAAAAAAGCTCCAAGGTGGTGGGGCGCGCCATTCGCGACATCAAATCACCACCGGGGGCGACGCTCGCCGCGCTGGAGCGCGACGGCGAGGTCATCGTCGCCCACGGCGACACCGTGATTCGCAGTGGCGACCATGTGATTGTGTTCGTGGTCGACAAGCGCCGCATCAAGGACATCGAGCGGCTTTTTCAGGTCGGTTTCACCTTCTTCTGAGCGCGGAGCGCGGCCATGCACACATCGATGGTTTCCAAGATCCTCGGCCTGTTCCTGATGCTGTTCAGCATTTCGCTGCTGTTTCCCATCGTGATTGCCGTTCTCTACGGGGAAGATACCATCCAGGCCTTCTTCCTCGCTTTCGCGCTGAGCTTTTCGCTGGGGATTCTGATGTGGCTGCCGTTCAGCCGGGAGCGCATGGAATTGCGGGCCAAGGACGGTTTTCTGGTCACCACCCTGTTCTGGGTGGTGCTGGGCCTGACCGGCGCGTTGCCGCTGATGCTGGTGGACGACCTGCAACTTTCACTGGCCGATGCAGTGTTCGAATCGGTGTCGGGCATCACCACCACCGGCGCCACCGCCATCGTCGGCCTCGATACCCTGCCCAAATCCATTCTCTATTACCGCCAGCAGCTGCATTTCTTCGGCGGTATCGGCATCGTGGTGATCGCCGTGGCCATCATGCCGATGCTCGGCATCGGCGGCATGCAGCTGTACAAGGCGGAAAACATCGGCCCTTCGAAAGAAACCAAGATAACGCCGCGCATCGCTGACACCGCCAAGGCGCTGTTCATCATCTACATCTTTCTTACCCTGATGTGCGCCTGCGCGTTCTGGTTGGCGGGCATGACGCTGTTCGACGCCATCACCCACAGCTTTTCCACCGTCGCCACCGGCGGCTTCGCCAACTACGACGCGAGCATGGGCTATTTCAACAGCCCCACCATCATGCTGATCACCATTTTCTTCATGGTGGTATCGGCCATGAGCTTCGGGCTGCACTACTTTGCCTGGCTGAAGGGCAGCGTCTTTCACTATTGGCGCAACCCCGAAACCAAACTGTTTCTGCTGATTCTGCTCGGCGGCAGCCTTCTCGTCAGCGCGTACCTGCTGTGGATGAAGGTCTACAGCGTGGAGCAGGGCTTTCTCCACGGCAGTTTCCAGGTGGTGTCCGTGATGACCACCACCGGCTTCGTGACCTCGGATTTCAGCCGCTGGCCCACCTTTCTGCCCATGTTTCTCATGGTGATCTCGTTTTTCGGCGGCTGTGTCGGCTCCACGTCGGGCGGCATGAAGGTGGGGCGCATGCAGATCATGGCCAAGCAGGTACAGCGCGAAGTGGCGCGCCTCATTCACCCCAGCGGCGTGTTTTCGCTGCGGGTGCGCAACTGGGCCATTCCATCGCGGGTGACCGACGCGGTGTGGGCCTTTTTTGGCGTTTACCTGGCGGTGTATTACGCCATCGTTCTGCTGCTGCTGGCGGCGGGCGTCGACTTCACCACAGCCTGGTCCGCCACCGCGGCCATGATCAACAACCTGGGCCCGGGTCTCGGCGACGTGACCGCCAGCGTCAAGGATCTCAATGATTTTTCCACCTGGGTGCTGTCGGCGGCGATGATCCTGGGGCGGCTCGAAATCTTCACCGTGCTGGTGTTGTTCTCGCCGCTGTTCTGGCGCCGTTGAAGCGGCCATGCCGCGCGATTTCTGGGATTTCGCCTGTCACCTGTATCGCCGCGACGGTGTCGAGCACGCCTGCCTGCAACTGCAGGACAACGCTGGCGTGGATGTCAGCGCAGTGCTGCTGTGCTGCTGGCTCGGCCAGGCTTACGGAGAGCACGCCGGGCGACATCTGGAGACACTGCTGGCGGATGCGGCCACCTGGTCGCGGCAACTGGTCGCCCCGCTGCGCCGCGCCCGCTACTGGTACCGCAGCCGGCCCGACGCCATGCGCGATGCCGCGCTGTACCAACAGCTCAAGGATGTGGAGCTGATGGCGGAAAAAGCCCTCATGCAACAGCTCGACAGCCGGGCACGGCAACTGCTCGGCACATCACGACACACCGCAGCGGCACCCCGCGCGGCGGCGAAGGACTTCGTCCACAGCTATCTGAAAGGCGCCACCATCGTCCTCGACGACAGCGCGCAACAACAGCTCGCTCTTATTTTGGCGGCGCTCGACGGCGACTCCTGAACGCGTCATTACCGGTATTCCTCTCCATTTTGTGCGTTGGTCACTTCCAAGCTACCGGCTGTCGGGCGCCCCATTGCAATCATTACACCCGCGCAGACAATGTCGGCGTTGTCATGCCTCGTGATTGCGCTGGCCGGCATCAGTAGCTTCCCTGCACGACATGCGCTCTGCAGACAACATGCAACGCTTATTTTTGGCGCATACCGGAGATGATATGCAACAGGTCGCAGCTACTCTGCGCTTCTATCTTGCGTTCGCGGCTGCACTCTGGCTGTGCAGCATTTGCGCGGCTCCTGTTGCCGCCAACACGGAGCTTTATCCCTACATTCGCAAGCACAGCAGCGCGAGCGTGTCGCCGCAGGCGCTGGCACGGTTGCGCCAATACGATGGCTTGATCCGGTATTTCACCAGCCTCAGCTACTTTCGTCCTCGTCACAAAGTCAGCGCCGATTTCATGCGCGCGCTGATCCTCGCCGAATCCGGCGCGCACTCCGGCGCCATATCGCCGAAAGGCGCACTGGGTCTCACCCAGATCATGCCGTCCACCGGTCGACAGGCGGCAAAGGAGCTGTATGCCAGCGGCTCGCGCTTCCGCTACGTGCCGCGCGCACGACTGGCTGCTTTGCGTGACGACGACCTGCTCGATCCTGCCGTCAACATTCTGATTGCCTGCTACCTCATCGCCAAATACAACGAAAAATTTTCGGGCCGCATCGAGTTGGTGGTCTCCGCCTGGAACGCGGGGGAGTACACGCCGGCTCTTGCGGGCGGACGGCACGCTCCCTATGAAGAAACCCGCAACCTGATCGGCCGGATCAACGGCTACTACCTGCACTTCCAGCGTCAACGTACACCTTTACGGCGTTGAACCAGAAAAAGCATCCGTCGATGTGAATGGCAAAAAAGCGGCAAAACAACCCTTTTTATAACCGCTCGTCGCGCCATCTCCCGCGTTCATCTGGCCGGTGTTGCCTAAATTTTGCCTCAGCCCCCACAATGACGCGCTCTTTTCACACAATTATTATGGTTTTTCCGAAGTAGGGAGTACGCAAATGGATAAAAGCCTGCTAAGTGAAATGCGCCAGGTTCAGATGGCGATCGATCTGATCCAGCTGGGCGCGCGCCTGCAAGTGCTGGAAAGCGAAACCGACCTGAGCCGCGGCCGCCTGGTCAAACTGTACAAGGAAATTCGCGGCGTTTCTCCACCCAAGGGCATGCTGCCGTTTTCCACCGACTGGTTCATCACCTGGCAGCCCAACCTTCATTCCTCGTTGTTCTACAACATCTACCGAAAGATGCTCGACGAAGGCAACTGTGAACGCATGGAGGGCTTCATCAAGGCCTATCGTCTCTACCTGGAGCAGATCGAACTGCAGGGAGACGAACCCGTGCTGGGTCTGACGCGGGCCTGGACGCTGGTGCGCTTCTTCGAGAGCGGCATGCTGGAAATGACCGCCTGCACCTCGTGCAACGCGCAGTTCGTAGCGCACGCCTACAGCCCGGGCAGCGACTACGTATGCGGTATCTGCCGTCCGCCGTCACGCGCGGGCAAGACCCGCAAGGTCAGCGACACAAGCGGCTCGGATCCGCGCCGCGTCGCCGAATCCGGAACAGTTTGAGAACACGCTCTATCCGAATGGCAATTTCGTAACTATTTCTACGTGCTCATATGACGTTATAAGACATGGTTCTCAGGGCGCCCTGCAGGAGCCTGCAGCACGCGAGCTTAAAGCTTATGGCTTACAGCTCACTTCGCCTCACGCAGAATTCCGACCATTGCGCAATCAGCGGCCCGCCGCACGGACATCCTCGCCATCCGCGTAGCGGGCGCGGATGGCCAGAATGGCGGGTAGTTGGTCGAAAAACGCATCCACCAGCATCGGGTCGAAGTGCTTCTCGCGGCTGGTGCGAATCGCGTCGAGCGCCTGTTCCACCGCCCAGGCCCGTTTATAGGGCCGCGGAGACATCAATGCATCGAACACGTCGGCCAGCGCCACGATGCGACCGGATAGCGGGATGCCCTTGCCTTTGAGGCCTTGCGGATAGCCGCTGCCATCCCATTTTTCGTGGTGGGTATAGGCGATTTCGCTGGCCATGCGCATCAGTTCCGAATCGTCACCATCCAGCAAGCGTTTGCCGATGGTGGTATGGGTTTTCATGACTTCCCATTCGTGCGCCTCGAAAAACCCGGGCTTGAGCAGGATGGCGTCAGGAATACCGATCTTGCCGATATCGTGCATGGGGCTGGCGTGGAGCAGCAGTTCCGCCTGCTCCGCATCCCAGCCGATGGTGCGCGCCAGCAGGGCGCAGGTGTGGCTCATGCGCAGGATGTGTCCGCCGGTTTCCTCGTCGCGGTACTCGGCGGCCATGCCCAGGCGCTGCACCACCTGAAAGCGGGTGCGGCGCAGCTCCTCGGTGCGGGCACGCACCATGCTCTCCAGTACTTCCTTCTGCTCGTGAATGAGGCGGTGGGCGAGATGTGCCTCCAGCAAATTGCGCACGCGCATCAGCAGCTCCGTGCGATCGAAGGGTTTCGTGAGGTAATCGCGGGCGCCCGCTGCCAGGGCCTGCAGCAGGTGTTCCTTGCCGGCCTGCGCGGTGAGGATCACGATCGGCGGCAACAGCGGATCGTCGAGCGCCTTCAGCTGCGCCATCACCTCGTAGCCGCTCAGGTGGGGCATGTTGATATCGAGCAGGATAAGATCCGGGCGCCGTTCGCGATAGCGCTTCACCACCTCGCGCGGATCGTTCTCCAGGGTCAGATGCTGATAGCCCTGGTTGCCGAGAATGCGGTCGAGCAACTTCAGGTTCACGGGCTCGTCATCGACGATCAACAAAGGGCTTTGGCTGAAAAAATCCGGGGTCATTATCGTTCGTCCCTGTTGTCTAGCGAGAAATCGATTTGGCGAGAAAGCGGTCGAGAACCGCGAACAGCCGCGTCATCTCCAGTGGTTTGGTGAGGTAATCGTCGAAGCCGGCCGCCATGCCGCGCAGCACATCCTGAGGCATGGCATTGGCGGTGACGGCGGCGACCGGAATGGTGCGCAGGGCTGGATCGGCGCGCAGTACATCGAGTACCTGATAGCCATCCAGTCCCGGCATGTTGATGTCGAGCAGGATCAGATCAGGCGCCTGGGACAGCGCCATCTCGATACCGGCCTCGGGGCTCTCTGCGCAGAGCAGGGCAATGCCCGGGCGGCGCGCGATCATTTGCGCCAGCAACTTGAGGTTGGCGGGATTGTCCTCGATGTAAAGCACCGCCCGGTCGCCGTGAACACCGCCGCCGGTTGCGCTGGCCTGCGCAGGCGCGGGGATGGGCGACGCGGCGCCGACAGCCAACGCCAGTGGCAGTTCTATCCAGAAAGTACTGCCCACACCGACGTCGCTCTCGACCCCCAGAACCCCGCCCATCATCTCCACCAGGCGCTCGGTGATGGTGAGCCCGATACCCGTGCCTTCCACCTCGCTGTTTTCCGCATCGAGACGATTGAACGGCTGAAACAGCTCGGGCAGGCGCTGCGCGGCGATGCCCGGGCCGGTATCGGCAACGGCCAGGCGCATGTAGCTCCCGGCACGGTGCTCGGCGCCGAGGGTAACGGCACCCCCGGGTCTGTTGTACTTGATGGCATTGGAGAGCAGGTTGAGCAACGCCTGTTTGAGGCGGGTGCGATCGGCGCGCACCATGAGTCCGTCGGGAACATCGCAGCGCAGTGCGATACCGGACTTGCCCGCAATGGCCGCCACCAGGCTCAGGCATTCTTCCGCCACCGAGGCTACGTCGAGCGGTTCCATGGATAACTCGATGCGCCCGGATTCCACCTTGGCCAGGTCGAGTACTTCGTTGATGAGTTCCAGCAAATGGTGGCCGGCCTTGAGAATTTCCTGAACGTTGTCGTGCTGCTCCTCGTCGAGCTGGGTGTCGGTCTCGAGCAACTGGCCGAAACCGAGAATCGCATTCATCGGGGTGCGCAGCTCGTGGCTCATGCTGGACAGGAACTCCGATTTCGCGCGGTTGGCGCGATCGGCCTCTTCGCGGGCGGTGATCAGCGCCTGCTCCACGCGTTTGCGCTCGCTGACATCACTGTTGATGCCGATCATGCGGGTGGCGAAACCGTCCTCGTCGCGCGCCACCACGATGCCCCGGGTCAGCACCCATTTGTAGGTGCCGTCCCGGCAGCGCAGCCGCACCTCGAGGGCACAGGTGTTGCGCCTGCCGGCGCAGAGATCCTCGATCACCGTTTCCACTTCGGCGAGGTCTTCCGGATGAATACCCGCCGTCATGAAACGGGCTTCGGGGGGCACCTCGCCGGCCGGGTAGCCGAGCATGGTTTCGCAGTGACTCGACAGCGTCATGTGCTGGCTCGGCACATCCCACTCCCAGACGCCATCCCCGGCACCTTCCACGGCAAAGCTGAAGCGCTGTTCGGTCTCGCGCAGGCGCGCCTGCGCTTCGATCCTGTCGCTGATGTCCTGCACCGTACCCGTGTAGCGCGCCACCCGGCCACGTCCGCTCCGTTCCAGATTGGCGAGGATGTGCACGTGGCGCAGCGCGCCCTCGGCGGTGAAGATGCGGCAGCTGACGTCGAAGTGTCCCGTCGCCAGCGCCTCCTTGTTGGCACGACGCACCGCTGCCCGATCGTCGCCGTGGAGGGTGCCGATGTAGGTATCCAGCCCCTCGTCGGCGGCAAAGGCGAAAATGCGCCTCGTCTCATCCGAGCAGATCAGCTCGAAGGTTTCCACGTCGTATTCCCAGCTGCCCATGTGGGCGATGGCCTGCGCTTCCCGCAACTGGCGCTCGCGCTCCACCAATGCCAGCTCGGTGCGTTTGCGGCTGTCGATATCCTGCACGATGCCGAGCATGTGCAGCGCGTCGCTTTCCGCGCCGCGCACCACGGCGCCGCTCTTGAGGAGCCAGCGCACCGTGCCGTCCGGCCACACCACGCGATGCTCGATCTCGTAGCTCTCGCCATTGCGCAGGGCACTGTCCACCGCGTCCAGCACCTGGGCGCGATCTTCCGGGTGCACCGCCAGCAGGAAACTGCCGTAGGTGGTCTCCAGATCGCCCTCCGGAAAGCCGAGCAGGGGTGCGGTGCGCTCGGTCCAGAACATGTGGCCGGTGCGCACGTCCCAATCCCAGGTGCCGATGTTGGCGTGGATCTGGCTGCGCCGCAGGCGCTCATGATGCAGCGCCAGCGCGTGTTCGGCCTGATAGCGGCTGATGGCGCCGGCGAACGCATCCGCCAGCACAGAGAACGCGCTCACCTCGTCGAGCACCCAGTCTGGCTGGTCGCGCAATGCGGCAAACAGCAGATAGCCGATGGTGGCGGCATTCTTGCGCAGCGGCAGCGCGAACAGTGCCCGACAGCCCTGGCGCGCCAGCAGGGCACGCTCCGCCGCCGCGTCGGCGGGCAGCGCGGCGATATCGCTGAGCAGCAGTGCGTCGCCCTGATCCATGCGCTGTCGCCACCAGGGCAGCTCGCCCAGCGGCGGCTGGCATGGAGCGGGAGCGCCGCCAAGCTCCGGCGCAGCCCAGCCGTGGCTGCGCCCCAGCGTGTCGGCGGCATCGCCCTGCAGGTGCAGCCGCGCGCAGCAGGCGCCGAGAAATTCGCCGCTGCGTGCGAGAATCTGGCCAACCGCCGCCACCATCTGGCTGGCCTGGGTATTGAGCAACAAGGCCGTGGCATCGGTCAGCAGATTCTGTAACTCGCGCTGGCGGCGCAACGCCATCTCCACCTGTTTTATGCGGGTGATATCGGTGCGGATGGACAGGTATTTGTCGGGTGTGCCATCGCTGCCGAAAAGCGGGACGATGGTCGATTCCACCCAGTAGCGGTCGCCGTTCTTGCGACGGTTGCACAGCTCGCCCTGCCATACGCGCCCGGCCTTGATGGTTTGCCACATGTCCCGGTACAACTGCGATCCGTGCATGCCGGACTTGAGCAGGGCGTGGCTGTGCCCGATCAGCTCGGCACGGGAGTAACCACTCACGGCACAGAATTTGTCGTTGACGTAGATGATGCGCCCCTCCCCATCGGTGGCGCTGACGATGGCGTGATGGTTGAGCGCCTCGTGCTCGTGGGCATGAAGCAGGTCGCTCAGGCGCAAGGTGGCCTCCTCCCCTTCGAGAAGACTTTGCGAGTGCCGGATGGCAGGTTCCGGCGGCGTACTTGGCGACTGGGACACCGGTTTTCCTGAGCAGCGAGAACCTCCCTGTTATCGGCGGATTTGCATCGATCTTTAGAGCCTGCGAATGTATGCGTTTAGCGCGAAACGGCAGACAGACGCCGTTTCCGCAGGCTTATCCGCGTATGGAGCGGCGCCGCGGGGCGCCAGAATGGCTGCCGGCATTTCATCCGTGCGCAGACCATGGCCGACGACAGCGACGATCAGGAAAAAACCGAAGCCGCCACGCCGAGGCGCCTCGAGAAGGCGCGCGAGGAAGGGCAGGTGGCGCGCTCCCGCGAACTCACCACCTTCCTTTTACTGGCCACCGGCGTGGCGACGCTGTGGTCGATGGGCGGTGTGCTCTACAGCCAACTGGGGCTGGTGATGGAAAAGGCCTTTCTGTTCGACCGCGCCCGCGCCATGGACGTCGCGGTGATGCTGGCCGCACTGCGTGCCCTGGGGGAACACGCCCTGCTGGCGTTGCTGCCGCTCTTTCTGGTGATGCTGGTTGCAGCGCTGGCCGCACCCTCGCTGCTCGGCGGCCTGGTCGTCTCTGGCAAATCGCTGCAACCACAGTTTTCACGCCTCAACCCGGCCAAGGGCCTCAAGCGCATCTTTTCCAGCCAGGCGCTGGCGGAACTGGCCAAGGTCGTCGCCAAGGCGCTGCTGGTGGGCTCTGTCGGCGTATGGTTTGTGAGCTCCCGCGCCGGCGAGTTTCTCGCGCTGATGGACCAGCCGGTCGCCAGCGCGCTGGCCAACGCCCTGCGCCTCGCCGCCAGTGCCTGCGGGCTCATGGTGCTGACGCTGGTGGTGGTGATTCTCATCGATGTGCCGTACCAGTTGTGGCATCACGCCAAGAAGCTGCGCATGAGCCGCGAGGAAATCCGCCGCGAACACAAGGAGAGCGAGGGCGATCCCCACGTCAAGGGACGCATTCGTTCACAGCAGCAGGCCGCGGCGCGGCGGCGCATGATGAGCAAGGTGCCCAACGCCGACGTGATCGTTACCAACCCCAGTCACTACGCGGTGGCACTGCGTTATGACCAGGCGCGCACGGCCGCGCCGGTGGTCGCCGCCAAGGGTGCCGACGCGGTGGCGGCGCGAATCCGTGAACTCGGCGCAAGCCACGGCGTACCGCTGCTCGCGGCGCCGCCGCTGGCGCGCGCGCTCTATCACCATGTCGACCTGGACCGGGAGATTCCCGCCGACCTCTACACGGCGGTGGCGGAGGTCATGGTGTGGGCATTCGCCATTCGCCGTGGCGACAGCGCGGTCGCGGCGCCCTCCGACCTGCCCGTACCCGAGGCGCTCGCCAACCCGCCGGGACGAGGAGAGACATGAGCATCATCGCCCGGCTGCGCGCGCGCGGCATCCCCCTGACACTGCTGGCCGGCCCCATGCTGATCATCATGGTGCTGGCCATGATGATCATTCCACTGCCGCCTTTCGTGCTCGACGTGCTGTTCACCTTCAACATCGCCCTTGCGGTGATGGTGCTGATGGTCAGCATGTTCACCAGCAAACCGCTGGACTTCGCCGCCTTTCCCGCCATTCTGCTCTTCACCACCCTGCTGCGCCTGGCGCTGAACGTGGCCTCGACGCGCGTGGTGCTGATCGAGGGCCACAAGGGCGGCGACGCCGCCGGCAAGGTCATCGAGGCCTTCGGCGCCTTCCTGGTAGGGGGCAACTTCGCCGTTGGCCTGGTGGTATTCATGATTCTGGTGATCATCAATTTCATGGTCATCACCAAGGGCGCGGGGCGCATCGCCGAGGTGGGCGCGCGCTTCATGCTCGACGCCATGCCCGGCAAGCAGATGGCCATCGACGCCGACCTCAACGCCGGCCTGATCGGCGAGCAGGAAGCGCGCACGCGCCGCGCCGCGGTGGCCCAGGAAGCGGATTTCTACGGTTCCATGGATGGCGCCAGCAAATTCGTGCGCGGCGACGCGGTGGCCGGCCTCGTGATCATGGTGGTCACCATCGTCGGCGGCCTGTTGATCGGCATGATCCAGCACGACCTGGATTTTTCCACCGCCGCCAGAACCTATACCCTGCTCACCGTCGGCGACGGCCTGGTGGCGCAGATTCCCGCACTGGTCATCTCCACCGCGGCGGGCGTCATGGTGTCGCGGGTCGACACCGACCAGGACGTCGGCCAGCAGATGATCGGCCAGCTGTTCATCAATCCCCAGGTGGTCCTGCTCACCGCGGGCGTCATGGGGCTGCTCGGGCTGGTGCCCGGCATGCCCAACCTCGTCTTTCTGTTCATCACCTCGCTGCTCGGCCTGCTCGCCTGGTTCCTGATCCGCAATCAGCGCCGCCGCGCCGCCGAATCCCCCGAACAGGCCGCCCCGCTGCCGGCGCGCAGCGAAGCGCCGGAAGCCACCTGGGACGATGTGCAACTGATCGACACGCTGGGCCTCGAAGTGGGTCACCGCCTGATCCCCCTGGTGGACCATCATCAACAGGGCGAACTGCTCGGTCGCATCAAGAGCGTGCGCAAGAAATTCGCCCAGGAGAGCGGTTTCCTGCCGCCCGCCGTGCACATTCGCGACAACCTCGAACTCGCGCCCAATACTTACGTGTTGTTGATGAAGGGCGCCGAGATCGGCCGCGGCGAAATCCATGCGGACAAGTGGCTCGCCATCGATCCGGGCCAGGTCAGCGGCGACGTGCCCGGCATTGCCACCCGCGATCCGGCATTTGGCCTGCCCGCGCTGTGGATCGACGGCGCCAACCGCGAGCAGGCGCAAATCTGCGGCTATACCGTGGTGGACGCCAGCACCGTGGTGGCCACTCACCTCAACCACTTGCTGCAGCGCCACGCCGCCGAAATGCTCGGGCGCCAGGAAGTGCAGCAGCTGCTCGACAAGCTCGCGGAAACCGACAAGGGCCTGGTGGACGACGTGGTTCCCAAGCTCGTGTCCGTCACCCAGTTGCAGCGCTTGTTGCAGAACCTGCTCAACGAACAGGTGGCGATTCGCGATCTGCGCACCATTCTCGACACCCTGGCCGAACACGGGGGCACCGACGCCAACATGGCGGACCTCACCGCACGGCTACGGGTGGCGCTGGGGCGCGCCATCACCCAGCAATGGTTCGCAGGCCAGGACGACCTCAATGTCATCGGTCTCGACCTGCGCCTCGAACAGGTGCTGAGCCAGGCGCTGAGCAGCGGCGGCGCCCTCGAGCCCGGACTCGCCGACACTCTCATGGGTCAGGCGCGCGCCGCCCTGGAACGACAGGAAGCCCAGGGCCACCCACCAGTGCTGGTGGTCCAGCACGCGCTGCGCCCGGTGCTGGCGCGCTTTCTACTGCGCCGCCTGCGCCACATGGCGGTGATGTCCCAGGCGGAAATCCCCGACGACCGCACCCTGCGGGTCACCAGCCTGCTGGGAGCGGCATCGTGACACGGCTGCACTGCCTGGCGCTGTACTGCGCGGCGCTGTTCACCGTTGCGCCCGCCACTGCCACTACCGGCAGCTGGAGTGCCGGCGCAACGCGCCTGCACATCGCCGTGGCCGACAAGCTGTATCACTCGCCACCTTTCGTCAGCAGCAATCCCGCGGCCAGCAGCGGGCGCGTCATGACACAGGTATCCTGGCGTTACAGGCTCGCGCCGGGAACATCGGTCCGAGCCTGGCTGTGCGCCGCGCAACGCTGCGTGGATGCGGCGAGCCAACGCGGCCACACCGCCGCGTTCACCGGCATCGCGGCCGAAACGCCACTCGAACTCCGCTTCCGCGGACGCGGAGGTGTGACGGTGGAGGACATGCGGGTCATCGTTCATTTCCGCTAGCACCAGCACCCGTTGGTAGGTTGGGCTGAGGAACGAAGCCCAACATCTGTGGGGCGCATCTCTCCTGAACCTGTTGGGCTTCGTTCCTCAGCCCAACCTGCGCCAAGAAGTGAATAACCACCCAAAAACCCGGCTATTCGGGCCTTCCTCAGGGTGCGTGCCCGCCAATAATTGATCATCCGGCGGCGCGGAGCGTCGGCCGATCATTGACGTGGATGTGGCATGTATACCGCGAAAGGCAAAATCAACCAGGAGAGCCTGATCAAAGAGTACCTGCCGGCGGTGCGCCGCCAGGCCCTGGCACTGCAGGTCCGGCTCCCCGCCAGCATCGAGCTGGACGATCTCATCCAGGCTGGCGTGATCGGCCTGATGGACGCGCTCGGCCGCTATGACGCCAGCGCCGGCGCCAGCTTCGCCACCTTTGCCAGCCAGCGCATTCGCGGCGCCATGATCGACGAACTGCGCACCCGCGACTGGCTGCCGCGCAGTGTGCGGCGCAATGCACGCAGCCTGGACGCCTGCGTGCATCGCCTCGAACAAACCCTGGGACGCGCGCCGGAAGAACGGGAAATCGCCGCCGCCATGGACATGGGCCTGGCGGAGTACCGCCAGCTGCTGCGCGACATCAACAGTGGCTACCTGCTGCCCCTGGAAGACCTGATGGCGGAAGGCGCCGAACCGGCAGCCCACAACAGCGCCGAAACCCCTTTCGAACAGCTGCTGGAAAGCCAGCAGCGCGAGCGCCTCGTGGACGCCATCGCGGCACTGCCGGAACGGGAAAAACTCCTCATGGCCCTTTATTACCAGGAGGAGCTGAATCTCAAGGAAATCGGCGCCGTGCTCGGCGTCAGTGAATCACGGGTATGCCAGCTGCACAGCCAGGCGGTGAGCCGCCTCCGTGCGAAGCTGGCGCCGAGTTGATTTGTAGGAGCCTGCCCGCAGGCGACCGCTGGCTACGCCCCGAGGCTGGTGTCGCTTGCAGGCAAGCTCCTACAGGGATGCTCCAACCGAGCATCCGCAATCGCGGCCGCAGCCACGACCCTCAGAATCCCAGCTCCGCCAGCAAATCATCCACCTGGTCCTGCGAGCTCATCACCTCCGGTTCGTCGCCGCGAATCTGGGGACCGTTGAGGAGCATGGTTTCGTGGCGCGATTCTTCCGCCAGCTTGATCTCCTCGCCGCGCCGTTGCAGGTGGCCGCGGTCGTCGCTGTGGGGAACGCTGTCCAGCAATACCTGCAGCAGTTCGAATTCGAGGTGACGCACCACATCCATCATGCGCTTGATGACCTGCCCGGTGAGATCCTGAAAATCCTGCGCCATCATGATTTCCATCAGTTCCCCGCTGGTGCGCTGGGTCAGCACCGGCACCTCTTGCAGATAGGCCAGGGTATCCGCGGCCAGGCCGTTTTCGGCGCCAGCGGCGAGCCAGCGCGCGGCGAGTGCTTCGGCACCGGCGCCGATTTCCGTCTGCATCGGCTGGGCGCGGTCGATGGCGTTGAGGGCGCGCTCGGCGGCCTGCTCGGTCATCGACGCGATGTAGCTCAGGCGGTCGCGGGCATCGGGGATGGCCTCCGCCGCTCTCTCCACTTCCTTGTCGAGGCCGAGTTCGCGCATGCTGTCGCGCAGCATGCGGATGAGGTGGCCGATGCGCTGGATCACTTCGTCGTTGACGGCTCTGGGGGCGGATTGGTGCATGTCACCATTCATGATCGTGTCTCCTGATGGGGCGGTTCCCGCTGATTATTTACCCAGCTTCTCGAAAATCTTGTTGAGCTTTTCTTCCAGGGTCGCGGCCGTGAACGGCTTGACCACGTAGCCGTTGGCGCCCGCCTGGGCCGCGGCGATGATGTTTTCCTTCTTCGCCTCGGCGGTCACCATCAGCACCGGCAGGTGCTTGAGCCCGTCTTCAATCCGAATCTGGCGCAGCATTTCAAGGCCATCCAGATTGGGCATGTTCCAGTCGGAAATGACCAGTTCGAAGCCGCCGTTTCTCAGCTTGGAGAGGGCATCGTTGCCGTCTTCCGCCTCGTCGACGTTGGCAAAGCCGAGCTCCTTCAGCAGGGTGCGCACGATGCGGCGCATGGTGGGAAAGTCGTCTACCACCAGAATACTCATGTTTTTATCGACCATTGTCTGTCACCTGTGCAATAAAACTGTTGATCTCATGTGGAGCCTGGCTAGAACGCCTCCCATTCCTCTTCGGCGATTCTGTCCTTGCGCGCCCTGGCGCCGCTGGGTTCCCGCACTGCGGGCGTGCTCAGCCTGGAAACCAGGCCGCCCGCAAAACTGCTATCGTCCTGCGCCGCGACCTTCTCCTGTTCCTGGGCTTCGCCATCCGCCGACACCTCTTCGCCGGCGAGGCGGAATATCGCCACCAGACTTTCGAGAGTGCGCGCCTGTTCTTCCAGCGACGCGGCTGCGGCCGCGGCCTGCTGCACCACCACGGCGTTCTGCTGGGTAACCTCGTCCATCTGGCCGACCGCCTGGCTGACCTGTTCGATACCGCCGCTCTGCTCCTGGGAGGCCGCTGAAATCTCGTCGATGATGTCGGTGACGCGCTTCACCGACGCCACCACCTCGCGCATGGTGCTGCCGGCCTGCTCCACCAGTACCGAGCCCTGCGTGACCTGCTCTGCGGAGTTGTCGATCAACGCCTTGATCTCCTTGGCGGCATCGGCGCTGCGCCCGGCGAGATTGCGTACCTCGCCGGCCACTACGGCAAAGCCGCGGCCCTGCTCACCGGCGCGCGCCGCTTCCACCGAGGCGTTGAGTGCGAGGATATTGGTCTGGAAGGCAATGGCATCGATCAAGCCGGTAATGTCGGCAATCTTGCGCGAACTCGTGGAAATGCCGCCCATGGTGGCAATGACGTTTTCGACCACGTCGCCGGCCCTGCTGGCGGTGGCAGAGGCATCCTGGGCGAGGGTGCTGGCCTGGCGCGCGTTGTCGGCATTCTGCTTCACGGTGGCGGTGAGTTCTTCCATACTGGCGGCGGTCTCTTCCAGGGACGCGGCCTGCTGCTCGGTGCGCGACGACAGATCGGCGTTGCCGCTGGAGATCTCCGAAGCGCCGACATGTATCGAGTTGCTGCTGCCGCGCACCTCGCTGACGATACGCATCAAGCCGCTCTGCATCTCGCCCATGGCGCTGAACAGCTGGCCAATTTCATTGCGCCCGAGCTGGGGGACGTCGTGGGACAGATCCGCCTGCGCAATGTATTCCAGATGCGTGACGGCGCGCTTCAGGGGGCCGATCACCACGGTGCGCAAAATGAAGTAGATCAGCCCCATCACCACCACCGTCAGCGCCAGAATGCTCAGCTGCACGACGCTGAAGGTTTGCGCGAGCGCGCTGTAGTTTTCCATGTGATCCTTGCCCTGGCCGTTGGCATAGGCGACGAACCCCTCCATGCTTTCCGCCAGGTCGTCGGCCAGCGGCATCAGCTCTTCGCGGATCATCGCGAAATCTTCCAGGCTGCGATCAGCGAGGGTGTCCCGCGCTTCGCCCACCAGCGCCATGACCTCGTCGTATTGCCCCTTGAGGCTCGCCGCCAGGGCCTCGGCTTCGGCATTCCTGGGCGCGCCCATGAACGCGTCGAAGTGGCGTTGCGATTCCTCCAGATAATTCTGCGCCGCCTCGATGCGGCGATCGGCCTGCGCTTCGCGGCTCCTCTCGGCGTAGCTCGCGCCGGCCTCGAGATTGAGCCGCGCGGAATTGACCAGCACGAACGACTGGTTCACGTCGTTGAGTTGGGCGGCGTTGACCTGGTGCAAGAATTCGATGGCATTGTGAGCGGAGCGCGCCGATATGTAGCTGGTCGCGGCGATCGCGCCGATGCACAGCGCAAAGCAGACCAGGACGCCGCTCATGGCCAGATTGATCTTGAGATTGCGCAATACTGTCATCATGTCTGTCTACCTGTGTGTGGATTCTTGTCGCTCGTTCAAGTATCGGCTCCGCAGGGTTCACACCCGCTGGCGCCGCCCGGTCGCTTCCATCAATGCCATGAGGTGCGCCGCCATGTCGTCGAGCGCCACCACGTCCTCGGCCGCGCCCAGGGCGATGGCTTCCTTGGGCATGCCGAACACCACGCAGCTCGCCTCATCCTGAGCCAGGGTGGCGGCACCCGCCTGGCGCATGTCGAGCAGCCCGGCGGCGCCATCCCTGCCCATACCGGTGAGGATCACCCCCACCGCATTGCGCCCCGCGGCACGCGCCGCGGAGCGAAACAGCACGTCCACCGAGGGCCGGTGGCGGTTCACGGGCGCACCGGTATCCAGGCGCGCGACGTAGTTGGCACCGCTGCGCGCCAGTTCCAGATGCGCCTCGCCGGGCGCCACGTAGGCGTGGCCGGGCAGTATCCGTTCGCCGTCCTCCGCCTCCTTGACCGCGATGCGACACAGGCGGTCGAGGCGCGCGGCGAAGGAGCGCGTGAAGCCGCCGGGCATGTGCTGGGCGATGAGGATCGCCGGACTGTTGGCGGGCAGTGGTTCGAGCACGGCCCGCAACGCTTCGGTGCCGCCGGTGGACGCGCCGATGATCACCAGCTTTTCACTCGATACCAGCGGTGCCCGCAGCGACCCGCGCGTCCCATCCTGCGGCGTGCGCGCGCGGCGCGGACGCGAGCGGGCGGCGGCGCGGATCTTGTCCGCGATCAGCTCGGCGTAGTCGAGCATGCCGCTGCGAATCCCCACCGCGGGCTTCTCGATGAAATCCACCGCCCCCAGTTCCAGGGCGCGCAGGGTGATTTCCGAGCCGGCCCTGGTCAACGACGACACCATCAGCACCGGCATCGGTCGCAGGCGCATGAGTTTTTCGAGAAATGCGATGCCATCCATGCGCGGCATCTCCACGTCCAGAGTCAACACATCCGGGTTGTGGAGCTTGATCAGCTCGCGCGCCACGATGGGATCGGGCGCCGTCGCCACCACCTCCATATCGTCGTGGCTGTCGATGATGCCGCGCAGCAGATCGCGGATCAGCGCGGAATCGTCAACGCACAGCACCTTGATCTTGGCGGAAATCAAATGGCCTCTCCCGATAAACCCTGGCCGCAGCAATCACGACCATGTATTGCTACTATCGGCGGCAGTGGCGAGAGCTTTAGCCTTTGAGGGTGGCAGAGTCTTTTGCTGAGTTCCACGTTGCATGTTTCACGTTTCACGCGAGCCACGCGCTGCAACAACGGCGCACTGGTTATACGGCGAGATTCTCCCGG
Organism: uncultured Porticoccaceae bacterium; assembly: GCA_964469165.1. Taxonomy (GTDB): domain Bacteria; phylum Pseudomonadota; class Gammaproteobacteria; order Pseudomonadales; family Porticoccaceae; genus CAYXXZ01. Next base: position 24,467 of record CAYXXZ010000029.1, read on the forward strand.
CTCACCGCTGCCCACCCAACCCGTACACCGTCTGCCCGCGCAGGCGGAAGTTGTCGCTGATGTAGGAAAAGTTTTCCGAGTGGCCGGCGAACAGCAGGCCGTCCGGCTTGAGCAGCGGCGCGAAGCGGGACAGTATTCCCGCCTGGGTGGGCTTGTCGAAATAGATCATCACATTGCGACAGAAAATGGCATCGAACGGCCCCCGCACCGGCCAGCGCGGATCGATGAGATTGAGAGGCGCGAATTTCACCATCGCGGCCAGCTCCGGGCTGACCCGCGCCGAGCCTTCCATAGGGCCGCGCCCCTTCAGAAAAAAGCGCTTGATGCGCTGTTCTTCCACCTTGGCCAGGCGGCTCAGCGGGTAGATGCCGCGGCGCGCGCTGGCGAGTGCGCCGGTGTCGATATCAGTGGCCAGGATGCGCGCATCGGCGCCCTCGCCGAGTGCCTCGCGCAGCACCATGGCGATCGAGTAGGGCTCTTCCCCCGTCGAGGCCGCGCAGCACCAGATCCGTATCGGGCCGCGCCTTCCCGCCAGGTGCTGGCGCAACAGCGGAAAATGATGGGACTCGCGGAAAAATGCCGTGAGATTGGTGGTCAAGGCGTTGGTGAATTCCTGCCACTCGTCCGTGCCTGGGCTGCCTTCGAGAAAATCGATGTAGTCGGCAAAGCGGGCGAAGCCGTGCTGCTTCACGCGCCGCGCCAGGCGCGCGTACACCATCTGGCGCTTGTGGCCGGCAAGCACGATGCCGGCACGGCGATAGATCAGCGTGGCGATGCGGCGGAAATCCTGATCGCTGAAGTCCAGCTCGCGCGCCAGCAGTGCACCGAGCTGAGCCACCTGTCCCAGCGCCGCCGTCAAACGACACCCGCGACAGCGCGGCAGCTGGCCGCTGGCGCGGCGGGCAGCACGCCGCCCACTTCCGGATGGCCGCCGTCGAGACGAAACACGTCGGCGGCGTGGGCCAGCAGCGCGATCTCGCCGTCCAGCACCTGCACGGCCCGGCTCGATGCCTTCACCCGCAGCGCATTGTGCTGCGTGACCTGTTCCATCTGCGCCACGGCCTGGTTGATTTCGACGATGCTCTGGCTTTGTTCACCCGATGCCTCGGCGATGTCGCCGATGATGGCGCTGACCTGATTGACCGCCACCACCACCCCCGCGATCGATTCCTCGGCACCTCGCACCAGGCCGGCACCGCTTTCTATGTCGTCGCGGGAGGCGGCGATCAGCTCGCGGATCTCCTGCGCCGAATCCGCCGAGCGGCGCGCGAGATTGCGCACTTCCCCCGCCACCACGGCGAAGCCGCGCCCCTGGGCGCCGGCGCGCGCCGCTTCCACCGAGGCGTTGAGGGCGAGCAGGTTGGTCTGAAAGGCGATGCTGTCGATGGCATCGATGATCAGCGACATCTTTCCCGAGCTCATTGTGATGCGGTCCATGGTGTCCACCACATCGCGCATGACCTCGCCGCTGCCTGAAGCAACTTCCGCGGTGCCCGACGACAGGGTGCGCGCTTGCCCGGAGCTGTCGGCATTCTGCTGCGCCGCCGCCATGATCTGCGCCATGCTGGCTGCCGCCTGCTGGAGAAAGGCCGCCTGCTGTTCGGTGCGGCTCGCCAACTCGCGGCTGCCGTCGGCGATGTCCCTGGCGGCAGGCGTGACCACCACCACCCGGTCATTGACGTCGCCGATGATGTTGACCAGGCTTTTGCGCATGACATCCAAAGATGTCATCAGCTGTCCGACTTCGTCGCGGCCCGCCAGCGGCGGTCGCACTGCCAGGTTGCCCGCCGCCACCTGACGCGTGAACGCCACGGCCTGGCTCAGCGGCTCGAACAGGCTGCGTCGCACCCACAGGACAAAGCTGCCGAGCGCCAGCAGGCCACCGCCCAGCAGCAGCCACTGGACCGCGAGGGCCAGATCGCGCGCCGGAGAAGGTTCCAGCAGGGCCATGTTGTAAAGCCCCGTGCCGGTGAGCGCAACCAGCATCACGGCGGCGATTGCCGCCAGAAAATTGGAGCCACTGGCCAGGGAGTGAACGTTGAAGCGCCGCAGCCGCGCCCACAGGCCGCGCTCGCGCACCTCACCGCGGTGCAGGTAAAGGTGTTTGCCCTTGCCGGCGCGCAGCGCAGCGTAGGCCTGTTCGGCGGCGGCGATGGCGTCGCGGCTGGCCTGGGTGCGCATCGACACATAGCCCTTGACTGCACCGTTTTCGACGATGGGCGCGACATGCGCCAGCACCCAGTAATGGTCGCCATTCTTGCGCCGGTTCTTCACCAGGCCGACCCAGGTGTCGCCCGCCTTGATGGTGCTCCACAGGTTGGCAAAGCACTCGCGCGGCATATCGGGGTGGCGAATGATGTTCTGCGGCTGGCCGTGGAGCTCTTCCGCCGTATAGCCGCTGACCGCGATGAAGGCGGGGTTGGCGTAGGTGATGTTGCCACTGTGATCGGTACGCGAGACCAGATAGTGATTGCCGTCGAGCTTGAATTCCCGCCCCGTGACGGGTTGATTGTTGCGCATGAAACTACTCCGCGGCCAGGGTCATGTCACCCTTCCAACGTGATTTTTTGCACAGGGTGAACGGCGCCTTGCCAATGGCACCGGCAATCCTCCGTGGTGCCGCGGCCCACGCAAAAGTACCGTCCGGCCCGGGAAAGGGGTGAGATGACGGGCCACCATTCATTCGGCGACGCCGTCCATCAGCGCCAGTTCTTCGCTGCTGAGCAGTTTGTCGATATTGACCAGCACCAGCATGCGGTCGCCGAGGTTGCCGAGCCCGTAGAGATAGTCGAGAGGCAGGCCGACGGCGAGCTCCGGCACCGGCTTGACCTGCTCCTCGGTGAGCGTTTGCACGTCGGACACGCCGTCCACCACGATGCCCACCACGCGCGCGCCGATGTTCACCACGATCACCACGGTCTGGCTGGTGTAGGTGGCTTCGGAAATCCGGAAGCGGATGCGCAGATCGATGATCGGCACGATGATGCCGCGCAGGTTGGTGACGCCCTTGATGAACGCCGGCGCATTGGCGATGCGCGTGACGTTTTCGTAACCGCGAATTTCCTGCACCTTGAGGATGTCGATGGCGTACTCTTCGTCGCCCAGGTGGAACACGAGAAATTCCTGGCTCTGCGCCGCCAGTAGCACTTGCGCTGTCATGATGTCGCAACCTCCCATTGAAACCGTGGCCGCTGTTCGACGGCGGCATGAAATTTTTTCTTGGCGTGATTGAAGCGATGCAGTTCCGCCACATCCAGAATCAGCGCCACGCGCCCATCGCCGAGGATGGTGGCGCCCGACACGCCGGGCACCTTGCGGTAATTGGTTTCCAGATTCTTCACCACCACCTGTTGCTGATTGAGCGGCTCATCCACCAGCAGCGCGTAGCGGCGCTTGTCGCCCTCGACGATCACCGCGATGCAGTCGTCCAGATCGGATGCGGCGCGCTCGACGTCCATCACCTCGTGCAGCGACACCACCGGCAGGTACTCGTCGCGCACCTTGAGAAGCCGGTCATCGCCGGCCATGGTGAACAGCTGCTCGCCGCCCGGCTGGATCAGCTCGCTGACCACCCCCAGGGGAAGAATGAAGATTTCGCTGCCGACCCGCACCGACATGCCGTCGAGGATCGCCAGTGTCAGGGGCAGCAGGATGCGGGTAGTGGTGCCCTCGCCGTGCCGCGACATGATTTCGACATGGCCGCCCATCGCCTGAATGTTGCGCTTGACCACGTCCATGCCGACGCCGCGCCCGGACACATCGCTGACTTCTTCGGCGGTGGAAAAGCCCGGCGCGAAAATCAATTGCCAGACTTCGTCGTCGCTCATCTGCTCCGACACCGCCAGGCCGTTGGCGCGGGCCTTGGCGAGCAGTTTGTCGCGGCGCAGGCCGCCGCCGTCGTCGCCGACCTCGATGACGATGTTGCCGCCCTGGTGGCGGGCCGACAGGCGCAGGGTACCGGTCGCCGGTTTGCCCGCAGCCTCGCGCAGCGCCGGCACTTCGATGCCGTGATCGAGGCTGTTGCGCACCAGGTGGGTGAGGGGATCGATGATGCGCTCGATGAGACCCTTGTCGAGCTCGGTGGATTTGCCCTCGGCGACCAGCTCCACCTGCTTGTCGAGCTTTGCCGCCAGATCCCGCACCAGGCGCGGAAAGCGGCTGAATACGTAGTCCATCTGCACCATGCGGATGGACATCACCGCCTCCTGGAGATCGCGGGCATTGCGTTGCAGCAGCGCGAGCCCCTCGCCGAGATCGCGCCCCGCCATGCCGATATCGGCGGCGCGCTGGTCGAGCATCGACTGGGTGATGATCAGTTCGCCCACCAGGTTGATGATGTGATCCACCTTGTCCACCGGCACCCGGATGGAGCCGGTTTCGGTGCCGCCTTTCGGGCTCTGGGCCGGGCGACCCTCAGCGGCGGGCGACGCCTTGCGCACCTCGCGGCTGGTCGGCGCCACGGCCGCCGCCGGGGTACTGATCCGCACCTGCGCGGCATCCACCACGAAGCACAGCACCGCCTCGATGTCGTCGGCGCTCGCGCTGGTGTGGAGCAGCACCTCGAAACAGGCTTCATCGCCGCTGCTGCCGCGCACCTCGCCGAGCAGGCCCAGTTCCTCGACGAGCAGTTGCCGATCCTTTTCACTCACCCCGAGCAGGGCCACACAGAGCGTGGTTTCCGCCCCGGCGGCAGGCGCCGGTTCAAGCGCCCGCGGCGGGGGAGGCGGCGCGTCGTCGACCGACAATTGCCGCAACTGCGCACAGAGTTGCTCGCTCTCGTCCTCATCCGGTAGCGCACCGGCGCGGTGGGCGTCGATCTGGTTTTGCAGGACATCCTTGGCCTGCAGGAACATATCGACGATATCGCGGCGCAGGGCGAGCTCGCCCTGGCGGACGTTGTCGAGCAGGTTTTCGAGGATGTGAGTGGTTTTCTGCAGCACGGTGAAGCCGAAGGCCCCGGCGCCGCCCTTGATGGAGTGGGCCGCGCGGAAGATGGCGTTGAGCGCTTCCAGCTCCGGCTCGTCCACGTCCAGGCCGAGCAGCAGGCGCTCCATGTCGTCGAGCAGCTCCTGCGCCTCTTCAAAAAAACTTTGCGTAAAATCGCTGATGTCCATGTTCTCAACCCCCTGATTGCGGCCCGCGCCGGACATCGGCCGCGCCGGGCTCGCCACGTTCGATCATTGCTGCGTCGCCGGCGCCGAGCGTGGCGAGCGGCGGCTCCCTGTTTTTCTCACCGGAAATCAACAGCGGTGAGCGGATGGCGCGCGACACCTCGGGAAACAGCACCACCACCTCGATGCGGCGGTTGATGGCCGCGCTGCCTTCCGCATCCGGCAGCGGCACCCGGTCGGCAAGGCCGGCGACGCGCAGCAGCTTTTCCGGGGCGAGTCCACCGGCCACCAGTTCGCGGCGCGAGGCGTTGGCGCGGTCCGCTGCCAGCTCCCAGTTGCTGTAGCTGCGATAACCGCTGGCGTAGCCGTGACTGTCGGTGTGGCCGCTGATACTGAGATCGTTCGTCAGCTCGTTGAGCAGCGGCGCCATCACCTGCAACAGGCTGCGCATGTAGGGCGCCACCTGGTCGCTGCCGAGGTCGAACATGGGGCGCTGCTCGGTGTCCAGCAACTGGATGCGCAGGCCCTCCTGAGTGAGGTCGAAACGCATCTGGCGGCGCAGCTCGCGCAGCGCCGGGTCCGCCTCGATGGCCTCCTCGATACGGCGCTGCAATTGGCGAAAGAATTGTCGCTGCTGCGCCGTGACACCGTCCCGGGATTGCGGCTCGGCACGCCGCAGTTCGCCCTCGGCGCGCACGGGATCGTCGCCGCCGCCCGGAATCGCCGACGCGCTGGCGCCGGAATTGTCGCCACCCGCCATGGCGGCGAGCAGCGGCGTATTGAAATAATCCGCCACCGCGGCGCGCTGCTCGCGGCTGGCCGTGGAGAGAATCCACATCACCAGAAACAGTGCCATCAGCGCCGTCATGAAGTCGGCGAGGGCGATCTTCCAGCTGCCCCCGTGGCGGCCGTTGACGATTTTTTTGCGCCGGACGATGACCGGCCGTGTCGCGGCGTTCACGCGCCCTCTGCCACGGCGGCGGCGCGGGTGCTGCGCACATGGTCTTCGAGCTCGACGAAGCTCGGCCGCTCGGCGCTGTGCACGGCCTTGCGTCCGAATTCCACCGCCAGCTGCGGGGCGTAACCGTGGAGGCTGGCAAGAAGGGTGACGCGCACGCACTGCAGGACTTTTTCCGCCTCCTTGGTCTGGCGTTCGAGGCGGCTCGCCAGCGGTGCGATGAAGCCGTATCCCATGAGGATGCCGAGAAAGGTGCCCACCAGGGCATGGGCTATCATCTGGCCCATCTGGTCGGGCGGCGCATCGGCGGCGGACAGCGCCCGCACCACACCCATGACGGCGGCGACGATGCCAAAGGCGGGCATGGCGTCGGCCACCTTGCTGATGGCATCCACCGGGATGTGGGACTCGCTCTCGAAAGCCTCGATTTCATGGAGCATGAGCTCGTCGATTTCCATCGGGTCCATGCCGCCACTGACCATGATGCGCAGGTAATCGGTGAGAAAGTTGACGATCAGCGGGTCTTCGAGCACCCGCGGGTGTTCCTGGAACAGCGGGCTCGCCGCGGGATCGTCGATATCCGCTTCCACACCGAGCATGCCGTTGTGGCGGATCTTGTTGAGCAACTTGTAGAGCAGCCCCATCAACTCCATGTAGAGCGCCTTGTCGTAGCCCGAGGCGCGCTTGAGGCGCGAAAAGGCGCGGAACGTCGCCTTGATGGCCTTGCCGTGGTTGGCTGCGATGAACGCGCCCAGCCCAGCCCCGCCGATCATCACGAACTCGGTTGGCTGAAACAGGGGGCCCAGGTGTCCGCCCGCCAGCGCAAAGCCGCCAAATACGGAGACGATAACCACGGCAAATCCCAGAGCAATCAGCACAGCCCGACCTTCAACTACGACGGAATAGTCAACGATGGGTATATCGGCAGGAAAGACGCAGGATTTAGGGGGGGTAGAGTTCACAGTTCACAGTTCACAGTTCACAGTTCACAGTTCACAGTTCACAGTT
>CAYXXZ010000030.1:0-31113 GCA_964469165.1 uncultured Porticoccaceae bacterium
TATGAGGATGATGACCAATTATCGCAAAAAAAGGGGAAATTAATCAGAGCTTCCTCAAAGAAGGTGAAGACCCCGTTGCCGTAAAAGTTGGATTCAACTGGACGGCATTTCTTTTTCCAGGTATTTGGGCCTTTTACAAGGAGCTTTATCTGGCAGGTTGGTTTGGGCTTGCAGTCCCTGCATTGGTTGCTTTTTGGTATACAAGCGGCACGGAAGCGATCCAACTTGCAATCCTAGGGGGGATGGGTCCGGCATGGGTGTACGGCTATTTCGGCAGCGAATGGGTGGAGAGCAGTCTTCGGGGGGATAAATACAAGCTGGCAGCAAGTATAAAGAGCCCAAAAAAATCTCTCGCCCTCAAATTATTCCAGGATCACGATGTTCGTCTTGGTGAGCCCGACTTTCTTGCCGAGCAACGCGGCTCATCATCGGTAATTACCGCTAGTACTGCCCACGCTTCTATACGAAATCCAGCCTTGCTGTGGGTATTTGCTGGCGTCATCGTAGCCGCCGGGCTTACATGGTGGGCACTCCAACCAAGAACATACGACCAGTGTATACAAAAGAATATGAAAGGCGTTCAGAGCGATAGAGCAGCTTTTTATGTCGCTCAGAGTTGTAAGAAGCAATTTCCATGATTTCTCATTTACCTATATAACTCTTGATTCAAAAAGAAAGGAGGCTTTATGAGAAAGGCAGGCCTGATAATAATCGCTGTGTTCATGGCATCTCTTTCTGGATGTGATCGTCTTGTAGGGTACCGCCGCTGGCAACGAAAAACACACCAATGAAATTGACTGTGTGCTTAACTACACCTCCTCTGCGAGAACACAAGCGGCCATCAGCACCATAAAAAGCGCCTGCAAAGAGAATTTTTTTGTTGAGAGCCTTGATATTGCAAACGCTCCGGAATCCTGGCGCCGATGCCAGCGGTTACAGTTATGGGTCGCGGCGGATGAAGCGGGCGCTCGATGTCTTGGGTTTTCCTGTCGGACGCTGCAAGGCTCGCTCCCTGATGCGAGAGGCTGGCGTCAAGGCCCAATACCGAGCGAAATACAAGGTGACGACGAACGGCGATGACAAGCAGCCGGTGTTCGAGAATGCGGTGGGTCGGGAGTTTGCCGCGGCGGCGCCGAATCAAGTCTGTGTGTCTGATATCACCTATATCTGGACGCAAGAAGGCTGGCTGTATGTGGCTTAACTGGGTTGTCACAAAATGCTTGACCACTCCAGATATCGGGTGATCACGCTTTTCACGCAGCTCGCTGAGATATTCAATGGCCAGAATCTTCATCTTCCAGACTCTGGGTCAACCTTCCGATTCGTCAAGCATGGCGATCATGGCAGGGGCAATTCATGAATTGCCCCTACTCAGACTGCGGATATGGTGTCCTGGCCCAGGAGTCGGTCCGCTGGTTCAGAAGGATGTTTTCACGTATGATGCGCCCCGTCATTGGGGAGTAGCCGCTCTGTTTTCATGATGAACAGAGGCTTGCGTCAACATACTTGGCCCTCACGGCCGTGGCGCAGGCGACTTCGGGTTTGGCAAGACCATTGACTATACCGCTCCGGAAGGCCGGCGAGCGGTGTAGTCGATGTGTGAACGCCGGCCTTGGAGATTACTGTGGAAACCTTTCTGCTCTCGACCGGCATTGTCGCTCTCGCTGAAATCGGCGACAAAACCCAACTCCTCGCCCTGTTGCTGGCGGCGAAATTCCGCAAACCCGCTCCTATCATCCTCGGCATTCTGGTGGCGACCCTGGCCAACCATGCGCTTGCCGGCGCCCTGGGCGCCTGGATCACGACCGCGGTCAGCCAGGAGACCATGCGCTGGATACTGGGGCTGTCCTTCATGGCGATGGCATTGTGGGCCCTCCACCCGGACAAGATCGGTGACGATGATCAGAAATACGCTCGCTATGGTGCGTTCGCATCCACCGTTGTCGTGTTCTTTCTTGCCGAAATCGGTGACAAGACCCAGGTCGCGACCGTTGCCCTGGCGGCGCAGCACAGCTCGCTGGGCGCCGTGATCATGGGGACCACCCTGGGAATGATGATTGCCAATGTGCCGGCGGTTTATCTGGGCGAGCGCGTCGTGACCAGGATATCGGCCAAGTACGTGCGCATCGCCGCGGCGCTCATGTTCTTTGTGATCGGTATACTCACATTGGCGGGTATCGGCGACCGGCTCGGGTTTTGAAGCGCACCCTCTTGCGAAGCGAAAAACGCTTGTGTAACAGGGTTCGATGAAGTTCTTATGAAATTATTTCATTCCCCGGCTTGACACATTTCGGCGCGCTCCATACAATGCGCGCCATCTGACGGGATGACAACGAAAGTCCTGAAAGAAACCAAAGTCCCGTTCGTCTAGAGGCCTAGGACACCGCCCTTTCACGGCGGTAACAGGGGTTCGACTCCCCTACGGGACGCCAAATTAGCTTCGGCTAAAATGCGGGATTAGCTCAGTTGGTAGAGCGGTACCTTGCCAAGGTACAGGTCGTCGGTTCGAACCCGATATCCCGCTCCAATTTATGATCTACAGACTTCCAATGACGTCTGTAGATCGTTGAAAAAAGGGCCGAAAGGCCCTTTTTTCATTCCAGAAAAAGCCACTGAAATCCACCTGCAACCAGCGTTTTCAAGGCCAGAATCGAGGCCATGGAATGGAGCCGCGCCGCCAGATGATGCAGGACTGGGCCGACCGCCTGGATCTGCTCGAACAGGGCCAGGTGGAAGTTGCAAGCGCGCATCTCACCATCCGTATCGATGGGGCCCGGCGATGGCAGATGGCGCGCGACAGCGGCGACTTCTCGATGTGCAGTTTCTCCGCGGCGCGGGCGAAGTGGCGTTCTTCGGCAACGGCCATAAAACAGCGCACATAACGAAGTTCCATATCAGCACCTCATCACAAGACGCATGCCAGCGCACCGGGCTACAGGCCATCTGGATGGTTCCTATATCACTTCTGGATCACATTCTTTGAGGAGAATTCGCGACGTCCCGCTTCATCCAAGGCGATGAAGTCCGCATCGCTGAGCTTGATACTTCCTGCCTGGACGTTCTGTTCCAAGTGAGCTACGCGAGACGTGCCGGGGATGGGCAACATCACGGGGCTGCGTTTCAAGACCCATGCTAAAGCGATTTGGCTTACCGACGCATCGTATTTCTTCGCCAATTCTTCCAGCAGACCACTTTTACGAGCCAACTCTCCAGATGCGAGCGGAAACCAGGGAATGAATGCAATGCCATGAGCCTCGCAGTAATCAAGCACGGCCTCGTGGGTTCGATCAATCAGGTTGTACAGATTCTGAACTGACGCGACCTTGAAATACCGTGATGCCAACTTCACATCATCTACGCCGACCTCACTCAGGCCAGCATGCCGCACGAGGCCATCGGAGATAAGGGACTTGATTGCATCGAACTGTTCTTCAGCGGGCACCCGTGGATCCAAACGATGGAGTTGCCAGAGGTCAATGCGCTCTATGTCGAGTGCGCGAAGGCTCTTGTGCACTTGTTGAATAAGATACTCAGGTCTTCCCAGGGGCACCCATTGTTCCGGCTCCGGCCTGACAACGCCGGCCTTGGTGGCGACGACGATATTTCGGTCGGAGTATGGATGTAGCACTTCTCGGATGAGCTGCTCGGCAATGTCCGGACCATATGAGTCAGCCGTGTCGATCAGGTTGACACCAAGTTCCGGCAGACGCCTCAGTATGCGCCTGGCTTCTGCGGCATCCTGTGGCGGGCCCCAGCTGTTTTCGCCGATGAGGTGCAGAGTGCCATAGCCCAGGCGGGAAACTTCGATATCGCCGCCCAGCATAAAGGTGCCCGCGGCACGAGCGGATATTTCGACCATGAGTATCTCCAATATCGGTATTGCCAGCGCCGGACATGCGTGCGCCGGCAAGAAAGCCTACGTTCAGCGTTCAATCGAAGTGCATGACGATGGAACCGAGCGCTTCACGGGAAGCCAGTCGTTCGTAGCCCTTGTCCACGTCCCGCATCGGGACTGTAGAGTCAATGACGGGTTTGATCAGACCAGCAGCCGCTAATTCCACGAGCGCCTTCTGGGCGATGGTCACATCGGCATCGTCTTCGGCATGAAGGCTGTAGCCGATGATGCGTTTCTCTTGCGCGATGATTTCGAACGCATCGAATGCCGGTTGCATTCCCCCGGTGAATCCAACCGAGACCAGGGTGCCGCGGAATCGAACAGCGTGCAGCATCCAGTTGGTGAACGCTCCCCCCACGGGATCGATGGCCCAGTCTGCGCCCTGGCCATTCGTGAGGCTTCGTACGCGTCCGGCAATGTCATTTTCAGTGGAAACGTCAATTGCCGCATGTGCTCCCGCCTGCAAAGCGTGCCTGGCCTTGTTCTCCGAGGAAGTGAGCGCGATGGGAATGGCACCCAGCGCCTTTGCAACCTGAATGGTTGCGCCGCCGACGGAACCCGATGCGCCAGACACCAGTACCGTGTCACCTTTCCCCACACTGGCCGATTTCGTCAGCGCGCGGTATGCCGTCAGATAGTTCACGCTCAAAGTGGCGCCTTCCTCCCAGGTCAGTGAGTCAGGCAACACAAACAGTCTCCGATTCTCGACAAGCACCCATTCCTGGAACAGCCCGTCTTCGGTGATGCCAAGCTTGTTGCCGCCGTAGATGCCGACTCGCGTACCAGACGGGAACTGATCACTTTGCTCCACGAGCCCAGCGCCTTCGTTACCCAGAACGAGGGGTGCCGTCGGCCCCGGAACGGCACCCGTGCGGATGTATCTGGACAATTGGTTGATAGTCGCAGCCTTCATCCGCAACAAGCTGTACCCGGGCTTGGGCGTCGGCTTTGGACGTTCCTCAAGCACGGTCTTTGGTGTTTGCGCAAACGTCTTGGTAACAAGTGCCTTCATATAAATCTCTGGATGGTTATTTGTTCATAAGGGGCAGCGTCTTCAGCGACTTTGACAACTGAATCGCGTCCCAGGGCAGGTACTCGGCGAGGGCCAATCCCACGACATCCGCCACTTCGTTGACTTGATTGAGAATGCGAGAAACGTCCTCGAAAGACATGCGTCCCTGCGCTATGCCGTCCCACGCGCCCGGCGCCGCTGAAGGGTCATTGAAAAGAAGAAAGCTGTACTTGGCGGCGTCCAGCACGCCCAGATCGAAATGAACAGCTACCTTGCTTGCGCCGGACTGGCGCACCCACTCCAGCACGGCGTCTGGAGAAGCCGCGATTTGTTCAGGACTGAGACGGGCGATCTGGTGTTGTTGTACAAATTCCGTCTCGAAGGGCGTCGTTTCGGTCAGCCCTACGTACAGAACTTGTTTGGGGTCTACGGGGCGAGGAACAAGTTTTGAAAAGTCTGCATCGCCCTTGCCCATCAGCATCGCGAGCACATGGGCGTGAGCGTTGTTCATCTGCGCCGGGCCCATGATGTCCGGGTGGGCGTCGACCCATAAAATCGCCAGGTCATCGCCATACTTTTCGTTCAGATAGGCGATCGGCGCGAAATCCATGTGGCAGTCTCCGCCGATGGCGACAATTGCCTCGGGCTTGTGCTCATCGATTACCGCAAGGGCCTCGCGGGCGATGGACAGCAGTTCGGTTTTCGAGGCGATGCCATCCTCGATCGGGCGCACGGAGCCGTCGGCAGGCTGAACCTTGATCGTCACTTCCGGCCCGGATGCCATTGGCGCCAGTGCGGCCAGCACGCGCCCACCTATGTGATAGTCCGGGCGGTCGCTGCCTTGCCATTGAGCGATATTGAGTCGTAGCGTCTTGGTTGGAGAGATGGACATTTCGATTCCTTGCTGGGCAGATTATTGGGCAGCTTGCTGGTATGGGGCGTAATCGATGTATCCGGCTGGACCGCCACCGTAGAAGGTGGCCGAGTCCGGCTCGGTCAGCGGCCACTCATTACGCAGCCGTGCTACCAGATCGGAGTTGGAAATGAACGCGCGGCCAAACGCCGCCAGGTCAATGATGCCACCGCGCACCAGCTCCTCGGCGCGTTCTCGCGTCATGCTGCCTGCAAGAATTAAGGCCGTTTCAGGCAGCAGAGGTTTGAAGCTCGCGATCAGCCGGTCAAAGCGATCTGTCTCGGATGATGCCTCGGGGTCCTTATTGCCACGCGTGTGATCCATGATGTGGACATAGGCGATGCCCCTGCGGCCGAGTTCAGCCACCAGCGCCTGGTAGGTTTCGTCAATGTCTGGATAGAGCGGCGTGTCGAAGGCCTGCCCGTAGGGGGAGAGCCGGATCCCTGTACGCCCCTTGCCCACGCGTGCGACCACCGCGTCCACCACTTCGAGCGCGAAGCGAATTCGCGATTGCACCGTCTGCCCGCCATACGCGTCTTGGCGATCGTTCACAAGCGGGTTGATGAACTGGTCAATAAGGTAGCCGTTTGCGCCATGAATCTCGACGCCGTCAAAACCGGCCTCTACGGCATTGGCGGCGGCCTGGGCGAACTCCGAGGCGACCCGGCTGACTTCTGCCGTTTCCAACGCCCGAGGCACGCTTGATTCGACAAACCCGGCGGAACCATCATCCCGATAACCGAATGCCATTGCGCCGACCGCACGCTTGGCCGACGGCGCGACCGGGGCGCGACAGCCTGCCTGAATGCTGGTATGCGAAACACGCCCGACATGCCAGAGCTGGGCGAAAATTTTCCCGCCCACGGCATGTACGGATTGGGTGGCCAAACGCCAACCCTCGATCTGCTCGCGGGTGAAGATGCCGGGGTTGAACAGATAGCCTTGCCCCTCGTTCGAGATCGGCGTGCCTTCGCTGACGATGAGTCCCGCGGTCGCCCGTTGAGCATAGTAGAGCGCGACACGCTCCGTTGCGACATCCTGAGGCGCCCTGGAGCGAGTCAGGGGCGCCATGACGATGCGATTGCTTAACGTCAGGCCGGCTAATTGAAACGGTGAAAAAAGTTCGGTCATAAAAAGCTCCTGATGGTCATTGCTTCGGCCTGCCGCCTGTGCCCGGCAGCGCCGATAAAGTCTCGTGTCAGCACTGTAGGTTGTTTGTAATGAGTACGGAAGATCGATACAGTGGATCTAACTGTTATACATATCGATAACAACAGGTCTTGTGTATATGGAATTTATCGACAAACTTCGCGTGTTCATTGCCGTTGCCGACCAGCAGAGCTTTGCCCGGGCCTCTGAAGCGCTCGGTATGTACCGCCCGCGTGTATCGCGCGCTGTGACAGAGCTGGAGAAAGAAGTCGGAGCCCGGTTGTTCCATCGCACGACGCGCAAGACGACGCTGACGCGCGAGGGCACCGCCTTCTATGACCAAGCCCGGGCGACACTTACCGCCGTCGGGGATGCCAGGAATTTCTTTGATGGAGGTTCTTCAATTCCGAAGGGACGGATCAGGGTCGACATGAGCAACTCCATTGCGCGCTCGACCATCATCCCCCGCTTGCGCCAGTTCAAGGAGGCCTACCCTGAGGTGGACGTCATACTCGGCGTGAGCGACCAACAAGCCGATCTCATCACAGAAGGGATCGACTGTGTGCTCCGGCTGGGACAGCTTGGAACGACCAGCATGGTCAGCCGCGTCGTGAGCCGGGTTCGGGTAATCACGTGCGCGGCGCCCGCTTACCTGGCTCGAAATGGTGAACCGCAAACCCTTGAAGAGTTGAAGCAGCATCAGGCCGTGATGTACTTCCATGGCAAAGACCGCCGTGTCATGGATTGGCAGTATGTCGTAGACGGCATACCCACCACCGTGCGGATGCCATCCTCTGTGCTGGTCAACGACCATGAAGCCTACGTGAGCTGTGCCGTCAACGGTCTTGGCGTAGCGCAGATGCCCGAAATTGGAATCCGAGAGCAGTTAAGCACTGGCGAACTCGCCCCTATTCTGGAGGAGTTTGATGGAGGCGAAAGACCGCTTTCCCTGCTTTACCCGGCGAGGACGCATTTGCCGCTACAAGTACGTGCTTTCATGGACTGGGTCATTTCTGTGTTTGAGGCATCTTTGGCATCTGAGCCATAGGCCAGTCCGTAGGAATTCCGAGCGTGGCTGGCCTGGGTATCAGAGACCAAGATGTGCTTCCTACAAGTCGGATCAGGAGTTGCCTGCGTTATGTCGCCCAAGCGGTCAGAAAGGAGATATAACCACCAAGGCGGGCCGGAAGTTTGCACCGGTCATAGCGTCCCCAACCGCATGTTGATGGGCCAGCAAACCTCTCGGCGAAGTTCTGCATCGCCCCATAGCGCCGACAGATCGGCGGCGAAGCCCTGCAGGATGTCCTCACGCCCCGCCTCGCGCACGCTGCGCACGGCCGACCAGGTAGAGATATAGCCCAGCAATTCCGCCAGGCCCCAGGTTTTACGAATTTCCAAAGACGGCGGCACGTGCTCCTTGAAAGGAAACGGCAGATCCGCATAGCCGCTATCGACGAGCTTGCGCTCTGCGGGCCAGTACGGGCCGATCTCATGCCAGTAGAAGCGGCTGAAGCGCGTGTCCAGTTCCTCGTCTAGCCGCGGTACGCCGTAACTGACGAGGGCCAGGACGGCCTGCTGAGCACCAATGCGCCGCGCTTCCTCGTAGAAGCGCGGCAGATCGAACCAGTGCGCGGCCTGAGCGGCAGTGATGAGCTGGGCGCTATGGTCAGCGACTGGCAACTGCTCCGCCGGAGCGCAGGCATACTTCACCTGTGGATGTGCCACGGCGTTGGCGATCTGGTCGGCGCTGGGGTCGGCTCCCAGCACCTTGTCGAAGTGCGAAGCCAATTGCGCAGTCAACTGACCACTGCCGCAGCCGACATCGACCGCCAGTGTCGTGCCCGGTGAAACGGACGCGAGAAATCGCGCCAACTCGGGCGGATATTCCGGGCGAAAGCGCGAGTACGCCTTGCCGCCCTGATCGAACCAATTGCGGGGTGGGCTTGCCTCATCGGACATCAGAGGTCTCCTGTTCAATCTTTGAATTTGAATCGGGGCTGCACGCGCCGCGCGAAGCCGGGCCGCGAAACTTTCGTGCTCCAACGCCACGATCGCAGCCTCCAGTGCCCCACGCAAGGCGTGCCCAGTCTCAGCCTCTCCGGATTGCCGTTCTCATTGAGGCTGGCCACCGGTTCCGCCATGCAGATCAAAGTAGCGCGCCGGTGTTGTCCCGAACATCGCACGGAACGCCGCGATGAAGCTGGAAGGGGATTCATATCCAACGGAAAACGCGGCATTTCCGACGCTTTCCCCATGCGCCAACAGCTCCAGCGCCACGATCATCCGGTGTTTCAAGCGCCATGCGCCGAAGGACATTCCCGTTTCCAGAACAAAGAGGCGCTCGATTGTTCTGGCGCTGGCCCCGACCGTCGACGCGAGCGCCGCAACAGGTGCGCGGCTGGCAGGATCGTCTCGCAACAGCTCAGTGACGCGCACGGCACGCGCATCGCGAGGGTCGGGCAAATCGAGCGGTGCGTGAGGAAGCGCAGCGAGCTGATCCAGCAGCACATGCGACAGCCGCCCTTCCGGTGAATGAGGCCGGTGATCCCAGGATTGAACAGCACATGCGGAGATCAACTCGCGGACAAGGGGCGAAACATTCAAGACCACGCATCCCGACCAGTCGGGAGCACCTTCCGCGCGCTGATCGATATACAGGATCGAGGCATCGACAGGACGCTTGGCAAGGAACGCATGAGCAGCGCCGGCGCTGATCCAGATCGCGCGCGTCGACGGCAATATCCACCGCCCGATTGCCGTAGTGACGTGCATCGCTCCCTCTATCGGTATACGGGGTGGCGGCGACAAAGACTCACCACCTGTTCGCGTACCCGGTCACGTACCGTCGTCGAGGCATCACCACCCGCCTCCAGCGCATCCAGTACGTCGCAGAGCCAGCCCGCAAGCTGCTCGCACTCCGCTACGCCGAAGCCGCGTGTGGTCACGGCGGGTGTGCCGATGCGAAGTCCTGACGTGACGAACGGCGAGCGCGGGTCGTTGGGCACCGAATTCTTGTTCGTCGTGATGTAGGCATCGGCCAGCGCCGCATCTGCGTCCTTGCCGGTGTAGGGTTTGGCGGACAGGTCGATCAGCATCAGGTGGTTGTCAGTGCCGCCGGAAACGATCTTGTAGCCACGCTGCTGGAGCACTGCGGCCATCGCGCGGGCATTGGTCACCACCTGGCGCTGGTAGGTCTTGAACTCCGGGCGCAGCGCCTCCTTGAAGGCCACCGCCTTGGCCGCGATGACGTGCATCAGCGGGCCGCCCTGGATGCCGGGGAACACGGCGGAATTGAGCTTCTTGTAGAAATCTTCGTCCTGCCCCTTGGCAAGGATGATGCCGCCGCGGGGTCCGCGCAGTGTCTTGTGGGTGGTGCTGGTCACGACATGGGCGTGAGGCAGCGGATCCGGGTACTCGCCCGCCGCCACCAGACCGGCGACGTGCGCCATGTCCACCCAGAAGATCGCGCCTGCCTTGTCGGCAATGGCGCGCATGCGCGCCCAGTCCTTGTGGCGCGAATACGCGGAGAAGCCGCCGATCAGCATCTTTGGCCGCGTTTCCAGCGCGATGCGCTCCATCTCGTCGTAGTCGATCAAGCCCGTTTCAGGGTCGAGACCGTAGGGCACGATCTTGTAGTGTCGGCCGGAGAAATTGGACGGGTTGCCGTGGGTCAGGTGGCCGCCCTGGGCGAGGTTCATGCCCATCACGGTGTCGCCGGGCTTGGTCAGTGCCAGGAATACTGCGGCGTTGGCCTGGGCGCCGGCATGGGGCTGGACATTGGCATAGTCGCAATCGAACAGCGCCTTGATGCGCTCGATGGCGAGGCGTTCGGCCACGTCCACGTACTCGCAGCCGCTGTAGTAGCGTTTACCAGGGTAGCCCTCGGCATATTTGTTGGTGAATACCGAGTTCTGGATACGCATCACCAGCGGGCTGGCGTAGTTCTCGGAGGCGATCAGCTCGACGTGATCCTCCTGGCGGCGTTCTTCGTGCTGCACAGCCTGCGCCAGTTCGGGGTCGAAGTCGGTGAGAGTAAGAGCAGTGTCATACATGGAGGTTCGTCCTATGCTTGGGGGTTTCTGGATTTCGAGGTTTGATTCTGTTCGGCTGCGCCACTGTCCAGCTCCCGGCGCACGTCGCGAATCAGGTCGCTGGCTGAGGCCAGGGCATCGGTCGCCGACCTGCCATCCAGGCTTTCGATCAGCCACGAGCCAATCACCACTGCATCGGCCACTTGGGCAATCTCGCGTGCTGTCTTCGCATCCCGGATACCGAACCCGACGCCGACGGGGATGCGCACATGGCGGCGGATGCGCGCCAGCATCTCTCGTACCTGCTTTGCGTCCAGCGTCCTGGCACCGGTGACGCCCTTGACCGAGACGCAGTAGATGTAGCCACCGGCGCGTTCGGCAACCTGCTGAATGCGCCGCTCTGTAGAGGTTGGCGCCAGCAGGAAAATCAGGTCGATGCTGTGGTGGCGAAGTTGTGTCGCAAGATCGCCGGAAACCTCCGGCGGGTAATCGACCACGAGCACACCATCCACGCCAGCCTGGGCTGCGTCCATGGCGAAGGCACCTGGCTGACGCAGATAGTCATAGCGTTCGATGGGATTGGCGTAACCCATCAGCACCACCGGCGTGTCGACATCGGATTCGCGGAAACGCCGCACCTGATCAAGCACCTGCGGCAGGCCGATGCCTTGTCGCAGGGCGCGTTCGGTGGATGCCTGGATCGTTGGACCGTCTGCCGACGGATCGGAGAAGGGTACGCCCAGTTCGATGATGTCGGCCCCGGCTTCGACCAGAACGTGCATCAGCGCAGGGGTGATGTCTGCGTAGGGATAGCCGGCAGTGACATAGGGAATCAATGCCTTGCGTCCCTGCTGTCGCAAACGCTCGAAGGTCCTCTGGAGTCGGCTCATGACTGGCCTCCGGTAGATTGGGCCATCACTGTTTCCATGTCCTTGTCGCCCCGACCGGACAGGTTCACCAGAATGGCCTGGTCCTGGCTCAGGGTTGCCGCCAGCTTGATGGCATGGGCGACGGCATGGCTGGCTTCCAGCGCGGGAATGATGCCTTCCACACGGCTCAACAAATGAAAGGCATGCAATGCCTCGGCGTCCGTGGCGCCGACATACTCGGCGCGGCGGATGTCGTGCAGCCAGGCGTGTTCCGGGCCGACACCGGGATAGTCCAGCCCGGCACTGATACTGTGGGTTTCCAGTACCTGGCCCTGGTCGTCCTGCAGAACGAGTGAGCGGCTCCCATGCAGAACCCCCGGGCTGCCTCGCTGTATTGATGCGGCGTGCCTGCCGGTGTCCAGCCCGAAGCCCGCCGCTTCGACGCCGACCAGCCGGACTTCTTCATGCTTGATGTACGGATGGAAGATACCGATGGCATTGCTGCCGCCGCCGACGCAGGCGATCACCACGTCGGGCTGCTGCTTTGCCATGCCGAGGCGCTGGAACAGCGTCGGCATCTGTGTCAGGCACTCCTTGCCGATCACCGTCTGGAAGTCCCGCACCATGGCCGGGTACGGGTGCATGCCGGCCACCGAGCCGATCAGGTAGAAGGTGTCATCGACGTTGGTGACCCAGTCACGGATCGCATCGTTCATGGCATCCTTCAGGGTACGGCTGCCGGTCTCCACCGGCACTACCGTTGCCCCGAGCAGCTTCATGCGCTGGACGTTGGGGCTCTGCCGCCGGATGTCCTCGCTGCCCATGTAGACCACGCACTCCAGCCCGTAGCGCGCGCAGATCGTCGCGGTGGCGACCCCGTGCTGGCCCGCGCCGGTCTCGGCGATGATGCGTCGCTTGCCCATGCGCCGAGCCAGCATCGCCTGGCCGATCACGTTGTTGATCTTGTGGGCACCGGTGTGGTTGAGGTCTTCGCGCTTGAGGAAGATCCGCGCACCGCCCGTCTCCTCACTCAGGCGCCGGGCGTAATACACCGGCGAAGGACGGCCGACGTAATCGGCCAGCTCCTCCTGAAACTCGGTGACGAAGGCAGGATCGTCGCGATAGCGCAGCCAGGCCTGCTGCAGTTCCTCGACGGCCTGTGCCAGCGTTTCGCTGATGAAGCTCCCGCCAAACTGCCCGAAGAACCCGGCGGCATCCGGCTGGTCGTAAACAGGCTCAGGGCTCATGTCGTCGGCTCCGTCTCTCCGGCTGCGGTAGTTGTTTTCCGGGCAGTTCGATGCCTTTACTGTGGCCGTGCAGGCGGGCCAGTTTCAGCGCAGTCTCGTTGGCCTCCGCGCCGGAGTTGCAGAAGAAGGCCTTCTCCATGCCCGCCAGGGCGCACAGACGCTCGCCCAGCCGCTCCTGCCAGTCGATGCGGAACACATTGGAGGTGTGTAGCAGCAGGCCGGCCTGTGTGCGACGCTCACGCGGGTTGATGGCGATGACGGCCTTCATGATGGAGATTCCTCAGTCGTCGAGTCCGTGGGCCAGTAATGGCTGTCGGGGGTGTCGCGTGCGCCAAAAATGGCCTGTCCGACACGCACGACGGTGGCGCCTTCCTCGATGGCGATCTCGAAGTCGCCGGACATGCCCATCGAGAGTTCGTCCAGGCCGATGCCGGCAGGTGCACTGTCGCGCAGTTGGTCACGCAGGGTTCTCAGCAGGATGAAGCACTGGCGTACCCGTTCGGCCTCGCTGGAGAACAGCGCCAGCGTCATCAGCCCGCGCACGCGCAGCGCGGAAAACGCCGGCAACGCCTGGATGAAGGCCGGCACCTCCTCGGGGGCTAGGCCGTACTTGCTGGCCTCACCGGAGGTATTGACCTGGACGAACACATCCAGCGAACGGCCTTCGGCCTGCAGACGGCGATCCAGCGCTTCGGCCAGGCGCAGGCTGTCCAATGCCTGGAACTCGCTGGCGAAACGCGCGACCAGCCTGGCCTTGTTGGTCTGCAGGTGGCCGATGACCGACCATTGCAGGTCGGTCAAATCCTGCATGGCTTCCCATTTGCGGTAAGCCTCCTGCGGCTTGTTCTCACCCAGCATCCGGCAGCCTGCCGCATGGGCAAGGCGCAGGCTGGCCTCGGGCTTGGTCTTGCTGACCGGCAGCAGGCGCACCGTTGCCGGGTCACGACCAACACGCCGACAGGCCGCGTCGATGCGCGCCCGTACCGTCGCAAGATTCTGCCGGAAGTCTTCAACCGTGACGGCCTCGGGATAACGGCCGTGCCTATCATGACGAGTCTGTGTATCGAAGGATGTCGACATCAGTTCACTCCCTTATTGTCGGCTGCCGACGCCATGACGGAGTCCGGCGCGCGTTGCGGCAGTCGGCCGTTGAGCACAGCGTAGGCGACGAGGCCGATCACCAGCCCCCAGAATGCACCGCCAATACCCAGCAGGGTGATATTGGCGGCTGAGGCCAGGAAGGTGATCAGTGACGCTTCGCGGCTCTTGGCATCGGCCATCGCGCTGGCGAGGCTGCCGCCGATGGTGCCCAGCAGTGCCAGACCTGCAAGCGTGGTGATGAAGGTCGCCGGAAACGCCATGAAGACTGCGGCCAGCGTCACCCCAAACACCCCGACGAGGATGTAGAACAGACCTGCGGCAATCCCAGCAATCCAGCGTTTGGACGGGTCTTCGTGCGCTTCCCTACCAGTGCAAATGGCCGCCGTGATCGCAGCAATGTTGAACGCATGCGAGCCGAATGGCGCCATCAACAGCGAGCCAAGGCCGGTGACGGTCACGATGGGGTTGGCGCTGGTCTTGAAACCATCGTTGCGCAGCACCAGCATGCCGGGCATGTATTGGCCGGTCAGGGTGATGAGGAAAAGCGGCAGCGCCACGCTCAATAAGGCGTTGAGTGAAAACTCGGGCATGGTGAAGACTGGCGCGGCGAATTGCAGCGTCAGCCCGGACAGATCGACTTGATCCTGGATGAGCAGGAAAGCCAACCCCAACACCAGAATGCCCACCACGGCATAGCGCGCGGTGAATCGCTTCAGCACGACGTAGGCGACGATCAACAAGGCATGGAGCCGTTGCGGCGAGCCATTGCCGATTACGTCAATCTGGAGCGGGGCGCACGTGCCACACCCGAGCGCGTGCTGATCCTGACCAGCTCCCAACAGGCGTTGACCTTGTGTGCCAGTGTGCTGCTCGATGCCGGCGAGCGGATATTCATCGAAGACCCCGCGTATCACGGCGCGCGCAAGGCCTTCGATGCGGCAGGACTGGCGTGTGTGCCGGTGCCGCTGGATGCGGATGGCCTTCGGGTCGAGTACTTGCTCGAGGCGGCCAAGGCGCCTGGCAAGTCGGTCAGGGCGGTGTTTCTGACGCCATCGCACCAGTTCCCTACCGGCGCAACGCTGGCGCTGGACCGGCGCCTGGCGGTGATCGAGTGGGCCAGACAGAACCAGAGCTGGATCATCGAAGACGACTACGACAGCGAGTTCCACTACGCGGGCAAACCCACCGCCTGCGTGCAGGGGCTCGATCCGCATGAGCGGACCATTTATATCGGCACTTTCACCAAATCGCTGTTTCCCGGCTTGCGTATCGGCTACATGGTACTGCCGCCGTCATTGGTCACGCCCATGACGGTGGCCCGCACCCTGCTTGATGGACACAGCGCACCGATCCCGCAGCTCACCTTGGCGCGCTTCATCGAGGGTGGCCACTTCGGTGCCCATGTACGCACCATGCGTGCTACCTACGCAGAACGGCGCGACGCGCTGGCGCGGCTGGTGCGCCAGCACCTGGCCGATTTCGTGGAACCACGGGTGCCGGCTGGCGGCATGCAGATGCCCTGCGTGTTCATCCGCGACATCCCCGAGCGCGAAGCCGTGGAGTCGGCACGCCGGGCCGGAATCGACCTGCTGGGGCTGACGGCGCTGCATGCGTCGAACCGGCACAAGGCGGGTTTCCTCATGGGCTTTGCTGCCCATGCCCCGCATGAATTGGAAATTGCCGTCAAGAAACTTGCCAACGTACTGCGCGCACTGTGCCCCGGTCGCCAGGCAGGCAGCAACGAGATCCAGACATGAAATCATCCTCCAACGGGTTGTTGACCCAGGTATCCATCGCCCATCTGGTCAGCCACCTGCACATCATGGCGCTGCCCGCTCTGTTGCCGTTATTACCTGATGCGATGCAGGTGAGCTTCATCGAGCTTGGTGTTGCCCTCGGTGTGTTCAACATCGTTTCGGCACTGGTGCAAGCGCCACTGGGATTTTTGGTGGATCGGCTGGGAGCAAGGAGGATGTTGATGGCCGCGCTGCTGCTGGGGGCCGTCAGCTTTGGGCTGGTTGCTGTGTTTCCGAGCTATACCTGCCTGCTCCTGGCGATGGGATTGGCTGGCCTGGCGAACGGCGTCTATCACCCGGCGGATTACTCATTGCTGTCGCAAGGTATCGCACCGGCGAGAATGGGCAGGGCTTTCTCCATTCACACCTGCGCGGGATTTCTCGGCGCGGCCCTCGCGCCGCCCCTCATGGTCGGCATCGCACTGGCCTGGGAGCCGCGCTGGTCATTCGCTGCAGCTGCCGCAGCCGGTCTGCTCGGGTTGTGCGTTGTGGAACTCGGATCACAGCAACCAGCGAGGCTGGAACGCATGGCGATCCCGAAAAAAGACAAGACGACAACACGGCCGCTGACCACCCCGATAGGGACATTGACGGTACTGACACTGCTGTTCGCGATGCTCAGCCTCAGCACTGGCGCCATCGAGAGGTTCTCGGTTTCCGCACTGGTCCAGGGTTTCGACGTAACGCTGCCTACGGCCAACCTGGCTTTGACCGTGTTCATGTTTGCCAGCGCCTTCGGGGTACTGGCTGGCGGTGTTCTTGCGGATCGAACTGACAGGCATGGCTATGTGGCCGCTGGCGCGTTCGCACTGGCCGCTGTTCTTGTCGTGGTGGTGATCGGCGTGCCGCTCCCGCCTGTGCTGCTGGCTCTGATATTTGCTGCCATCGGGTTCCTGACCGGCGTCGTCGCGCCATCGCGCGACATGCTCGTGCGTGCCGCTTCCCCGGCCGGGGCAGAAGGTCGCACATTCGGCATCGTCTCCACCGGCTTCAATGTGGGGGGCATTGTCGGCCCCCTGCTGTTCGGCCTCCTGCTCGACCGTGGGCTGGCCAGCGGTGTGCTGTGGGCCTCAGTCGGCTTTATGACCATCACGACGGTGATTGTTCTCGTTCAGGAACGACACGGCAGCGCGCGACCCGCACTGGCAATCCGCTAACCCCTACCAATCGAAAGAGAAACACCATGAAAGTCCATTTTGTCGTACACGAATCGTTCGAGGCACCGGGCGCTTATGAAACCTGGGCGCGTGAGCGAGGCCATGAAGCCACATACTCGCGCGTCCATGCCCATGAGCCGCTGCCGCAGTCGGTCGAGAACATCGACCTGCTGGTGGTCATGGGTGGCCCGCAGTCGCCGTCCACCACCAGGGAAGAATGTCCGCACTTCGACGCCGCCGCCGAGCGCGCCCTGATCGCCCAGTGCGTCAATGCCGGCAAGGCCGTCGTCGGCATCTGTCTGGGTTCGCAGTTGATCGGCGAGGCGCTGGGCGCGCGCTATGAACACAGCCCGGAGAAGGAAATCGGCAAATTCCCCATCACGCTAACGGCCGAGGGGAAGGCGAACGACAAGTTCGCCGACTTCGGCGACACCCTGGAGGTTGGCCACTGGCACAACGACATGCCGGGCCTGACCGACAGCGCGAAAATCATTGCGTACAGCGAGGGCTGCCCGCGCCAGATCGTCGAGTACGGCGATCTGGTGTACGGCTTCCAGTGCCACATGGAGTTCACGCCGGGGGTGGTCGAATTGCTGATTCAGGCATCCGAGCGCGAGCTGGCGGCGCTGACCGGGCATCGCTTCGTGCAGCAGCCCGCCGCCCTGCGCGCCAACGACTACGACGCCATGAACCAGAAGCTGTTCGGCTTCCTGGACAAGCTGATGAGAGCGTATGTCGCAAAGAGCTGATGAAGTGAGATAAATGGAGCGCTTGGCGACTGAGCCGGACTCAGTCGCTGGTGACTTCGGGTTTTACCCCGTTTTCACGTCCTGCAACTCGTCACGCTTGTCCGTGTCGGCATGTTATCTCCTGTCGATCGGTGCAACGTTCACGGTCGTGGCCTGCATGAGCGCCATTATTTTGAAAGTCTGCTCATCGGCGGAGAAGGCACGTACTTCGCCCGTGCATACCGTGAGAGACCTGCCTGCACTCTGAACCCTCCGACTTGACGAGATGATCCCTCATGATGATTGTGGAGCGGTCCGGCATGGATCCCCCCCTTCGGCATGTGTGTTCAGAGTGGAAGCATGTGTGTTCAGAGTGGAAGAAAGTAGCGCAAGATGCCCGCACTGGTGATGCCAATCAACACTGTGGGCAGCAGCGACAGCCGCATGGCGGCGAAGGCCGTGAGTGCCAGCGAGATCAGATCCGCGGGATGGCCGGTGGCGAAATGCGGGGCAATGACTGAAATCAGCACGCAGCCGGGCGCAACGTCCATGACTGTCCTGACGCGGGGTGACAACACCCGATCACCCAGAATCAAGTAACCACCAATGCGGGTGAGGTAGGTTGCCATCGCCATCAGAACAATGACGACAAGCGTGATCGGAGCAATCGTCATGGCCGCGCTCCGATCCAGGCCGCCGCAATCCCGGCAACGATGCCTGCCGGCACATACCAGGCGCCGGGAATGAAGATATGCACGGCGACAGCGGTGGCCAGGCTGATCAACCACGGCAGCGCCTTGCGTGCGCCCTTCCACATGCCGGCAAGCAGCACCAGGAATACTGCCGGAAATGCCATGTCGAAACCATAGACGGTAACGTCACCGAGCACCGGCCCGAGTTGGGCGCCGATCAGGGTGAAGACGACCCAGGTCAGCCAGAGGGCAATTGAAACGCCCATGTAGTAGCCAAGGCTCAAAGCCGATCGCTCACTGCGCGCCTCTTGCTGGTTCGCATCAGCCAGCCCCATCGCCCAGCTCTCGTCACACATGAAAAACAGTGCGGCCAGCGCCTTGCGACGCGGCAGATGGCGTAGATAAGGAGTCAGTGCCGCCCCCATCAGAAGATGCCGACTGTTGACCAGCAACGTTACTCCGACCAGCAGCAAGAGGTGCGGCGGCGACGTCCAAAGTGCGATGACAGCGAACTCCGAGCCACCGCCGAA
The DNA here is from genome assembly GCA_964469165.1 of uncultured Porticoccaceae bacterium. Taxonomy (GTDB): domain Bacteria; phylum Pseudomonadota; class Gammaproteobacteria; order Pseudomonadales; family Porticoccaceae; genus CAYXXZ01. Next base: position 19,121 of record CAYXXZ010000030.1, read on the forward strand.
ATTGAGGCCGGTCAGTAACGGAACTTCAAGCGCACTGATACCTTTCTGGGTCGCCTGTGCTCCCAGCACCAGGGCGAACGGAATGAAACCAAGCATCACGGGCAAAGCGGCCTTGACGCCGCGAAACAGCTCCCGACGGCCGCGCGCCGGAGGGCTGGCAACCAAAACGGGGGAAAGATTTTCGATGTGCATTGGCCTTCAATTTCTCAAAAAATCCGTGATGTGAAATTTTAGACCAATCCGGTTGGAATTTAATTTCTTTTGTGCCATAGTTTATGCCATTAATTGAAATTTAAATCTATCAAACTTAACATCTAAGGCATTGGATTCCATTATCATGGACAACATTGATCGCCGTATCCTGACGGCCCTTCAGGAAGATGGCCGACTTCAGAATATCGATCTGGCCAAGCGCGTTGGGCTATCACCTTCCCCATGCCTGCGGCGGGTTCGCCTCCTGGAAGAATCGGGGGTGATCGAACGCTACGTCGCCATGCTCGATCCCGGCAAGGTCGGATTATCGTTCACTGTTTTTGCTCGTGTCTGGCTGAAAAGCCAGGACGAAGAGACCGTCAATCACTTTGTAGATGAGGTCAAGCGGATGCCGCAGGTGCTGGAGTGCCATCTGATGGCGGGTGACTGCGACTTCCTGCTGCGGATTGTGGTGGCGGATCTTGATGCCTACCGACGTTTCCAGGCGGAACACTTGAGTCGCATCAAGGGCATCCAGAACGTCAAGACCGAGATCCCGATGCAGAAGATCAAACAGTCGTGGCAGTTGCCGCTCTAGGGATGCTCTGGGCAATTACCTCGGCTCTCAATACCGATGCCATCATTGCAAGGAATTATCCTTGCACTGCCAATGCAAGGGTTCGCCGATGGCCTGCAATGCCTGGTCTCGCCTTGTAAATCAAGAGGGTAATTGAACTTTCGTGTTGCGGTTTCCCGCTCCGAATTATTGCCTGCAGGCATTGGTTACAGTCTGCAAGGTGTCGAAAAAGGGGCTTGAAGGCCCCTTTTTTTATTTCTCGAAATTCTCTTCTATCTTGCGATTTCGCACCGGCTTTGCGGCTCCACACAGCCGACGCCAGATGGCGCCGACTGCCGACCATTTTGCCTCGTTTACTCGGTGGTGGTTCCGTCGAAATGCTCTTCTTTCTCATCGGATTTGCGGGCATGCAATACGCCTTCGCGGTGCTCGGGCGGGCCGTACAGGGTGTAGAGGCGCAGGGGCGCGCTGCCGGTGTTGACCACATTGTGCCTGGCGCCGGCAGGTACGATGATGGCGTCATCGTCCTCCACGTCGTATGTATTGTCGTCGATGGTGACGCGTCCCTTGCCTTCCTCGATGCGGAAGAACTGGTCGTGGCCTTCATGCACCTCGGCGCCGATTTCTTCACCGGCCTGCAAGGTCATCAGCACAAGCTGCATATGTTTGCCGGTATACAGCACTTGCCGATAATTGTCGTTTTCGACGGTCAGTTTTTCGATGTTCTGTACAAAGCCTTTCACGGTGTTGCTCCTCTAAAGACAAGATGAATCAAACGATGTTTCGTGCGCTCGATCCGGTTGCGGCATGATCAAGAGTACTGCATGGCGGCACGGATTCCCAAATGCGAGCAGCATGGATAGTCAGTCGTCGGCACCGGGCTCGAAATCCAGCGCTACCGAGTTGAGGCAGTAGCGCAGCCCGGTTGGCGGCGGGCCGTCGTTGAAAACGTGGCCGAGATGGGCATCGCATTGACTGCAGGTGATTTCTGTGCGCACCATGCCGTGGCTCAGGTCGGTGGTTTCGGTGATATTGTCTTCCTGCGCCGCGGCGGAGAAGCTCGGCCAGCCGCAGCCAGCGTCGAACTTCGTCTCGCTGTCGAACAGCAGTGTGCCGCAGCAGACGCAGTAATACTTGCCCGCCCTGCTCTCGCTGTTGTACTTGCCGGTAAAGGGGCGCTCGGTGCCCTTCAGGCGGCACACCTGGTACTGCTCTGGGGTGAGTTTCTTGCGCCAGTAGGTATCGGGCTTTTGTTTGAAGTCTGACATGGAGTTCCTCCTCAATCTCAGCGTCGACAGAATGGTTCTCAGGATACCCTTCTCGCTGCGGTTTTTCATATACAATACGCCACCTTGCATGGAAAACGTGTGACCAACTTCCGGGTTATTGTATGCAGCACTTCCAAAAGTCGCTCAAGCTCAACAATGTCTGCTATGACATTCGCGGGCCAGTTCTGGATCAGGCCAACCGCCTCGAAGAGGAAGGCCATCGCATCATCAAGCTGAACATTGGCAATCCCGCGCCTTTTGGCTTCAACGCGCCGGACGAGATACTCCAGGATGTGATTCTCAATCTCGCGGAAGCTCAGGGCTATTCCCATTCCAAGGGCATTTTCTCGGCGCGCAAGGCGGTCATGCAGCGCACCCAGGTTCAGGGCATTCAGGGTGTCGAAATCGATGATATTTTTCTCGGCAACGGCGTCAGCGAACTGATCGTGTTTGCCATGCAGGCGCTGCTCAACGACGGTGACGAGATCCTCCTGCCCGCCCCCGATTATCCGTTGTGGACCGCCGCGGTCACCCTGGCCGGTGGCACCCCGGTCCACTATCGCTGCGACGAAGACAACGGCTGGCAGCCCGATATCGAGGACATCGAGCGCAAGGTCAGCCCGCGCACCAAGGGCATCGTGGTGATCAACCCCAACAACCCGACCGGCGCGGTCTACAGCGAACGCGTGCTCGAAGAGATCGTCAACGTCGCCCGTCGCCACGACCTGATCATCTTTGCCGACGAAATCTACGATCGTATCGTGTATGACGGCGCCCAGCACATGCCCCTGGCGCGGCTTGCCACCGACCTCGTGTGCGTCACCTTCAACGGCCTGTCGAAAGCCTACCGCCTCGCGGGGTTTCGTTCGGGATGGCTGTATTTCAGCGGCGCCAAACACCGTGCCCGCGGTTATATCCAGGGGCTGGAAATGCTCTCGTCGATGCGCCTGTGCGCCAACGTGCCGGCCATGTACGCCATTCAGACGGCGCTCGGAGGATATCAGAGCATCAATGATCTGATCACGCCCGGCGGCCGCCTCTACGACCAGCGCGAGAAAGCCCACAGTCTGCTCACTGCCCTCCCCGGCGTCAGCTGTGTGAAGCCGAGCGGCGCCTTGTACATGTTTCCCAAGCTTGATCCGATGCTCTATCCCATCGAGGACGACGAGCAATTCTGTCTCGATCTGTTGCTGCAGGAGAAATTGCTGCTGGTGCACGGCACGGCCTTCAACCTGCCCGACACTCAGCACTTCCGTATCGTCTTCCTGCCCTGGGAGGATGATCTGGTGGAAGCGATCAAGCGCCTCGAACGCTTTCTGGCCAGTTACCGCAGCGTGGGCGCGGCAAAAGCGGGATGACCCGCAATGTGTCCAGACTCGGCGGCCATTGCCGTCCAGTGATTTCCTGCCTGCGCCATGCCGAACACTAGTCCACCCGGCAAGAAGCTCGGCAAAGGTATGCTCGTTGCCAGCTGGCTCGGCATCATGGCGCTGCTCACCTACCATTTCAGCGGTGTGGAAGAAGATCGCCACAACCCCAACCGCGCGCTGAGCAGCAACGTCGGGGACGGATTTACCGAGATCGTGCTGAAGCGCAATGCCCTCGGGCACTATGTGGCCACGGGGCAGATCAATGGCGAAACCGTTACCTTCCTGCTGGACACCGGCGCCACCATGGTGGCGGTCCCCTATCACCTAGGCGATAAATTGGGGCTGGAAAAAGGCCGTGCGGTGCCGATCAAAACCGCCAATGGCACCAGTACGTCCTATATCACCACAATCGATGAGTTGCGCCTGGGCGACATTGTCGCCACACAGGTGCACGGTGGACTGGCGGTAGGCCTTACCGGCAATGAGATTCTGCTCGGTATGTCCTTCCTGTCAGATCTGGAAATCATCCAGCGCGGCGACAGCCTGATCATTCGCCAATACCATTGATCCGTCTTGCCGAAAAGCTCCGGTCGATGTCCTGTCGACCGGAGATGTATTGCAGAATTACCTGAAGGTGTAATCCCAGGCCAGCGTCCAATTGAACGGCATGTCCCAGTTCTCATATTTGTTCAGCGGATTTTCGCGATCCAGCAGGTTGCGGGCATTGAGCGTGAAGGCATGATCCCCGATCTGGTATTTGACCAACAGGTTCAGGTTGTCGCGCTCCGGCGTGCGCTCGCGCGTCCTGTACTGGGCGTTTTCCCTGTCCCCCACGTGCATGTAGTTGAGCGCCGCCAGCCAACCGTCGCGTCGGTACTCGATGCCGGCGACAAGCTGGATGCGGCTGGAGTCCTGAACCCATTTGCCACTGTCATTGCTCTCCGGACTGGAGACGCTGCCACCCAGATTCGCCGTCCAGGCGTTGTCCAGAGCGCGCTTGTATTCCACTTCGATACCCGTGTTACGAAAATCGCCGCTGTTGGTCAGCACTTCACGGTTGTCCGGCGTGCGCACCCACACGAATTTGTCGGTGATGTCCATGCTGTACACCGCCACGGTGAACAGGTTGTTGCCGTCGAGGTGCTTGAAGCCCGTTTCGTAGCTCCAGCCGCGCTGTGGCTTCAGTTGTTCGAACTCGCCGTCGTTGCGGCTGAAATACTGGTTCAGCGGCGGCATCTGGAAGGATTCGCCGACATTCACGAACCACGACCAGTTGTCTGTCAACAGATAATTCGTCTGGATCTGACCGACCACCACTTCATAATCCTTGGCGTAATCGTCGATCAACTGGCCGCGCAGGCCAAAGGTGGTGGTCAGGCGCTCGAAGGTGCGCCACGCATAGGAGGCGTAGAGCGAGGTGATCTGGCGGTCGGCGTCATAGCCGCTGATCACGCCGTGGAAATCCTCGGTAGCGACCCCACCACCGGTGACGACCGTGTCCCTGCCGTCGAACAGCTGCCAGGTCTTCTGCACATCGACACCGGCGTTGTAGAGGTCGATGGTCTCCGCCCGCGCCGGTGCCAACACAGTGCCGAGGGCGCCGTTCCTGGCGTCGAGATCGCGGCTGTTGTAATAGGCCACGGCCTTGATGGCCTGTTCGGGATGGTCGTAGACCAGATTGGCGCCGTGGCGGGTATCCTCATAGTCGTACACCATGGTAGTGCCGCTGCTGACAGGCAGCCGCGTACGCTCGCTCTCCAGGTAGGAATACGTCCAGTTGAAACTCAGGTAATCGGTGAGATTGGCGGTCGCGAAGGCGCCGTCCTTGCGCCCGTCTTCCAGGCGCCAGTACGTGGTGGAACTGGGAAACACCTTGCTGGTCTGGCCGATGCCATCGAGCTGGGTGCGCGAGAAATGCAGCGCGATCTTTTCGTTCTCGTGGCCCAGCGTCCAGCGGCTTTGGTAATTGCCGCCGGACAGGCCGATGCGGCTGCGCGGCTCGCCGTGGGCGCGACGGGTGACGATGTTCACCGCGCCGGCGAGCGCCTCGCTGCCGTACAAAGTGGAACTGGCGCCGCGGATCAACTCGACGCGCTCGATGCTTTCCATGGGTACGTTTTCGGAACCGTTGTAGTTCATCAGGTTCATCGGCGCGCCGTTGAGCAGCATCAGGGTGCCCTTGTCCAGGCCGCGGATGATCAGGCGGCCGCTGGTCAGGCCGAACTCCCGGCCGTCCGGCCCATAGGACATGTTGGAAATGCCCACCTGGTTGTCCAGCAGCGCATAGACCGTCCTGGCGCCGGAGCTTTCCACCTGCTGGTCGGTGATGACGGTGACAGACACCGGGGCTTCGACCAGCGTCTGGTCGATCCGCTGCGCCGTCACCTTCACCGACCCCAAGGTCACCTCCGTCTTGCCATCATCGGCGTGAACGGATACCACGGCACCCGCGGCGACGATCAGGGAAACACCCCGTGCTATCGACATTGTTGTTACTCCACTAAAAGCCGGGCCAAAGGTCCGGGTCTGCACATACAGCCCGGCAGCGCCCCCGGAAATCCACCGGGGCAGTACCGTGCCACTCGAATATCATTGCCGCCGAGTCTGAACCGCGTTCCAGGCGAAACCGGCGGCGATCAGCAGCAGGCACCCGACCAGCAGCCACTGCACGGCTTGCTCCGCGGGCGCGGCGCTGGCCGGCGCGCGGGATTGGGACATACGCTGAACCTCGAAGCCCTCGACCAGGTCGGTGCTCTCTCCGTCCTGCTGCGCCGCCTGGGGCTGCGCCGTTGCCGGAGGCGGCGCGGATGTCGTGTGTGCGCCGGGCGAAGCGGTTGCCGCCGGCTCGGCAGCCTGCGCCGGGACCGCCGCAGCGGCACCAGGTGCCGGCGCAGGCTGGAGCATCGCCATTTCCATGGCGCGCGCATCCTGGGCCTGCGCGGCGGCGATCACCTCCGCGCTGCTGCAGGAGTGCAGGTTGCAGGCAACACCCGCTTCGGCGATCAACTCGGCATTCACTTCGTTCAGGTGCTCGCGCACCTCGTCCGCGGCCTGCCAATAGCCCTTGTTGATGGCCACCAGCATCTTGTCGACCATCGCCTGGTACGCAAGCAGGTTCTGGGTGGAGCGGAAACGCTCGCGGATATCCAGGTTCTCGCGGTCGGCGACGTAGGTTTCGTACATTTCCTGCCAGTGGGCGTCACTGACGGCCTCGGGGTTGGTGACCTGCCAGCCCCACAGGTGCTCGGTCACCTTCATCACGAAGCGCGCCCCGGCGTAGCCCTCGTCGAGCATCGCCTTGACCCATTCCGGGTTGGTGTAGCGACTGCGCAGTTCACGGCCCAGGTAGCGCTCGAGGGATTCGTGGCGCGGGCCGTCCTTGCTGGCGAGATCGAGGATGACGCTTTCCGTCGCGGCGCCATTGACCTGGCGAATCGCCAGCGCCGTGCCACCCAGGTACTGGAACACGTCGTCGTTGTCGAGGGTGCCGTACAGATGGCTGGCGCGGGAATGGATCGCCGCCTTGGCGCCGCTGAGCGCCATCTTGAAGATATCGACCGCCAGCCCCTCGGCGCCGGGCCGCTCGCCCCAGTAACCCTGGCCGAACAGGTGGCCGACCCGGTTGAAGTACACCGCCGCGACCTGGGCGTCGTCGTCCCAGCTGTTGCTGGCCTGGATGACGCCGTCGAGCCCTGTGCCATAGGTGCCGGAAGGCTCCGTGAAGAGGCGCACCGCGGCCATGCGCGCCGCCTCCTCGTCGGACACGCCCTGCTCGCGCAGCAGGGCGCGCACGCGGCGCACGTTGGCGATGACCGGGTTGTCCTCTTCTTCCAGGTCCTTCACCTTGTCGACCGCCATGTCGAGCATCAGCATCAGGTTCGGCAGCGTGTCGCGGTAGAGCCCGGACGGCACGATGGTCACATCCACCCGTGGGCGCCCCAACTCGGCGCGCTCGATGAGCTCCACGCCGCTGACCCTGCCCCAGGCATCCCAGCGCGGCCGCACGCCGAGCAAGGCGAGAATCTCTGCCTCGGTGACCCCTTCGTGGCGCATGGCTTCCGTGCTCCACAGGTTGAACACCACCCGGTCGGGATAACTGTCGTGGCGTTCGAGATAATCGGCCACGAAGGCTTCCGCCAGCGCGGCGCCCTGCTCCCAGGCGCCGCGCGTGGGCAGCGTGTCCGGGTTGAAGCCGTAGAGGTTGCGCCCGGTGGGCAGCGAGGACGGGTTGCGTAAGGGATCGTTGCCGGGGCCGGCGGCGATGTAACGGCCTTCGAGCCCGGCCACCAGGGCGTTCAGTTCCACGGCGGCGCTGGTTTCCAGCAGATCCACCAGCTCCGCGCGGCGGCGCTCGCGCTCCGGCCCGGCCAGTTCCGTGTCCAGGCTCAATATTGCATCGGCGGTGGCGATGCGCAGCGCCTCATCCGCCGCCACGCCGAAGGTGTGCAGGCCGTAGGGGGTATCCCGCTCGTGGATTTCCTTGAGGTAGTGCTCCACCTCTTCGATGGCGCGCTCGTCCTCAAGGCTATCCAGGCCGAGATCCGCCAGCACGCCCAGCTCATTGGCGAGCGCCTCGACCTGGGCGAGTTGCGCGGCCGCCGCCATGTCGCTTTTCTGCGCGGCCACCGCGTAATCGGAAAAGGCCTGCTTGAGCCTCACCAGTTCGGAATTGAGATGGGTCTTGTCGAAGGGCGGCGTCATGTGGGAAATGATCGTCGCCATGCCGCGCCGCTTCGCCTGCAGAGCCTCACCGATGTCGTCGACGATGTAGGGATACAACTGGGGCACCGCGCCCACCATCGCCTCCGGCGGGTCGGCGGGCGTGAATCCCACTTCCTTGCCCGGCAGCCATTCATGGCTGGCGTGGGTGCCCACGTGCACCATGGCATGGGCGTCGTACACGTGCTGGAGCCACAGATAGAACGCCAGGTACTGGTGATGCGGCGGCACCATCACATCGTGATACAGCTTGTCGATCTGCTGCTCGCTGCCGCGCGACGGCTGGGGCGCGAACAGCAGGCCACCGAAACGCTGCACGGGAAACACGAAATACGCGGCACCGTCGCTGTCGCGCCAGGTCATGATGGTGCTGGCCTCCGGCTCGCCCCAGGCGTCGTTGATCATGGTCCGCAACGGTTTTGGCTGGCGGTCGAACCATTTGCGGTACTCGGCCACCGGCCACAACTCGACATGCTTGCCGCGCACCAGTTGTTCCAGGGCGCCGGGGGCCCACAGGCCGATATTGCTGCCGTGGTCGCGCACCCGCTCGAACAACGCCTGCTCCGTCTCCGGCCCGCCGCTGACGCTATAGCCCTCGTCCCGCAGCCGGGTGTAGATCTGCCACAGCGAGCGCGGCAGCACGTTGAGGTAGGAAGCGCCGATGTTTTCCTTGCCCGGCGGGTAGTTGTAATAAATGACGGCAACCCGCTTGTCGGCGTTCGCCAACCGCTGCAACTGCGCCCAGCGATGCACGCGCTCGACGAGCCGCTCGACGCGCTCGGGGATCGGCATTTCCTCCATGTATTCCAGCCCCGAGGACGGCTCCCGCAGGGGTTCCTTGCCGGCCATCACCGTGGGCGCGATGGCGCCGGCGAACTCCGCTGTGGCCACCTGCCAGGAGCGCTCGCCCAGCGACAGGCCGAGTGCGGAATCGCGCCATTCCTCGACACTCTGCTCATACAGGGAGATGGCGTTGATCAAGGGCACACCGGCCTGTTCCATGGCGGGAATCGCACTGTCCGGTGTGTGTCCCATTTTCATGGCGAGCGCAATGATGGCCGCTGTGCGCGGCTTGCCGTCGCCATCGACAAAGAATGCCCGGGCCGGCACGTCTGAGGGGTAGCCAAACGCCGGCGCCACGTTGTAGCCGCGCCGCTCCAGCGCCGTCATCATCGCTTCCAGCATGGGCGATACACCCGCCTGTGCGGTGACGCGGTTGAACAGTATGCCCACCCAGGGCCGCTGCGCCTCCCCGCCCGTTTGCTGTTTGCTGTAGTCCGCCACGTAGTCTTCGAATTGCTCGAAAACACGGTTGCTGCGCGGGTTCCACAAACCTTGCGACGGAAAGGGCCGCGGTGCGGGAATCGCTCCCGCATCCATGCCGAACTCCCGCGCCAGCACGCGGCGCAACATGTTCGCCAGATTGTCGGCGCCGCCGGCGCTGACATAGGCGCGCAACTCCGTATCCTGCACCAGGCCCGCCTCGGCGGCGCCGTCCACTGGCGAGCCGAGCGCGTAGGCGCGTCCGCCCCTTGCCAGCAGGGCTTGTATGGCAGGCGTGGTCTTGCGCAGGGCCTCGCGGCCGGGGTTGTTGAAGATGAATACGTCCGCGGCGGCGATTGCACTCAATTCGGCTTCGCCCACCCGCGACGACGGCAATATTTGAATATGAACATTGGCCAGCTCGGGCCGGCTGACGTCATTGCGCAGCTGCGCCACCGCCGCCGCCAATGGGCGCATGGTCGGGTCGCCGGGAATGATGACCAGGTTCGGCGCATCGGCCCGCGCACTGGCGGGCAGCGCAAGCAACAGGAAAAGCAGCGGCCCCAGGCCCTGAAAAAACAGCCACTGAAAAAATAGCCACGGGAAAAACAGGCGCCCGGAAAAATGCCGTACCTCACTCATCGGGAACATACACGACACGGCCATCTTCCAGTTGGTACGCGGTGCCCAACCGCGAGCCGCGCCCGTTCAATTGCTTGTCCGTCACTTTGCTGGCGGTGATCTCGCTGCCCTTGCGGGTAATGATTTCCAGCTCCCCCTCCGCGTTTTTCTTGGTGATGGTCACCTCCGCAGTGGGGTCGAGCAGATCGAGCATGTTGTACGCCATGAACAGCGCGATCATCATCGACACGATGAACACGATGCTGGCATCGAACAGATTGGCCACACCCGCGATCGGGTCTTCTAGCGGCGTCTGGTCCTGCCCCCCGGCACGCCTTTTATTGAGCAGTCCCATTACCCCGCTCCTTTTCAGCTTCCTCCCGCGCCACGATGGCGAGATCGCCGGCATGGGCCATTTCGCGCAGATCGTCCCGCGCCCAGCGCTCGCGCAGCAGCGCCAGCATGTACGCCGCCACGCCCGCGCCGAGCCCCGCGACCGTGGCGGTAAAGGCCGTCACCATGCTGCCGGCCATTTTCGGAATGTTGCCTTCCGCTAGCGCCGCCAGTGAAATGCCCATGGGAATCAGGGTTCCCATCAGGCCCAGCGCGGGGCCCACCTTGATCACGAAACGCACCCTGTCCAGGCTGCGCGCGATCTGCACTTCCGCCACCTGGTACAGGCGTTCGACATCGAGTGCAAAATGGGCAGCGGAGGTTTTCCCGGCCAGCAGCGCATCCAGTTCACGCTGGAATTTTCGCCGCGCCGGATAAACACCATGGCGCCGGCTCCAGGCCTCGTGCAACGTCGCTCCCAGTTGCAGCGGCATGTAGATCACCAACAGCGCGCAGCCGCCGATGACGGGAAGATAAAGCCAGGAAGCCACCTCATAGAGCAGCTGTTCTATCGCCAGAATCACATCCACAACAATTCCCCCGGCCATTCCCGCAAGGAAATGGCCCACACTTTTTTCACGCAAACAAAAAAATGCCGGCGCCATGCAATGGCGGCGGCTCCATGCCGATCCCTCTACCGGGGAAAATCAACATCACATGCGCGAAAAGGGCGTTCGTTGCCAAAGGCAACGAAAAAATCGAGCGATGGGAAAAATACGGACGGATGCATATGCGCTGAACAATCAGCCTGCAGCTACCGTATGGCGCCCCGCCACGGGTTTTCGCGCTTTTGCAGGCCGGTATCCGGGCTCACAGAACGACGCTGGCGTCTTGCCACCCGCCTTCCCACACAGCGACTGTGCAGTGGCTTCCACATCGGGCGATGCGGACTGAGTGACATTTTCTGATTACCGTTGCGGGGGCAGCACAGGCCTTGTCCTGATTCAACGAAGATTGTTCGTTGCGACGCACCTGTTTCTCGTTTCACCCAATGGCGTGATGCCAGCGGGTCACCTGCAAGGGCGGCGATATTGGACAAGATTCATCGAACTGTCAACAGGCTCGTGACGCCTGATTGCCGATTGCAACGAGGAAAGGTCGTTATTTTTGCGGTGGTCAAGGCCCGTCTGCAATATCAGGAATTGAAACCCAGGGCCTGTAATTTGTTTGCAAGATCTGTATTGCCAATATTGCCGACCCGATAAAAACCGAACTCCCGGCGCAGTGGATAATGTCTTCGCAACAGATCGAAACCTTCCGCAAGAGAAGTGCTGGCACTCGCCATGTCCTGCATACGCCGAAAATCTTGCTGCGGATCGTATGCGGCCAAGGTGATGGCTTTCATTTTCTGGTAATCATCGCCATCCGGCGGGCACATGATTTCAAGGCTGTGCGCGGTCGGCGCCTGGTCGTCGAGCATTTTTTCCAGAATGCTTTCCTGCGCCGTGCTGCCCCGCCAGCGGCAGAACGCTTCGTACACCATCACGGTGCCGCGCAGGCGGCCTTCCAGGCTGTAACCGGCGATGTGCGGAGAACCCTGCTCGACGCGCTCCAGCAGCGCGCGATCGATGGCGGGCTCACGCTCCCAGA
>CAYXXZ010000031.1:0-30713 GCA_964469165.1 uncultured Porticoccaceae bacterium
CGGTGGGCACCGAAGAGCAGCAGGCGAGACTGATTGCCGCTCTGGATGCGATTCTTGCGGGGTAGGCTGAGCAGGCTGTGGATGGATGCTGTTGAGCTATAAGCTGTAAGCTCTAGGTTAGACCCTGGCAGAGCGCAGTTCTTGCCGTGCTCCTGCTTAAAGCTTACGGCTTATAGCTCACTCAGACCCACCCGCACCGCAGTCTGAATTTCCGACCACTGTGTAGAGACCGCTACGTATAACAAGCCCCCGCCTCAGCCCCCGCTCGGTCGCGTGCCTGCCACTGTGGTGACGGAAATTTTCTCGCCGTTGCGCACCACGTCCACGTGGATCAGCTCGCCGGGCGTCAGGTCGGCAACGATATTCGTGCCTTGACGCCCGTCGCCCACCAACTGGTTGTTCATGTGAGTGATGATGTCGCCGGGCAGCAGCCCCGCCAGGTGTGCGGGGCCATTGATGTGGATATCGGTGATGATCAGGCCGCGGGGCGGATCGAGCCCCAGTCGTGTCGCCACTTCCGGCGCCAGTTGTTGCGCCTGGACGCCCAGCCAGCCGCGCACTACCTTGCCGTGCTTGACGATACCCTCCATGACGCGTACCGCGGTATCGGCGGGAATCGCGAAGCCGATACCCACCGAGGTGTTTTCATTGAGGATGGCGGAGTTGATGCCGAGCAGGTTGCCGTAGGTGTCGATCAGGGCACCGCCGGAATTGCCGGGATTGATGGCGGCGTCCGTCTGCAGGAAGTTTTCGAAGGTATTGAGGCCGAGGCCGCGCCCCGTGGCGCTGATGATGCCCTGCGACACCGACTGACCCACCCCGAAGGGATTGCCGATGGCCAGCACCACGTCGCCGACGCGCGCCTTCTGCGGGTTGCCGATGCTGATGGGCGTCAGTCCGCCCAGCTCGATCTTGAGCACCGCCAGGTCCGTGTCGGGATCGACGCCCACCACCGTGGCCTGGGCTTCGCGGCCGTCGTGAAGCAGTACCACGATCTGGTCGGCGCCACTCACCACGTGATTGTTGGTGAGAATGAAGCCCTTGCTGCTCACGATCACACCCGAGCCGAGCGAAGATTCCATGCGTTTCTGCTGCGGCAGGCCGCCACTGCTGAAGAAGCGGCGGAAAAAGGGGTCGTTGAGCAGCGGATGCTGGCGCTGTCGGGTGACGGTCTTGCTGGTGTAGATGTTGACCACCGATGACGCGGCCCTGGCGACGGCATTGGAGTACGACACAGGGCCTTCCCACGAGGGCGCGGCGCCGGGGCCCAGCGTTTCATTGTCGATGGGTGCGAAGCTCTCGTGCGCCGTGTCGGGCTGCTCCAGCACTCTGGGCAGCAGCGCCAGGATCAGTGCCGCGGCGAGCAGGCCGGCGATCACTGGCCAGCTGATATAACGAAAAACCTGGGCTGCTCTCACTATCCCGCGTTGCTCCCGCTGTGCGACGACTGTCAGCCCGAGCTCGACTCAGCTGACCTTGAGCGTCGGATCGTCATCATTCTCGCTATCGAAGTCGTCGTTCGTCTTATTGGTTGCCAGGCCTTGAGTGTAGACCTGGTCCGACTGCAGATCCGATAATCCGTAATTCTCGCTGAGAACACCGCCCGGAACGCTGGGTGCGTAATCCTTGGGGGGCTCTGCGTCGATCTGGGAGAGTATGCGCGGCCGGCTCTCGCTGCTCAGCCCGGCGAAAGCCGTATCCTGGACCCGGCGGCTGACGTCGGGGGAACTGAGCAGCACCGCGCTGGATGCGAGATGTTCGCTGATTTCCCGGTGGCTGCGGGTGAGTTCGCGCAGCATTTCCGACGACTTGAGGAAGTGATCGGATACATCGCGCTGGTAGGCTCTCAGCTCATTTTCCTTTTGCTTGAGCTGCTCCTCCAGAAGCCGGCGCTTGCCTTCCTGAGGCGAGAGCGTACGGGTCAGCAGGAAGCCCGCGGCAAGACCCACCAGCAAACAGACGGCAGCAATTACAAGGGTTGTCGCATCCACAGTGTTTTCCTTTCAGCACACCACAAAAAACATCGTCGGGTACGTGCCAGTATACGTGATATTCGCGCCTGGTTAACCCGAAGATTGCCTCGCGGCGGGTTCGCCAGCCACTTTGCGATTACCATTGCCGTTTTGCCAGTTGGGAGAAGACCGTGTCTGCAGCAAAGGAAGAGAGAACGATCATCGCCGGGCCCGCCGGTGATCTGGAGGTGGTCGTGCGCCCCGCCGCCGCAGGGGGAGCGCTGAGCGAGCGAGGGTCCTGCGCCCTGGTATGTCATCCGCACCCGGTTTTCGGCGGCACCATGGACAACAAGGTGGTGACCACGCTGGCGCGGATTTATGCCGAACTGGGGGTGCCTGCGGCGCGCTTCAATTTCCGCGGTGTGGGCGCGAGTGGCGGGCAGTACGACAAGGGGCGCGGTGAAGTGGACGATCTCGCCGCCGTCGCGGATTGGCTGCAACAGCGCACGGGCGCGTCCGGGCTGTTGCTCGCCGGATTTTCCTTCGGCTCGGGCGTTGCCAGCAATGGCTGCCTGCGCATGCCGGGGGTGCGCCACGGGCTGTTTGTCGCGCCTCCGGTTGGGCGCTACAATTTCGCCGCCGTCACGTCCTACCCCTGCCCGCTGAGCGTTGTCGTGGCGGGGCAGGACGAATTGGTGGACAGCGCCCAGATCCTCGTCTGGGCGAAAACCCTGGATCCCGCGCCGCAGCTTGTCGAGCTGCCGGAGGCGAGTCATTTTTTCCACGGCCAGCTCGCGGTGCTGCGCGAGCGCCTGCTTGCGTTGCTGCCGCAGCAACTGGCTGAGCCTTGAGTCAATATCAGGAAATCGGATGTCGACACCTCTTGAAAGATACCGCCGGGATCTGAAAACGCCCGGCTTTGTCCACGATCCCGCGCAAGAAAAGGCGGTGATGGAATTGCAGCGCCTGTACGACGACTTGGTCGCCAGCGGCACGGGCAATGACAAGAGAGCGTTGCGCCGGTTGTTGCGTGGCCGCAAAAAGAAGGTAGAGCCCGTGCTCGGGCTTTATTTCTGGGGCGGGGTAGGGCGCGGCAAGACCTATCTGATGGATACCTTTTTCGAAAGCCTGCCCTTCGAAAACAAGATGCGCGCCCACTTCCACCGCTTCATGCGCCGCGTGCATGAGGAGCTCAAGGCGCTCAAGGGTGAAAAGAATCCCCTGGAAAAGGTTGCCGATCGCATCGCCGCCGAGGCCAGGGTGATCTGTTTCGACGAGTTCTTCGTGTCTGACATCACCGATGCGATGATCCTTGGCACCCTCATGACCCACCTCTTCGAGAGAGGGGTGACGCTGGTAGCGACCTCCAATATCGTACCCGACGGGCTGTACAAGGACGGTTTGCAGCGCCAGCGTTTCCTGCCGGCCATCGCACTGCTGAAGAAGCACTGCAAGGTGCTCAATGTCGATGGCGGCGTCGATTACCGGCTGCGGGCGCTGGAAAATGCCCGGCTCTATCACTACCCGCTCGGTGATACGGCCGAAGCCTCTCTCAAGGAGGCGTTCCACAACCTGGTGCCAACTCCCGAGGAAATCGAGGTCAGCCCCGACATCACCGTTGAAGGGCGGCAGATCCCGGCCCGTTTCGTGGGTGAAGATGTCGCCTGGTTCGACTTCAAGGCGCTGTGTGACGGCCCGCGCAGCCAGAACGACTACATCGAACTGGCGCGCGAATTTCACGCGGTGCTGATCAGCTGCGTGCCGCAACTGGGTGCGGCGATGGAGGACCAGGCGCGGCGCTTCATCAACCTGGTGGACGAATTTTATGACCGCGGTGTGAAACTGATTCTTTCCGCCGAGGTGCAGCTTCAGGACATCTACGCGGGGCAGCGCCTGGTGTTCGAGTTCGAGCGCACCCGCAGCCGCCTTCTGGAAATGCAGTCGACGGAGTATCTTGCGCGACCTCACCGGCCGTGAGTGGTAATTGAGCGATAAGCTGTAAGCTTTAAGTTGAACGCTGGCAGGGCTCAGTTCTTGCTGGGCTCCTGCCTAAAGCTTATCGCTCACAAGCATGTTCCCGGGTGCTTTATGCTCTTGGGGAAAATAAAGAAGGCGCGGGCTTGAAATGTGCGGCGGGCGTCGCTAAACTTCGCCCTCTTTTTTCAACCCCCCTGATTTCAGGCAGGAAAGAATGAAAACATTCAGCGCGAAAGCCGAAACTGTAAACCGCGAGTGGTTCGTGGTTGACGCTTCAGACAAGGTTCTGGGCAGAATCGCCGCGGACATTGCCTCCAGGCTGCGCGGCAAGCACAAGCCGGAGTATACTCCCCACGTCGACACCGGTGATTACATCGTCGTCGTCAACGCGGAAAAAGTACGTGTCACTGGCAACAAGGCCAAGGACAAGATGTACTACCACCACACGGGGTATGTCGGCGGTATCAAGGAAATCAGCTTCGAGAAGCTGATCGAAAAAGCGCCTGAGCGCGCCATCGAAAGTGCTGTGAAGGGCATGCTGCCCAAAGGCCCTCTCGGCCGCGCCATGCTCAAGAAGCTGAAAGTCTATGCTGGTGAAAGCCACCCGCACGGCGCCCAGCAACCCCAAGAACTGAGTCTCTGAGACGGATTGTAGATAATGGCAGACAATCAATTTTACGGAACGGGCCGCCGCAAGACCTCCTCTGCGCGGGTATTCCTCAAAAATGGCTCCGGTGCGATCACCATCAATAATCGCACGCTGGAGGGCTATTTCGGTCGCGAAGTGGCGCGCATGATCGTGCGTCAACCGCTTGAGCTGACCGAAACCGGTGAGAAGTTCGATGCCCACATCACCGTTGCCGGTGGTGGCAGCTTCGGCCAGGCCGGCGCAATCCGCCATGGTATTGCGCGCGCACTGATCGAGTACGATGAGAATCTGCGCTCTCCGCTGCGTCAGGCGGGCTTCCTGACCCGCGACGCCCGCGAGGTCGAGCGCAAGAAAGTCGGTATGCACAAGGCGCGCAAAAAGCCCCAGTACTCCAAGCGCTGAGTCAGACTTTACCTTTTGCCACACAGAATGCCCGGTTTTCAAGCCGGGCATTTTTGTTTGTTTTTCAAGTGGTTATAGGTTTTTGGCAGACGCTTCCCTTGTTATTGACGGCGCTTTTCTTTAACATTGCACGCCATTTTCCTGGGGTTCTCTGGCCCTGACCGATATTTGCTGCTCATTAACGGAGAAAGTCATGAATAATGACGGTGTCAATCAAGGGCGCCGCCGCTTCCTTACTGGCGCGACCTGTGTTGTCGGGGCTGTGGGAGTGGTGGGGGCCGCAGTTCCTTTTGTGGGTTCCTGGAACCCCAGCGCCAAGGCGAAAGCCGCCGGTGCCCCGGTAAAGGCCAACATCAGCAAGCTGGAACCCGGCCAGATGATCACCGTCGAGTGGCGAGGCAAGCCGGTGTATGTGCTGCGCCGCACCGAGGAGGCTCTGGCAGGTCTCGAAAAGACCGCTTCCCTGATCCGCGACCCTCACTCCGAAGATTCCGTTCAGCCCACCTACGTCAACCCTGAGAACCGCGCCATCAAGGCCGAGATTCTGGTGTTGGTGGGGCTCTGTACTCATCTGGGATGCGCGCCCATGTTTCGTCCCGAGGTGGGGATCGATCCGGGCAGCGGCAACAAGGACGACAGTTGGGTGGGCGGCTTCTTCTGCCCCTGTCACGGCTCCAAGTTCGATCTGGCGGGCCGGGTATACCAAGGTGTTCCCGCACCGACCAACCTGGAAGTTCCGCCGTACACCTTTGAGAGCGACGGTGTGATTATCATTGGTGTCGATCAGGAGGCTGCGTAATGAACTGGCTCACCGGACTGTGGACCTGGGTTGACAAGCGCCTGCCCGTACAGCGCGCCTGGGACACCCACATGGGCAAATACTATGCCCCGAAAAACTTCAACTTCTGGTATTTCTTCGGTGTTTTGTCGCTGGTCGTGCTGGTCATTCAGCTGCTTTCGGGCATCTGGCTGTTGATGAGCTACGAAGGCACCTCCGAAGGGGCTTTCGCCTCCGTCGAATACATCATGCGCGATGTCGACTACGGCTGGCTGATACGCTACATACACTCCACCGGCGCCTCGGCATTCTTCATCGTCGTCTATCTGCACATGTTCCGTGGCCTGATCTACGGTTCCTACCGTGCGCCGCGGGAACTGGTGTGGATCTTCGGCATGGCGATCTATCTGGCGCTCATGGCCGAGGCCTTCCTGGGCTACGTACTGCCCTGGGGTCAGATGTCCTACTGGGGTGCACAGGTGATCATCTCGCTGTTCGGCGCGATTCCCTACGTCGGTGAAGACATCGTGCAGTGGGTGCGCGGCGACTACCTGATCTCCGGCATCACCCTGAATCGCTTCATGTCGCTGCACGTGGTGGCGCTGCCCATCGTGCTGCTGGCGCTGGTGGTGCTGCACATTCTGGCGCTGCACGAAGTGGGTTCCAACAACCCGGACGGTGTCGAGATCAAGAAGAACAAGGACGAGAACGGCATCCCCCGCGACGGTATTCCGTTCCACCCCTACTACACCGTGCATGACCTGGTGCCGGTGGTCGTGTTCCTGATGGTGTTCTGCTTCATCGTGTTCTTCATGCCGGAAATGGGTGGTTACTTCCTCGAGAAAGCCAACTTCGAGATTGCCAACCCGCTGAAGACACCCGAGCACATTGCACCGGTCTGGTACTTCACGCCGTACTACTCCATGCTGCGTGCGGTGCCGGACAAGTTCCTCGGCTTCCTGACCATGGCGGCAGCCATCGCCATCCTGTTCGTGCTGCCCTGGCTCGATCGCAGCCCGGTCAAGTCCATGCGTTACAAGGGCATCGTCAGCCGGGTGATGGTGGTGATCTTCGTTGCAGCGTTCGTGATTCTCGGCGTTCTCGGCGTCAAGGCACCGACACCTGCGCGTACCTTCCTGGCGCAGATCTGTACCCTGATCTACTTCGGCTACTTCATCGGTATGTTCTTCTGGACCCGCATGGAGAAAACCAAGCCCGAACCCGCGACCGTCACCATGGACGGCGGCATGGGTGGTCTCAAGACGCTGGGTGTGGTCATCGTCGTCGCGCTGTTGATCTTCCTGCCCCTCAAGGCCGTGGGAGCTGGTGGCGACTTCGATTGCGGCACCATCCCCTGCGACAAGATGGAGCTGGACTTCGCCGACAAGGCCTCCCTGCAACACGGCGCCAAACTGTTCGTGAACAATTGCATGGGCTGCCACTCCGCCAAGTATTCTCGCTGGGGGCGGATCGCTGAAGACCTGCACCTGCCGGAGAACCTGGTGATGGAGAACCTGGTGTTCGCCGAGCAAAGAATCGGTGATCTGATGACCATCCCCATGCGCGAACGCGAAGCCAAGCAGTGGTTCGGCGCGGCACCGCCCGACCTGACCCTGGTGACCCGCGCGCGCTCGCCGTCCTGGGTTTACACCTACCTGCGCAACTTCTATGTGGATCCAAGCCGCGGCGTGGGCGTCAACAACAAGGTATTCACCGACGTTGCCATGCCCCACGCGCTGCTCGATCTCCAGGGCCTGCAGGCCTGTGCCCCCGGTCCGGTGAAGGCGCGCAACAAGGGCGTCAAGCAGGATCCGCTGACTGGCGAACCCATTTTGTCAGATCCCTGCGGCAGCTACGAACTGGTTGTCAAAGGCGAGATGTCGCCCGACGAGTTCGACAAGGCTGTCTACGATCTGGTCAACTTCATGGGTTACATGGCCGACCCCGTTCGCGAGGAACGCAAGACCCTGGGTATTTACGTTCTGCTGTTCCTGTCATTCCTGCTTGTCTGGGTCTGGCTGCTGAACCGTGAATACTGGAAGGACGTGCACTGATCGCGTTCTGACGGGGGCTGTTAAACAAGCTGAGATGAGAGGATAGAAAGATGGTGGCTGTAACAAGACGTTCGTCGATGACTTTGTTCTCCGACCCGACCTGTCATTACAGCCACCGGGTGAGGATCGTTCTTGCAGAAAAGGGAATTGCCGTCGACATCGAAAACGTCGACCCCAAGGCGGTTCCCGAGGAAGTTCTGGAGTTCAATCCGTACGGCACGCTGCCCATGCTGGTGGACAGGGATCTCGCGCTCTACGAGTCCAAGGTGATGATGGAATACCTGGACGAGCGCTTTCCCCATCCACCTCTGCTGCCGGTCTACCCGGTGGCGCGTGCGCTGTCGCGTCAGTTCATGTATCGCGTCGAGAAAGATTGGTGTGTCGATGTGCAGACCATCTTGAACAGCGGCGACAACAAGGAAGTCGAACGCGCCCGCAAAAGCCTCAGGGAAAACCTCATGGCGGTGGCGCCGATCTTCGCCGAGATGCCCTATTTCATGAACGAGGAGTTCACCCTGGTGGACTGCTGCCTTGCGCCTTTGCTGTGGCGCCTGGAAATTCTTGGCGTCAAACTGCCCAACAGCCGTCAGACCAAGCCCATGCTCACCTACATGCAAACGCTGTTCGAGCGCCCCGCATTCCGGCTCAGCCTGTCCGATCAGGAAAGGGAGATGCGCTAGGGGCCTACGGCTGGTCTAGTTCTGGGGTTCCAGGTAGGTTGGGCTGAGGAACGAAGCCCAACAGTTCCGGCACCAACGTGCCTTTCCCCTGTTGGGCTTCGTTCCTCAGCCCAACCTACTAAATCCCTCCTTGCGCAAGCGCCCGGTGGGCGCGCCTGAGGGAGTTTTGCCGGACAAGATCATGACTCGAATGACCTCAAACCGCCCCTACCTGGTACGTGCCATCTTCGATTGGATCGTCGATAACGGCTGTACGCCCCATCTGGTGGTGAATGCGCATTTTCCGGGGGCCAGCGTGCCCCAGCAGCATGTCAGCGATGGGCAGATCGTTCTCAATGTGGCGCCGCGCGCAGTCAGTAATTTCGCGATGGATCTCGAAGCCGTGGCATTCAACACGCGCTTTGGCGGCATTCCGACGGAAATCTTTCTGCCGATGGGAGCGATTCTGGGTATCTATGCGAGGGAAAACGGTCAGGGGCTGATGTTCGGGCCGGAGGAACAGGATCACGAACCACCGGGAACGCCGGACCCCAAACCGCCTCAGCCCCCAAAGGGTGGCGGCAAGCCGGCGCTAAAAGTCATCAAATAACGCCGCCCTGCGATCTACCCACACTCTTCCTGGAGCCGGCCCGTGTAGGAGCTTGCCCGCAAGCGACAACCACCAGAATTTGTCGCCTGCAGGCAGGCTCATACAGGCACGCACCACAAACAGGTAGTCAAACAAGGCCCGATCAGCTCGCATCCGAAGGTAACTGAATACTGACCTCCAAATCGCCGCCTTCACGATTGTGAGCGCCAATGGCGCCGTTGTGCTGCCCGCAAGCAACAACCACCGAAATTTGTTACCTGCAGGCAGGTGCCACCGGGGTGTATCGAAGGATACCCGCTGCCCCGGCAGGCTGGGCTTGAAGATGTCCTGTAGGAGCTTGCCCGCAAGCGACAACCACCAGAATTTGTCGCCTGCAGGCAGGCTCCTACAGGCACGCACCACAAACAGGCAGTCAAACAACGCCCGATCAGCTCGCATCCGAAGGTAACTGAATACTGACCTCCAAGCCGCCGCCTTCACGGTTGTGGGCGCCAATGGCGCCGTTGTGCAGTTCCACCGCCTTCTTGGCAATCGCAAGCCCCAATCCATAGCCGCCGGTTTTGTGCTGGCGCGCCTCATCGAGCCGGACGAAGGGCTCGAACAGGCTGGCGGCGCTGCCCTCGGGGATGCCGGGTCCGCGGTCCTTCACGGCAATCCGCACAACGCCGTCGGCGCGGCTCAGAGAAACCTCGATCTGCTCTCCGTGCGGGGTGAACTTGATGGCATTGCGCACGACGTTTTCGACCGCGCGGTGAAGCAGTTCGGGGCTGCCGTGGATGTTGATGCCGCTGCTCAATGTGGCAGCGAGCTTGCAACCCTTGTGGGTCGCCTCGATACGGCAATTGTCGAGAATGGTGGCGACCAGTTCACTGAAATCCAGCTCTTCCTTTTCATAATTGACGGTATCCAGGCGCGACAGCGTCAACACCTGGCCGATCAGTGTTTCCAGGCGGTCGAGGTCCGTGGCGAGGCGGTCGTAGTACACCTGGCGGTTGTCGCCGTCGCGCATGGCCAGAGCCAGCGCCACCTGGAGGCGCGCCAGCGGGGAGCGCAGCTCATGGGAAATATCCTGCATGAGCTGCTTCTGGGCGCCGAGCAACTGCTGAATCTTGTCGGCCATCTGGTCGAAATCCCGCGCCAGATCCGCGAGTTCATCGCGACGCTTGAGCTTGCCGGTGCGAACGTCGAGACGCCCCTTGGCCAACTGGCGAGTGGCGTTCGACAGCAGGCGGATCGGACTCGACAGATAATTTGCCAGCCAGTAGCACACGAGAGTGCTGATCACCAGAGTGATGGACAACGCCAGCCACAAAGGTGGCGCTGTAAAATGATCCTGCAGGACCGGGCGGCGCGGCGCCAATACCTGGTAGGACGTGCCATTGGGGAGCGTGACCTTGGCCTGATACACCCTGCGATCGTCGCCGGGGTTGTCCAGGTTGCGCAGCAGGAAACGTGGTACCGAGCGCCCCAACACGTCCTGGCCCTGATGGTCGATGACGTACACCGGGCGCAGATTTTCCTTGGTGGCTTCTCTGAGCAGATGTCGCGTCTTGCGGATATTGCCCTGCTCGAATGCCATGGCGATGGCCATCACCTGGGTTTGCAGGGCGCGATCATCGAGAGCGTTGGTGCGCTCCAGGTACAGCTTGACTCCCCAGCCCACGGTCAGGTTGAGCAGCGCCAGGGCGAGCCAGAACCACAGAAAGATTTTCCAGAAGAGGCGGCCCATCACTTCTCCAGTTGATAACCCGCGCCGCGGATGGTGTGAATCACCAGCTGCTCGTCGAGAGCGCCGAGTTTGCGGCGCAGGTGGCTGATATGCATGTCGATGCTGCGGTCATAGAGGGTCAGGGGGCGCCCGAGGGCGCTTTCGTAGAGCTGCTCCTTGCTGACCACCTGACCGGCATTGCGCGCCAATACTTCCAGAACACTGTATTCGGTACTGGTCAGATCCAGCGGCAGGTCGCCCACCAGCGCCTTGCGGGATGCGGGTACCATCGTCAGGGTGCGACATTGCAACGTGCTCGCGGCGTTGTTCGCGCCGGACTGGCGACGCAGGATGGCGCGCAATCTCGCCACCAACTCCCTCGGATTGAACGGCTTGGGCAGATAATCATCGGCGCCCATCTCCAGGCCAAGAATGCGATCGACGTCGTCGCCCTTGGCGGTCAGCATCAGCACCGGCACCAGAGACTGGGCCCTGATGCGTCGCAGCACCTCGATACCGTTGAGGCCGGGCAGCATGATGTCGAGAATGATGGCGTCCCAGCCATCCTGCAGGGCTTTTTCGGCGCCGACATCGCCACGCAAGACCGAGGAGGCTGCGAAACCTTCGGGCGCGAGGTATTCCTTGAGCATTTCGCTCAACTCCTCGTCGTCATCGATGATCAGAATATTCGTCATGATGTCAGCTCCTGCTCTCAATGCCATTTTCTCCCAAGCCCATTTTCCCCTAAGCAAAGTACCTAAAAACAGGGTTTACAGAGATTTACATAGACTTACGCCGCCTTTACCCCTCATTGCAAAGCGGACGACTAGAATGATTTCGAACTCCCAACCCGAGAAAGCCGAGGTGTCACCCATGAACAGTGTAAAGAAAATAGCCATTACCGCCATTGCCATCGGTGCCGTGGGCTTCAGCGCGCTATCGCTCGCTCATCCCGCAGACCGCCATAAGGGCGGCTGGCACGGCGGCAAACACATGCACCACGGTGAAATGGCTGGCGCGCATTTCTATCAGGGGCGCGGCCTCGAGCGCATGGCCAAACAACTTGAATTGACTGACGCACAGAAGGAAGAGATCAAGAAGATCGTCGCGGAATCCCGTGACGCGGCCAAGCCGCTGAGGGAAAAACTCCAGGCCAGTATGGAGGCCGAGCGCACCGCCTTTGCAGATGACAGCAGCGAGCGTGAACTGAAAAAACTGGCGCGCGCCACCGCCGACAGCCGCGTGGATCTGATGCTGCATCACCGCGCCGCGCAAGAGAAGGTTGAGCAGGTGTTGAACGACGATCAGAAAACACGCCTGGAGCAGCAGCGCGCCGAGCGCAAGGCAAAGATGGCGGAGCGCATGGAAAAGCGCCAGGGCAAAAGGAAGAGTGACGAGTCCGTAACGGAATGAGGCTGAGTTTCACGTTGCACGCAGGTGCCTTGTAGGAGCCTGCCCGCAGGTGACCCATGCCGTGCGCCCCGATGGTTGTGTCGCCTCGGCGTTTACGTGCAACGTGAAACCCGGGCAAACAAATACGGGATCGAGAGATTATCAACAGGTACTTAAAAATCATAGCAGCAACAAACAATTAGCCCGGCCTCGTGCCGGGCTAATTGTTTCTGGCGCCTTTGAAGTACGAACGGCGCAACGCCCCATTGAAAAAAGTGTCATGGGATACTACCATGGCTCCACTGTTGCACAGGTGCAATCCGGGGATTGATGGGCGCAGAATGGATAACTATCAAGGAAGCGCGAAGACACAGTGGATATGAAGACCTCATCGACCAAATTCGCCATTTCGGACGATTCGATCAAGACCGTGGTTCTGGTCAGCAACGTTGCCAGGTATTACCGGACCCTGATCGACAGGGAACTCGAGCCCTTTGGCGTGACCCGCTCCCAGTGGTGGGCGCTGTCCACACTGTATTTTCACGATGGTGTGACACAAATCGAGTTGGCGAACCTGTTGAACATCGGCAAGAGTTCTACCGGCAAGTTGTTGACCAAGCTCGAGGAAAAAGGCTGGATCGCACGGGTGCCGGATGAAAGCGACGGCCGCGCCATCAAGGTGCAGCTCACCGAAGACATCAGGCCGGTCATCGAGCGCCTGGTGGACTTGACGGGAGCCATCGTCTCTTCGGTGCT
Organism: uncultured Porticoccaceae bacterium; assembly: GCA_964469165.1. Lineage (GTDB taxonomy): Bacteria > Pseudomonadota > Gammaproteobacteria > Pseudomonadales > Porticoccaceae > CAYXXZ01. The sequence goes on from CAYXXZ010000031.1 coordinate 12,938, forward strand.
GGAAGACTTCAGCCGCGAGGAAAGTCGCACGCTGGTCATGCTGCTCGGCAAGCTGAGCAAGGGATTTTCCCGGCAGGGACTGTATTCGACCGATATCGACAGCCTGCGAGACGATTTGCGTCACGAGGCGGAAAAGCGCAATCTCAAAATGCTTGAAACGCTCTGAACCCCAGGGTGGGCAGACGACATACGAAACACTGAATTCACAGACATGCAGAGAGGAAAGAACAATGGATTTTGATATACCAGCGCACGTGGCGGAACTCAGGGATCGCGCCGAGCAGTTCATGGAAGAGCACGTCTACCCGGCGGAACAGACCTATTTTCACCAGCTCGAAAGCGCCGAAGATCCCTGGAAATGGCCGCCCGTCATGCGCGAACTGCGCGCCAAGGCCAAGGCTGCCGGCCTGTGGAACTTCGCCCTCAGCAAGGAGATCGGCGGTCTGGGCCTCAGCCTCATGGAATACGCCCCCATTTCCGCCATCATCAACCGTTCCCCCATGGGCCCGGAAGTTTTCAACTGCTACTCCGGCACCATTCTCAATGCGCGCACCCTCGCTCAGTTCGCCACGCCCACTGTCAAGGAAAAATACCTGACACGCCTGGTGGCCGGTGAAATTCGCGCCTGCATCAGCATCACCGAAGCCGGTGTGCCGGGTTCCGACCCCACCGATCTGAAATTCGAAGCGCGCCGCGAAGGCAACGAATGGGTGCTCAATGGCACCAAGGATTGGGCCACGGGTGCCATGCAGGCGGAAACCGAAGTGTTCCTGGTGCTGTGCTGCACCGCGCCGGATGCCGCGCGCCACGCGCGCCACTCGTTTATCGTCGTGCCGCGCGGTACGCCGGGCATGACCATCGGCCGCAACCAGTCCATCTTCGGCTATAACCACGCGCCCTACGGCCACCCGGAAATCAAGTTCGAAAATGTTCGGGTTCCGGCGGAAAACCTGCTGGGCAACGAAGGCGAAGGCTTTGCCCTGATGCAAAGCAGCCTCGGCATCGGCCGCGTCAACCTCACCATGGGCGCCATCGGCGCCGCCGAGCGCGCCCTGCAGGAGCTGTGCGAGTGGGCAGAGAGCCGCATCATTTCCGGTACCCCGCTGGCCGAGCGCGGCGTGGTGCAGGAGGCGATCGCGAACTCCCGTATCGATATCGACCAGGCCACGGCGCTGGCCTACAAAACGGCCTTCCTGCTGGAAAAATACGGCGCCAAGGCGGCGCGCAGCGAAATTGCCCAGTGCAAGGTGCTGGCACCCAACATGGCATTGCGGGTCATCGACCGCGCCATCCAGTTCCACGGTGGCGCGGGGGTGTCCTTCGAGAAGCCGCTGGCGGAAATGTATGCCTACCAGCGCACGGTGCGCATGGGCGAGGGAGCGGATGAAGTGCATCGCATCACCGTCGCCAAGGCGGAGCTCAAAAGGCAGCGCGAATATCGGGAAAATCGCAAGGCGCGCTAACATTATTTCAATTTGATTTTGCCTGATACCGAGGCATCCGTAGGTTGGCTTAGCGAAGCGTAACCCAACATCATTGCGACGGCGTATCACCGATTGTTGGGTTACGCCCTGCGGGCTAACCCAACCTACGGACGGTTAACTGAAATTCCTGTACATCAGGGGGAGAGAAAGAACATGTCACAACTGAAAGAGCTCTTTACGCCGATCAAGGTTGGCAACATGGAACTCAAGAACCGTTTTTCCATGTCGTGCATGGCGGGTGGGCTGTCGCTGGATAAGGATGGCTATCCGGAAGAGGCGATGATTGCCTATTACGCGGAGCGCGCCAAGAGTGGCCCGGGCATGATGGGCATTGGCGCCGGCTACGTGACCGTGCCTTTCAAGGAATCCAGTGCCCGCAAGTTTGCCACGGTGCTTTACCACGACGGCTGCATCGAGCCGCTCAAGCGTTTTACCGACGCCATTCACCAATACGACACCAAGTTCGGTATTCAGCTGTGGGATGGTGGCATTCAGAGCGGTGGTCCGATTCAGTTGACACCCTCCGGCATTGGCAGCCAGTACGAAGCGGTGGGTGACCTCAGTGAAAAATCCGTGCTTCACACGCTCACCAAGGAAGAAATCGCCCGTGTGGTGAAATACTTTGGCGATGGCGCCGAGCGCTGCATGAAGGCGGGCTTCGATTTTGTCGAAATTCACGCCGGTCACGGTTACCTGATCAGCGCCTTCCTGACGCCGCACTTCAACCGCCGCACCGACGAATACGGCGGCAGCTTCGAAAACCGCACCCGTTTCCTGGTGGAAATTCTCCGCGAAGTGAAAGACCGGGTGGGTCACGCCCTCACCGTGGGCGTGAAAGTGAACGGCAGCGACTACCTGCCGGAAAACGGCTGGACCCTCGAAGACGCCGTGCGCTTTGCGCCGATTCTGGAAAAGGAAGGCGCTGATTACATTGCCGCCACGGCGGGTGTCGTGGGCTCGCCGCGCCTTACCGTGCCGCCGCTGTACGAGCCCCAGGCCTGTTTCCTGGAAGGCGCGGAAGCGATGAAGAAGGTGGTGAACATTCCGGTTTCCATCGTCGGTCGCATCAAGCGCCCGGAAATGGCCAACCAATTGATCAAGGATGGCAAGGTCGACATCGTGTCCATGGGCCGCCCCTTCATTGCCGATCCGGAAATTGTGCTCAAGGCGCGTGAAGACCGTCTCGACGACGTCCGCCCCTGTCTTTCCGACTGTCGCGGCTGCCTCGACCATCAGATGCGCACCATCAAGAAGGGTGAAAAACCCGGCACCAGCTGCATCGTCAACGCCCGCGTGGGCCGTGAACTCGACTGCATCGATATCCCTGGCGACAAGAAAGACAATCCCCGCACCGTGCTGGTCGTGGGCGGCGGTGTATCGGGTCTCGAAGCCGCGCGCCGCGCCGCGTTCTCCGGTCACAAGGTCATTTTGTGCGAGCAAAAAGGCCAGCTGGGCGGCCAGATCCGGCTTGCCGAGCAGATTCCCGGTCGCCACGAAATCGGCGATATTCTGCCCTGGTTCGAAGGCCAACTCGGCAAGCTCGGCGTCGACGTGCGCCTCAACACTGCCGTGGACAGGGCAGCACTGGAATCCATCAAGCCCGACGCAGTGGTCATCGCCACCGGCAGCTTGCCGAAGGTGCCCGAAAGCCTGATGAACAGCATCTACAACATCAGCGACATGGCGTTGGTGATGGCGGATGAAGTGGTGGAAGACCAGGCCGAGACCGGCAACAACATTCTCGTCATCGGCGGCGACCAGATCGGCATGCAGATTGCGGACTACCTGTCCGAGCAGGGCAAGAACGTGGTGGTTGCCGAAGAAGGCAGGCACTTTGCCCACAAGCTGGCAGCCAACGACCGCTGGTATCTGACCAGCCGCTTGATCTCCAAGAAGGTACAGCGTATCAAGAACGTCAGCGGGATCGAAATCCTGGAAGGAGACGAGGTGTGGCTGGTGGTCAATGGTGAGCGCAAGCAACTGCCGGGTATCGACACGGTGGTACTGGCCAGCGAGCGTCACTCGGAGCGCACCTTGGCGGATGTTGCCGAGAAACTGGGTATCGAAACGCACGTAGTGGGTGACGCGACCGACGCCAACTCGGAAGAAGGTGGCACGATCTTCTCGAGCATCGCCCAGGGCTACGACGTGGCGCGCCAGCTGTAACGACGCCGGTACCGACAACGACCTGCGCAATACTCAAGGGCCGGCAGAATCATCTGTCGGCCTTTTTTCCAGTAAAGGGGTAGATAATCATGATGTATAAACACACCTGTTTCGAAGATTTTCAGGCGGGACAAAGTGGAATCACGGGCCCGCGCTCGGTAGGCGAGGCGGAAATCGTTGCGTTTGCCAGCATCACCGGCGATTACAACTTTCTTCATGTCACCACGCACGAAGCTGCAAAAACTTTCTACGGCGGTCGCATCGCCCACGGGCTTCTCGGTTGCAGTATGGCGGTGGGCATGCTGTCGCTGGACGCGCCGCACACGATTGGCCGCAACGTGCCGGACAGCTACCTCTCGGGTTTTCGCATCAATTATCGCGCCGCCCTGAAATCCGGCGATACGGTTCGCGTGGAATGGCAGATCGGTCAATGCCACGACAACGACGCCAGTGTGAATTACGGCACCGTTGAAACCACTTTCCGGGTCATCACCCAAAATGGCGACGCCATTTACGACGGCGCGTTCCTGCTCAATGTGAAGCGGCGCGGCGCGTCGGACGCTGCAATTTACGACACCAGTGCCCAGACGCTATGGCAACCGCGCGAAGTGGCGTGGGACGAAAACAGCCTGTTCACTATCGACGACTACGTGGTGGGCGCCGGGGGCATCACCTGTGGCCGCACCATCAGCGAGGCCGACGTGGTCAACTTCGCGGGCTTGACGGCCGATCAGAGCCCCATTTATGTGGATGAAGTCTTCGCCAGCAAAACCCGGTTTGGCGGCAGAATCGTACCCGCCATGTTTGTTTTCGACCTTTCCCTGGGATTCTGGGCACGAGACGGCTGGATCACCCGGGTAAAGACCGACAAGGGCGCCCAGGATATCGGCCACCTGGGCGACAACGCACGCTTCCTGAAACCGGTGCGCATTGGCGATACGGTGCGCTGTATCTACATGATCAAGGATGTGCGCTCGAGCAAAAGCAATCCGAACCGACGTATCGTCACCTATGGCTTCCAGGTCATCAACCAGCGCGATGAAGTGGTGCAGGATGGTGAAGTGCTTGTTATCAAGGGGGATGTGGGGAGGTAAATCCCGGCCATAGATAAGCCCAGGCTCCTCCACAGGGTATTCCGGCGCACTGGGCCGGAAATATTTTTATATCTTCTATGGGGGAAATCTGCCGATCAATCGTCTCCATGTTGAATGGGGTACCGTAAGCTGAATAAGGCAAAGCCGCATCTGGCAAGGGTATTCCTGTTCATGGTATGTTCTTTCGTGTCCGTCCTCGACACTGAAGGTTTTTTAACGCGACTGAGGGGGAGTTCTCTTGGTAATTGTCCATATATCTAATGAGAGCGAGGGTTTGCCAGCACAGTGGCTGGTTTGAATCGAAACCGGGGCTGGTCAATACTTTGAATGATCTTTTGAATACGAACGCTTCAAGATGGATACAAAGATAAGTATAAGCAATGTCTTTATCGCATTCAGACGATCATTGATTCGTGCGGTTTCGAAAATCGCCCCGCCAAAAGATGTCGAGGATATCGTTCAGGAAACCTACGTAAGAGTATGCCAGGTTGAAAACTTCCAAGATATCAAATATCCAAGGGCCTTTCTTCTCAAGACCGCAAAAAATCTTGCTCTGGACTATATCAAGAGCGGGGATGTTCGGTTAAGTGAATCCATGGATGAAGAAGAGCTTGAGAGGATTGATATATTTGGGGAAGAAACGGACACGACCTACAACAGAGTGGCTGCTCAGGAAGAGTTTTCGTTGTTCTGCGAAGCGGTACGTTGTCTGCCGGAGCAATGCCGCCGGGCCTTTGTGCTCAAGAAGGTCTATGGTTACAGCCAAAAGGAGATTGCCGGATTCATGGCGATCAGCGAGAGTACGGTTGAAAAGCATATTGCCTATGGAATAAAACGTTGTATGGATTATCTCAGCCTTACGGACAAGCGATCGATGCCAGCAAAAAGCAATCGCCCGGCAAAGTCAAAAAGTGGATTTGAGTCATGACAAAAATCTACGAATTTTCTTCTCAGGACAAAATCAGCGACGAGGCCAGCCTGTGGCTTTCCAGGCTGGACAGAGGTTTATCCGAGGATGAAAAGCGGATACTTCAACAATGGATGGCCATTGATATACGACACCGTCAAACCCTCTTTGCCATGGCGGCGGTGTGGGACAAGATGGACTCTCTTTCCAGATTGTCCGACTTGTTTCCCACTGCGGGAACAAGAAAAATCATACCTGCCGATTACCGCCGTGTAGCAGGTATAGCTATTGTTTTTCTGGGAGTGGCCGTTAGTGGTCTGTTTCTTTTTCTAAAAGAAAGCAAGGATGTGTTGGCGGCACTTCAGGGCAATACCGTAGTTTATGAAACTTCAGTTGGTGGGCATTCGCTGGTTAATCTGCCGGATAACAGCAAAGTATTGCTGAATACGGATAGTCAAATTCAGGTACGCTACAGCGATAGGCAGCGCGATGTGATCCTCGTGCGGGGTGAGGCCCATTTCACTGTTGCAAAGGACAATGAGCGGGCTTTCGTGGTTGAAGCAGGAGGGAGGGAAATTAAAGCCGTAGGAACTGCCTTTAATGTAAAAATGAATGAAGAAAACCTCATTGCCTTGATCGTCACAGAAGGAAAGGTCACTGTCGGCGACAAGAAAGCCGCCAGTGTAGGAAAGCTGATGACGCCGTTTAACCTGTCTGAAAAAACGCCCATGGTCTCCGAAGGGGAGGCTGCCATTCTGACCGATGATGGCGCAAAGATCATAAAAATTGAACCAGAAAAGGTGGCGGCGAGCCTTTCATGGCAGCAGGGAAACCTGGTCTTCCAAGGGGAAACGCTGGAGGAGGCGATAAAAGAGATCAGTCGCTACACGACTATTGATTTTGAAATAGCGGATGAAAACTTAAAAAATGTGAGAGTTGCAGGCCTGTTCAGGTCAGACGACATCAATGGCCTTCTGGTTACCTTGCACGAAAACTTTAACATCAGCTCAGAAAAAGTAGAGGATAAGAGAATCTTGCTAAAAATGCAAAATACAAAAAATTAGACAAGATAGAGAATCAATCTCATCATAATTTACAACGAGTAAAAATATTCATAACTGTATAGTGGAAAAGTCTTCCTGAATCGTTTAATCAAAGTGCGAGGTATTCCTTTATGAGAATAAAGGAAAAGGCTTACTTGCTCTTATGCAAGAGCATCTTCTGCCTGGTGACATTGGCTTGTCTTTTATTCATTGAGGAAAGTCAGGCCGGAGAGAAGAAAAACTTTCAAATACCTCGCCAACGGGCGGATGTTTCGCTGACTGCCTTTGCTCGACAGGCAAACCTGACGCTGATCATACCTTTTGATCTGGTGAAATCCAAAACTGCCAACGCATTGAATGGCAGTTATGAGATAGAACAGGCGTTGGAAATATTGCTCGACGGAACGGGCCTGAGGGCAAAAGTCGGCGAAAATAATCAGTTAAAGATCTTTCTGGATGAGCAAGCGGGGAATGAGGAAATGAAAAAAGTTAGCCAAGACTGGAGAGGCCTATTTGCTGGAATCGCTTCGGTTTTCGCCTCTGCAACGGTGACTGCGCAAGACTCTGGGGGGCAAGCAATTATCCCAGGTCTTGAAGAAATTGTTGTAGTAGCTACCAAAAGAGAGCAGAGCCTGCAAGATGTACCGGTTACAATAAGTGCCTATACAGCAGATGCTCTCGCAATGAGTGGCATACAAGGAGTAAATAATATTGGTGAAATTATTCCGGGTTTAAGCATTTCCCAAACCTCTGGGGCAACAATGCTGTTCCTCCGTGGTGTAGGGACTAATCTAGCTGCCGCTGGTCAGGAACCATCGGTAGCTACTTATGTGGATGGAATCTACAGCCCTGTGCCCAGAACAGGTAGCTTATACGCCTTCAACAATATTGAAAGAGTTGAAGTTCTTAAAGGTCCTCAGGGAACACTGTTTGGCCGTAATGCAACTGGAGGAGTGTTGCATATTATTACAAAGGATCCAAGTAGTGAGGCTAACGGGAAAATCATGATTGGCTATGGAAACTATGACACGTTCGAAGCCAATTTTTACGGATCCGCGGGAATTGGAGAAACATTAGCTGCAGATATTGCCCTTTACAGAAAAGAACAGGGAAGGTCGCCGTTGGATAACCCTCTGCCAAACATGGATTACTTGCCGGAGGAAAATAATTCCTGGAGAAGTAAAGTGCTGTTTACTCCGAATGATGACCTGGCAGTAAAAATTATTGGATACTATTCTGATTATCAGAGTAGTATTGGCTCGGTTCGCCAGCCAGTTCCTGGGGCGCTGGCTGCCACTGGCTTTGGCTATTCTGGAGATTTTCACCTTATCCCTAACGACTTTGAGTCCTATACGGAGCTTGAGTCAAAGGGGGCAAGTGTTCAGATAGATTATGCGCTTGAAAATATGAGTTTGGTAAGTATTACCAGCTATGCAAAAGACGAGGCAGTAACTCATTTTGACGGTGACGGAAGTATTGGTTTTGCACAAACGTCGATAACCCCTATATATTCCGATACCTTGACACAAGAGTTACGTTTGGTGTCAAACGGAGACAGTGATATTGAATGGATCACCGGCATATACCTTTATGAAAACGAAAGCGGATACAAAGATCCGTTCCTGATAAGATCGCCAAGTCTATCCATTGAGGGATATTCAAAACAGAAGGTAAGTGCCTGGGCAATATTTGGAGAAACGCATTGGAAGCTTACAGAAAATACTGGCCTTACTACCGGTATCCGATGGAGTGAGGATGATTTAGATATGAACGGTATTACCTTTCTGAATGGTAATTCCCCAATCGGGAATTATGCTCAGAAAGACGGCTTCGAAAAACTCACATACCGTCTCGGGCTTGATCATAGCTTTTCCGATGATGTAATGGTTTATGCAACCTACTCGCGAGGATATAAGACAGGCGTTTACAATCTGATTAATACAGGGGTACCTGGCAAAGCTTTGGAGCCGGAGGTCCTTGACGCTCTGGAAATAGGTATAAAACTTGATGGCTTGCTGGATGCCCGGGTCCGTCTGAACGCAGCGGCATTTTACTATGATTATCAGGATCTTCAATTGACGACTGTAAGCACTAGCTCGCTACAAGGGGCAAATGCGGCCGAAGCAATTATTCAAGGTGCTGAAATGGAGCTACAGATGAACGTAACGGACCGCCTTTGGATTGGAATGGGCGTCGGCTATCTGGATACAGAGTACGATAACTATCTCGGATTGACCAATAGGCCTCGTGTAGACAACGAAGGTAATCCCACAGGTGGAAATATTGCAAATATTTCAATGGATTTTTCAGGTAATGATCTCCTTCGTGCACCAGAATTAACATTTACTTTCTCAGGAAGATATTTTTTACCGACACAAGTGGGCGATTTCAATTTTAGTTTCAATTATTTCTGGAGCGATAGCTTTTACTGGGATCAAGAAAATCGGATAAAAGAGCCTTCTTACGCCCTTCTCAATGCTGAGGCATCATGGTTGACACCTGATCAAAAAATAAAGCTTAGTCTGTGGGGGAGGAATTTGATGGATGAAAAGTACGCGCTGTTTACTAACAATAGCCCTCCAAGTGGTGATGCTTATGGCCCCGCTGAGCCGCGTATGTATGGCGTTAAAGTGGCTTACGAATTTTGATAAATCAGTAATCATATTGTGAGGATTTCATGTTTGGTGAACAGCGAAATGGCGACTTTCTAGAACTATAAAGTAGTCCTGCCAAATTACCCTTGTTCGCCATTTATGAAAGTCTCATTATCATGTGATGTAACGTCGACAAGAGAAATAATATGGAAAGAAGAAACTTATTAAAATTTGCGGGAGTGGGTTCTCTAGCACCGTTATTGGGCTCCACTGTTCTCTCTTCAGTGCATGCTGAAATGGGTTCTGAGCTGAATGGATTGCGACAATACATGAAAAGAATTGATCAAATTGCGAAAACCTACAGCTATAACTATCCGGAAATAAGGCCTCTTTTTGATAGGCATGCACTTCTCCTGCTGTCCTTGGCATATATTCAGATCTTCGGAACATCTAGTGAACACCCTCAATGGATACCTTATATACCATTTTACTTGCCTTGGGGAATTCCCAATCCTGATGATGTTTATAAAAATGTCCCTATTGACCCTGAGGGGATATACCATATTTATGGTAATAAAAACTCTCCAACGATTGCAAAAATTACCTTGAAAAGAGGCGGTGCTCATTTGGGTGAAGTGAGCAGTGGTAAGACTCTTAATGAGATTGATTTAACAGAAATTGAAGCAGATATATATGGGAATTATGGCTTCATTCTGTCAGCACAAAAACCGAAAGATTCCTCTCTTAGATGGATCAAATTGCATTCCGAATGCACGAAATTGATGTATCGAAGTGTCACTAAGACCATGGAAGAAAGAGATCCCAGTGTTTACATTGAAAGATTGAATTACAAACATGGGATTGATTTTTTAAAACCTTCACAGTTGCAAATAAAAAAATACAACTTATATGAGTTTGCAATCAAGCAGCTTGAGTTTCTGATCAATCTGAAAATTGAGAGACAAAATTTAGGTAGTGATGAGAAGTTTATTTTTGATAATGATCAAATAAAATATGGTGGCTTGCTGGGTCAGAAATATCTTTTTCATACTTTTTCCTTAGAAGAAGATGAAGCATTAATACTTGAAAGTGAAGTGCCAAAACAGGTCAAGTATTGGAATGTAATGCTGTTCGACGAATTTATCGATGGAATCGATGCGGTATATCACCAGAGCTCTTTGAATGATATGCAAGCCAAGCACGGAAAAGATAGCAAGGTCCGATTCGTGGTATCCCATCGGGATCCTCAAGTTTACAATTGGTTAGATACAGGCGGGTGGCCAACGGGAGGTATTATGTGGCGGTGGAATAATGCCAGTGAATATCCGGTGCCGAGTGTTAGAAAAGTAAAATTCAAGGATATCTTTCACTATCTTCCTAAAGATACTGAAAAGCTTAGTATTGAGTTGCGGCGAGAATTAATTAGTAAACGTATAGCTCATTATCAGCAAAGACTACATTAATGAAAATACATAGAGACATATAAGGGCAAAAAGAAATCTACTGTTTTAGGTGTTGCTATGAATCGAAGAGATGTTCTTGTAAGTGGTTTAGCATCGGTTGTCTTGGCAAGTGTGCCAAGAGCCGATGCTGCAAATTTTAAAGTAGACACTTTTTCAGATTCTAGTGATAAAGAAAAGGAAGGGGCATATATAAGTAAGAAGATATGGACTGCATTGATCAATGAGCTGAAAAATATCAGCTCAGAAATTGTTAGTCAATACGACAGAATTGAGTCGGACTTGGAGAAGCACGAAGCTATCAGATACCTTCTCAGGGTTTTTGAAGGAATGAGGTTGTTTGGGCTGGAAAGTAACGATCCAGAGTATCCCTCATTTCATAGGGTATTCGATACGAATAATCTTTATGGGAATGCTAATGCCGATGCGCTTTATTTTCATGCAAGTATTAGTTGTGAACATACTTATCGGATAACTGGAAAGAGGGGTTCGGCACATATTGTAGAAGTTCAGACGATGTCTGAAGGCTTTGTCAGTGCGAATCAAAAAGGATTGCGTACGCTGAATATCGATTCTCATGGAGGGGAAGTTGAAATTATATTGAGCAGTAAGCCTAAAGGAAGAAATTGGTTAAAATTAGACAAGAAAGCAAGATTCTTATACTTGAGGCAATACTTCTATGATTGGACAACCGAAGAGCCCGGAGATTTTATAATTGAACGACTTGGTGCGATGTATCCTCCACCCTCTTCATCTGGGGATGATATAAAAGTTAAACTTCAAAATATTGTCTCGGCGATACCTAGTTGGTACCAGCATATTAAAAATCTTACAGAGTCCCATTATCGATCGGAAATTAACTCCTTGAATTTCATGCAGTCACCATCTGCCATGGCTGACCAATACTATGGAAATGGATACTATGACCTAAGTTCAGACGAAGCATTGGTAATTGTATTTAAACAACCCGAGTGCAATTACTGGAGTGTACAGTTGTTAAACCACTTATGGGAAACATTGGAATTCGATTTAAGACAATCTTCTATCAATGGCTACCAAGCATATTATGATGCAAGTGGTATTTTTTATGGTGTGATATCTCCTGTGGATCCTGGGTATTTAAACTGGCTGGATACGGGTGGGCGTATGCAAGGCCTAATAAGCTTGCGAGTATTAAAAACAAAATCCAGGCCTGAAGCTAAATTACAAGTTGTCAAGTTTGCGGATCTTGACAAAGTAATACCTTCGAGTATGCCCATGCTGACGAAGCAGGAGCGCAGTGATATTGTAAAACAAAGAATGCTGGATGTTCGAAAAAGGTATAGGCAATAGTCGATAAAATATACCAATATTCTTCTTATTATTTTATTCTAAATATTAGTCTTGGCAAGAGTGAAGGATTAAAATTTTGAAGTACTTGCGTTTACCTTCATATTGGGATCATGGGTGGATCAATCTCGGTTCTGTTTTTGTTACGCAGGCCTTTGTTCTTGGATTGTCGGGGTGCTACAGTGCCTTTATTGGTCCGATTATGCTTGATTTCGAGACTACAAGCACTATAGCAACGTTAGGATATACGGCTTATTTTATTGGCTTGGTTGTCTTTTCGCCATTTGTCTATTTGATGATTAGTAAAAAAGGGATAAAAAATACGATACTTTTTGGATTGATTATTTTAGCTCTGGGACATTTTTTTATTTCCAGAGTAAATAATATTTATCAATTTATGACCTGCTACGCAGTGGCGATTTCACTTGGTACTGCTATGTCTGGAATTATCCCTTCGACTACTCTGATTGATAGCTGGTTCTCTGATAATAGAGGTAAGGCACTTGGAATAAGTGCTGCTGGTGTATCTGTTGGAAGTTTCATTTTGCCTCCTATAACTGTTGAGCTGGTTCAGAGTTTTGGTTGGCGCAATACATTTCTTGCCTTCTCTGTTTTTAGTGTGGTTTTTATTATTCCTCTTGTTCAGGCTGTCGTAAGGGATAGTTCAAAAATATTTGAAAAAAGCGAAAGCATCATCCCATTAGTAGATAAGCCCCAAAAATCGTATCTTGATATCGTCAGACAACCAGTATTCATCATTCTTGTAATAAGTTGTGGTATGGGAGGGCTTGCCTATACCGGAGTTCTGATCAACTTTATATCGATAGCTACGACAAAAGGTCATCAGGCGCTTGAAGGTGCGTTGTTAATCTCATTTCTTACGGCTGGTATGCTGATTGGAAAAATTATTGTGGGTATTGCCTCCGATAAATTATCAGCTAGCGCTCTGTTGATTGCGTGTTTACTTTTTTCTGGCTTAAGTTTATGTTTTCTGGGCTATCTAACTGGATATGTCCTTATGGCTATTGTCAGTTTGTGTCTTGGGATTGGAAGTGGTGGCTACTTACCTTTGATTGGCATTTTTGTTGGCAATAATTACGAAAAATTAGATTTTGCTAAAGTTATGGGGATTGTCATTCCCGGGGTATTTATAATTACTTCTATGGGACCGCCTCTGGTATCAATCCTATACGAAAATAGTTCTTCTTACTTTTTTGTATTGTCTACTCTGAGCCTTTTGCAGACAAGTGTTGCAGTAGTATTGGTGCTCCTTTTGTATGTCGGAAAAATAGTAATGCTGAGGTAAGTTATGTGTGAGGTTAAAAATAACGTAAAGTTTCTTCTGTCTCAGGTTTTTGGTATTTTTATTTGTGCAATTTCATATACAAATGCCGACAATTTGCCCCCCTTAAATATGTACTTGGCAGATAGTCCCTATCCTATTGCACACGTAGACGCGACTGCATCAGGTTTAGCTAGATGGTCAGGCCCTGTGGCTGAAAGGTCGCGAACCTTGGATGATAATGAGATCATTTTTAAGCCGGTAGGCTTCGCTGACGGGTTCAGCTATTTGTACTCTGGTCATTATCCCAATGGTCGTCGGGCTATATTTGCCGGAGGTGCTGATAGAATAACCAAGCTGGATGCTGATACCTTGCGAACAATATCAACCTATGTGCTGCGGGAAGGACCATTATATTCGGAAATGCAAGTCGAAAATTTTTTTGATGATGTAGATAAACTGATTTTCGAGGCTAGGGAAGATCACACTAAAGCACAAAATGTCTATGAGAGAATATATGACACGATGATCCCTGCTTTGAAAAAGGGGGCGGGATCGATTTATAAGTTTGTCAATAATGAGAATGAACTTTACATCTGTATTAGAGACCCTTTGACAGGACAAATATCGATAAAAGTATTTGGAGATAGTGAAGCAGGGAATTTTTATTCCCCTATTGTTTTAAAGCGATCCTTCGATTTTCCGCTGGATAAGGTCTCCGATTCTTTGCCAATGGCGATGAATGTGACTTATGACGGATGGATTATTGCAGTGATGAATGATGGGCAGGTATTTGCGGTGTCGCCAGATTTTAAAAAGCTAGACTACTTGCTTTTACCAGAAGCACAGGGAGGAGCAGGAAAATCAGATCAATGGATGGGTGGTACTGTAAGAAACAGTATTGCAATAGACGATGATGGAGGAATTTATATTGTATCGCGTGTATTTTTACACAGAGTTCAATGGACTGGTTCCCGTCTGTCATTGGATACCGCTGATGGCGCTTGGTCCGTTGCCTACGAGAGTGGAGAGAATGGAAGTGGTACGACGCCTACACCTATTGGATGGGGCAAGAGTAATGATTTGCTTGTAGCTATGTTGGATGGCGTAGGAAATGTAAATATCTATTGGAGGGATGTGATACCAGAGGATTGGGAGGGAATTCCCGGTCAACCAAGGCGCCTGGCCGGTACCTTGCCTCTTACTTTTGGAGAAAATACACCAGATTCTTTTCGCATTGAATCTTCTCCCGTTGCATTGGGCTATGGTTTTTTTTGGCCCAACGACACAGCCAAAAATCAGCCATCTTGGCAAGGATCTTTTGATAAACAACTGTTTGCAAATTATACGGCTACAACATTTAAAGAGCATGCTGTTTTTGGTGGTGCGAAATATGAATGGAATCCTGAAAGGAGAGAGTTGGAAGTTGGTTGGATAACGCCATTAAGCCTGGCTCCTACCATTTGTACGCCAAGTATTAACAACCTGCTGTATTGTATTGGCCGAAGAGAAAACTTCGCATCTGTCGAAGTAATCAACTGGCAAACAGGGAAATCTGAGTTCCACTATTTGATTGGTGATAGCTACCGATATAATCCGGCTGCCTGTAATACAAGGGTTACCGAAGAATACATTGAAGTTTCATCGGTAGGTAGTGCAATTTTAAGGCTTTATCCGCAGAAAAATTTTAAAAAATAATTTATGTCACAGTGGGTTGCATTTCTATAATAGAAATACATAGAGATTGTTAAGGAGAATATATGAGTCGTCTTGTTGGTAAAGTTTGTCTGGTAACAGGTGCAGGAAGAGGGATTGGCGCATCGGCTGCTAAGGCGATGGCTGCGGAGGGAGCCAAGGTTTATTGTATGGCTCGCTCAAAAGAGGAAATCGAATCTGTCGCGAGAGAGATAACTTCTTGCTGCAGTGGAACAGCAACTGCAGTCGTGGCTGACCTAACGGCCCCCGAAACAATAAAGCAGCTTTACAATCAAATTTATGAAGAGTCGGGCGGGCTTGATGTGCTATTTGCTAATGCCGGTATTTCTGGACTTTATGGTGTGGATGTATTTGCGCCTGATTTGGATATCAATAAATGGAAAGAGATTATTGATGTTAATCTTGTTGGTACATTTAATAGCATCAGGATGGCAATACCGTTGTTGAATAAGAGTGCTGGAAAAAAAATCATCGTTACAGGGTCAGGGACTGGCCACTTCCCTGTGCCAGGCCACTCGGCTTATGGATGCTCTAAAGCAGGGCTTTGGATGCTTGTCAGAGCTTTGGCAGAAGATCTTAAGGAAAAGGGAATTGCAATAAACGAAGTTATTCCTGGTCCTGTTGCTACAGGCCTTCTGAAGAACACTACTGCTCAACGCAAGAATATTGGCGATCCTATCCCTCAAGAATGGATCAAAGAGCCTGATGAAGTTGTACCCCTTGTGATGTTTCTGGCAACTCAGCCGGAAGGAGCAGGACCCACGGGCCAAAGCTTTAGCTTAACCCGGAGACCTATATGATAGAGAAACTCCAATAGTGAAGATCTCGCACTTTTGTCCGTTTGAAGGGGAAGGTATAAATTTTGCTGTTCGCAAGGGTGAGTTCGAAGATTGGAGATTGGGGAGCTTTGAGTTGCATTAGAACCATGTAACGGTGATGAAATTAGTAAATTTAGCGCGATTTGGTTGGTAATTACTTTAGTGAAAAAGGCGCTAGATAAATCGTTAGTCTGTACCATCTGCTAGGAGATATGAAGACACTATGAATAGTCAAAGAGAAATTTTCAGTGAGGAGCATAATCTCTACCGCGAAACAGTAAGACGATTTTTCAAGCAGGAAGTTGAGCCACATCTGAAGCAATGGGAGAAAGACGGCCGTTACCCGAGAGATTTATTCACAAAAGCAGGCACATTCGGCTTATTGTGTGCTGGGATACCTGAGGAGTATGGTGGAGGAGGAGGGGATATCCTTCACCACATAATTTTGCACGAAGAAATGGGTTACTCGATTGCTGGTGCATATCTGGATGGTGGCTTGGGGACTGATATTTCATCCTATCTAATCTATCGGGCGGGTACTGAAGAACAAAAACGTTATTGGCTACCCAAATATGCAACCGGGGAAGTGATTGCTGAAGCGGCAATCACTGAGGCGGGTGGAGGCAGTGATGTGGCCGCCATAAAAACAACGGCCGTTCGCGATGGTGATGACTATGTGGTAAATGGGTCGAAGCTCTATATTACCAATGGCAATTACTGCGATATGATTCTCACGGTTTGTCGAACAGGTGATGCGATTACTGGTAACAATTTTAGCATTTTTCTGATACCCACTAATGTAGTGGGTGTATCACGGGGTAAAAATCTGGAAACCATGGCTCGTGGATGCGGTGATCTTGCGGAGTTCTTTTTTGACGATGCACGAGTTCCCGCTGAGAACTTGCTAGGTGGAGAGGAGGGTAGGGGTTTCGCCAAGGCAATGTCTATTGTTTCTGAAGGCAGAGTAGCTGAATCTGCACGCTTTCTAGCGGCAGCGGAACTTGGCTTTGAAATTACTCTGGATTATGTGAAAAACCGGAAGGCCTTTGGAAACCGTATCATTGATTTTCAAAATACTCAGTTCAAACTGGCAGAGATGAAAGCCCAAATGGCCGTTGCCAGAGCCTATATGGATTGCTGTCTTGGAAAATTAGTAAAAGGCACAATAGATCCAGTTGAAGCTTCAATAGCGAAGTTATGGATGTCAGAATTGGAGGGACGGGTTATGGATGAGTGTGTACAGTTACACGGTGGAGCTGGGTTCATGAATGAATACCCTATTTCAAAACTTTATACTTCAGCGAGGGTACACAGAATTTTGCTTGGCACATCTGAAATTCAGAAAATTACAATTTCTAGGAGTCTTTTTTAATCGATGTCACCATGGAGTACAGTTTGATCTAAGGGTTGACCCATATTCGCCACCGCAGGAACAGGCTACCCTGTGAGGCAGTATGTTTAAGGACAACAGCTCCTTCACCGATCCTGTGTTCCGGATCTTGCGTACGGCAGCGTTTTGACCCATCTCCACCCGATTACGGCGCCTGAAAAAAGGCAGTGATGCCATCGAAGGGATACAGGTACAGAATCCTTTCCCGCAAGAACCTCTCCTTAGCTGCTGCTCCGATTCACTATCTTGCTTTTAGCCCGCGAGTCTCTACTCCTGAGGGATTGTATCGTAAGCGCTCAATAAACCCCATCTGGCGCCTTTCCATCCAGGCCTGCTAGGAGCCTGCGCGGCAGAAACAGATTTGCACTGCTGACAGGTGCCACGGCTATTTTTTAAGACCGCGGGCGCAATGATGTGGGGGCATGCGGTGTCTGACATGTAAGCGCCACTAAATCAACACCTGTTTCGCCGCCACGGATCGGTCCACACTGAT
>CAYXXZ010000032.1:0-29792 GCA_964469165.1 uncultured Porticoccaceae bacterium
GGCGACATTATCGCCTATTATGGGTGCATTGGGCTTCTGCCGCGCAGGCTCCTAGGGCCTGTTAACACTACTTGAATGGCCGGCGTTGTGTTCGCGGGGCAGGCTCTCGTTCATATAGACCCACTATATTTCTCTCCTTCCGCCTCGCTGGTCGGAAAAATAGCCTCCAGCGACGACTATTCAAGTAGTGTTAACAGGCCCTAGAACTGCAAACCAACCGCCACGCCGTAGGTGCGCCCGTCTGCGGCCGTGACCAGATCCGCAGTAAAGATGCCCTGCGATTGAGAGTAGTATTTCTCGTCACCCAGATTTCTGCCGTACGCCCGCACGTAGAAGCGCTCGTCGGGAGACGTCCACTTGACCTGGGCGTTGAACAGGCCATAGGAGTCCTGCTTGAGGCGGTTGTCCACCTCGAAGAAGAATCCGTCGTTGTAGGAATAGCTGCCCGCCAGCGCAAGCTCGCCACCTGCGAACGGCAAGTTGTACGACACACCCAGGTTGTAGGTCATGTCAGGGGTGCGGATCATCTTGTTGCCGGACACGTCGCAGACCGCCGGGTTCGCGGCGCAGTTCACTTCCACGGTGCCGAAAGGAAAGACCGGATTCGGGTTGATGATGGGCGCACCCTCGAATTCAGTGTATTCCGCATCCAGAATGGCAAGACCGCCATTGATGGAGAAGCGATCGGTGATCACCGCATCGAAATCCATGTCGAAACCGTAGACTTCCGCTTCGGCGGCGTTGAGGATGGTTTGTGCCGCGCCGGAAATTTTCGCCAGCTGAATATCCGTATAGTCGTAATAGAACGCCGCCATGTTGAGACGCAGCCGGTTGTCGAACAGGGTGGATTTGATACCGATTTCATAGGCATCGAGGGTTTCCGGCTCGACAGGTTGATCATAGGGCGCGGTGGTGTTGAACGAACCGCTTTTGAAACCGCGGTTGTAGCTGATGAACGCGAGCACATCCTCGCTCACCTGGAAATCGAGCGCCAACCGCCAGGTGGGTTCCTTCTGGTCGATGGAGCTGTCGACCGCCGGCGCCATGGGAACCTGCAACGCGCCAAAATCCAGCATCGTCACGCCGGTGAAATCACGTTTGTCGCGGGTATAGCGCGCGCCCACCGTCAGATCCAGGCGCTCGGTCAATGGGTAAGTCACCTGGCCAAAAGCCGCCATCGATTGCGTGTCCTGGGTCGCATAGGCCCAGGTACCCAGCAGCCCCGGCGCCTGCGCAGCCAGAACCGGGCCGAAGATGTGCATCGGGTCATACTTCGCTTCGGCGTCCATGTAGAACACCCCTACGATCCACTCCACATCGCTGTCACCACTGGACGCCAACTGGAATTCCTGCGTGAACTGCTTGTTCTTATCGAGACTCTCGTAATCGACAAGAAATATCGGCGAGGTGTCGAGATCGCCGTCCTGATAGATATCCAGCTCGTTGTACGCGGAAATACTGGTGAGCGTCATGCTGCCGAAGTCGTGTGTCACCTTCGCGTAACCGTTGCTGGACTCGATGTATTGCCGCGGATCATTGTCCGACACGATATCCCAGAAACCCGCTCCCGGCGGCAGCCCCGGAGAGCTGTTCATCAAGGGAATCGCCGTGGGCCCCGGGCGATAGGACATATTGGAATTGCCCCAGTTTTTCGAGGTGCCCGCCGAGAGCACCACCTGGGTATCGTCGGTTACATTGATCAACACCTTGCCGCGATACGCCCTGTCCTTGCGCAGGTTGGCATCCCCACCCGTGGTGACGTTGGTACCAAAGCCGTCGCGCATTTCGGAATGATAGAGCGCCAGATCCACGGCAATCCTGTCGCTGAGTCCTGTCGATCCGTAGAAATTGCCCTCGATGGTGGCGTTGTTGCCGTAACCCAATTCGGCAATCATCGAGGGTTCGAAAGAGGGATCGCGGGTGACCACGTTGATGGCGCCGCCGGTGGCGTTGCGCCCGAATAGCGTACCCTGCGGCCCTTTCAGAACTTCGATGCGCTCGATGCTGTTGAATGACAGCAGCGATCCGTTGAAACCCGGTTGATAGACGCCATCCACGAAGGTGGCAATGGCGCCCTCCTGGCCCGACTGAGCCGCTGCCGAACCGATGCCGCGCAGGTAGAAGGCCGGCGCGGTACCATTGTGAGAGACTGTCAAGGCCGGCACGGCATGGGTAAGCCCTTCTGAATTGTAGAGCCCAAGCTCCTCCGCGCGGGCACTGGTTACCGCCGACAGCGAGATGGGCACGTCCTGCATGCTTTGGGCGCGCTTCTGCGCGGTAACGATGATTTCTTCCAGGCCCTGTCCGTGGACGGGTGCAGCGGCGAAGGTGCCAAGGCAAAAAAGCGCCGGCAGGCCGCGCGCGATCTGGTGCTTCATTGAGTCTCTCCCCCCTTATTTATGCTGGTATGGTTGGGCTGGCAACCTTTTGCCTCGGATGCGGTTTTGATGAGTTTCCCGAGCACAAGTGGCCAGCACGAACCGCCAGCTTTATCAAACGATAAAGCTGATACTGTTATAGGAAGTCATGCGCAAGCTGTCAAGTACGCCGGCATACTATTTTTTGGAGGTCGTGGGCGAAGGGAAGAAAAAAGCGGGAACCCGAAGGTTCCCATAAGGAGTGACAGACTGGTCGAAAATGACGTCTAGTCGGCGCACACCAGATTGCCGACCTGGCCGAAGCCCGGTTGCGGCCTGGCGCCCCACAGATCGAAATCCTCAGGCGCCGGCGACATGTAACGGGCGCGGCGGTAGCCCTGCTCGGGAAATTGCTCCATGCCCTGTGAATATTCCCAAGACATGCCGTCCGGGTCGAATACGTAGGCGTGGTAGCTGCCGGAGGTGGGGTGACGGCCAATGCCGAGCCCCACTTTCTGCCCGCTGTTGATGGCGCGGTTGTAATAGCGGCCGATGTCGTCGATGGTTTTCACCTTGAAAGCCACGTGATTGAAACCCGGCTTGCCGTTACTGGTTGGCAAGAAACCGAAAGTGTGGTGGTGAGGAATCGGGTAGGCGCGCACCAGAGTGCCCACATGATCACCAAGGTAGTCCGATACCACGTAGCCCATGTTCTCCACGGCAAACTGCGTGGTCGCCTTGACGTCCGGCACATTCAGGCCCGTGTGCAGGAAGCACTCGAACTCAGTGAGGTTGATCGATAGTGGCCGGGAATATTTCAGAATATCCGAATAATATTCGTAGCAGATTCCCACCGTCGGCTCGCGCACGCGGAACACCGGGTTGATATCCAGCCCCAGCGCCAGGCTCTCCTCACGGGGCAACCAGCGCGGCTTGAGCCCGATGGATTCGAAGTGGCGGTAAGCTTTCTGCACGTCGTCATCCGACTCCATTTCCCAGGCGTGACGCACGAAACCCGCTTCGGCATTCTTGTACAACACCACATCGTGGTGCTGGGGACCGCAACGGAAAAAGCGCTCGCCATTTGGCCCTTCTCCAGCCGGGTTCAAACCAAAAATCTCCGTGAGGAATGCTGTTGTACGATCCAGATCCGTCACATTCATTGCAACGTATCCCGCTTTCGCATAGCGAAAATCCACAGCCATTCTTACCCCCTGTCAGTGCCATCAATTCGTATCGAGATACAAAGAAAACGGTTCAGAACCACTTTTCTTGCTGTTATCTCACAGCCCAACAATGACAGACGAAGGAAGATCGCGTGATGATCTATATCAACTCCGCGGGATTTGTGGAGCGCGCCACTAGCCGGTGATACCATGAATCCATCGCCTGAATGCGGCTCTCGTCCTTGTCACACAGAAGTCGGAAGTTTGAGCTACGGGTTGCAGTTGAGCTATGAGCTGTAAGCTTAAAATTGGACTCTGGCAGCACTCAGTACTTCCCGTGCGCCGGCTTAAAGCTTACGGCTTACAGCTCTCTACATTTCCGACTGCTGTGCAATTCACCAGTAATAATTACTCTCAGGAGAAAGCATCATGACATCCACACTGACCGACGACGTTCTGCACACCCTGCCCACCGTGTTGGCGCCGGACATCTACAAGGACAAGACAGTGCTCATTACCGGCGGTGGCAGCGGCATCGGCCGCGCCACGGCCTGGCTGGCGGCGCGGCTCGGTGCGCAGGTAATCATCTACGGGCGCAAAACGGAAAAGGTAGAGGGTGTATCGGAAGCGATCCGGGCTCGCGGCGGCTTGTGTGATTGGGGCACGCTCGATATACGGGATCACGGCGCCTGCGCCACCACCATGGCGGACGTGTTCGAGCGCTACGGACACCTCGATCTGTTGATCAACAACGCGGGCGGACATTTTCCCGGTGAAGCCATCGATTTCACGGAGAAAGGCTGGAAAGCGGTGATCGACAACAACCTCAACGGCACCTTCAATATGATGCAGGCCGGTGCGCGCAGTTGGCGTGACGCCGGTCGAGGCGGCGCCATCATCAACATCACCCTGATCATGCGCGGCGTGCACAATCTGTCCCACTCGGTGGCATCCCGCAGTGGCGTGATCGCGTTCAGCCGTCACGCGGCGGTCGAGTGGGCGCAGTACGGCATCCGCGTCAACTGCCTGTCCCCCGGCTCCATCGAAACGGAAATCTGGGGAGACAAGGAGCGCGAGACCTACGCCAACGGCAATCCCATGCGCAAGGTAGGCACCTGCTGGGACATCGCCGAGAACTGCCTGTTTCTCGGCTCGCCCGCCGCAAATTTCATCAACGGCCACGACCTGCAAATCGACGGCGGCGCTTCCCTGTGGGGAGAGTGCTGGTCCGCCGGCAAGCCGGAATATCTGGCCGAGGCGACACGGGTGTGGGACAACAGCCCTGATTTATTGGAAAGGTTCAGGCGCTGTAGGTAAGCCATAAGCTGTAAGCTCTAAGTTGAACGCTGAAAGACCGCAGTTCTTCCCGTACTCCGGCTCACACAGGGCTCAGAAATGTAAGCTACAAACCTGACTGTTTTTCCTGCGCTTGCAGGGGCAATTCATGAATTGCCCCTACGGTATGCAGCGGGAATCAATAGTCAGGTTTGTAGCATAAATTTACCCGCCATCATCGTCGCTAAAGCGGCAGTAGGCTTCCTTGCCGATCTTGATAAAGGCGTACAGGCACACGGCTACGAATCCCGTCAGCAGCGTCGCGGCTGCTCCCAGGGTTGACGCGAGATAGGTAGCAATCAATCCGACAATTGCCGTGCCGGACTTGTCCTTCAGCGCATGAATCTTTACCCAGAGCTCCTTGTAGCGCGCTTCGTCGCTACAAAGAAAGGTTCGCATTTCAGCTTTGACGTAAACCCAGTATTTGCGATCGGGGCGGGGATCCGGGCTACCCGGTTTCGCAACGGATGCCGTAGGAGATGTGGGACCACCGTGATACATGAAGGACGCTACCTCTTCCGAGCTGTTCACAGCGCCAAGCTTCCAGGCGATGAGAGGAGGAGCTGCCGCGATCAGTTCGGAGTCCCGGATAGCGTCGAATGGGTTCACAGATTGCATGATGCTCTCCATGTGGCCAGTAGTGGTTGCACAGTAGTCGGAAGACTGTGTGAGGCGGAGAGAGCTATAAGCCGTAGCCCGAATTTCTGACTCTGCACAAAGAGGAATATTTTCTAAACGTAATTATTGACGTAAAAATCGTAAAATCGGAGTCGAACTTCTCAAAGAACTATAACCGACTGAAAAGAAAGGAAATATTTTTAGCGTTTGCTTACCGGGGAGAAGCCGCAAGTCACTCACGATAATTGACCACTCTCGGCCAAGGCTGGAGACGTCGCAGGCACAGGACTCTACTCCAGGTTTGTCCTGAAGCGGTCGATTCAACGTTTGCGGGTAAAGATATCGATATCAAGATGAAGACGCCCCCACCTGCTCGGCGGGGACGCTCGGTGGCCTGTTCGTTTGTCACTTATTCCGCGTTTGCGTATCCCAGCTGTCTGCCGGCCAGGTCGAAGAGGATTTCCTCGGAGCCGCCACCCACTGCCACAACGCGCACTTCACGGTTGATACGCTCCACATCGGAGCCGATGAGATAGGAAGCGCCGCCAAGGACTTGCGCCGCTTCACGAGCGACTTTTTCAAACATGAGAGTAGCCTGCGCTTTCAGCAGAGCAAAATCCGCCGCGGAGTATTCGCCTTTCTGGTACTGCCAGGTGCAGAGATCGATCCAGGCCTGGGTGGTGTTGATCTGGCGCGTCATATCGGCGAGCTTGCTGCGGATCACCTGGTGTTCACCGAGGCGCTTGCCGAAGGTCTCGCGCTGCTTGGCCCAGCGCACCGCTTCATCGAGACAGACTCGCGCGAAAGAGGTGCACTGCTGCGCGGCCTGAAGGCGCTCACCATTGAAATTCTTGACCACGTGACGAAAACCGTTGTCTTCCTCACCAATCAGGTTTTCCACCGGGACTTCCACGTTATCGAAATAAAGTGTTGCGGTGTCGGATGAGTGCCAGCCTTGCTTTTTCAGCGGCGTGCGAGCAAAGCCCTTGCGATCCGTTTCGATAAGCAGCATGGAAATACCGTTCATGCCTGGGCCGCCGGTACGCACCGCAGTCATGACGTAATCGGCGCGCATACCGTTGGTGATGAAGGTTTTCGAGCCATTCACCACATAGTGATCACCCTTGCGCTCGGCACGGGTTTTCAGTTGCGCCAGATCGGAACCACCGGAAGGTTCGGTGGCGCCGATGGCGAGAATTTTTTCTCCCGCCAGCACCTCACGGGCGATGCGTTCGCGCACCTCCGGATGGCCCTTGGAGAGAATCGGCGGCAGCGCGACATAATGGGTCATCAGCCCCGCGCCGATACCGCCGGCACCGGTCTTGGCCAGTTCTTCCACCACGATGTGGCGGTGAAAGGGATCGATCCCCTCTGAAATCCCGCCGAACTCCTCGGGAAAACCAATGCCCAACAAACCGACCTCGGCTGCCTTGCGATGGAATTCGAGGGGCACGATGCCCGCCTCTTCCCATTGCTCCACATAGGGGTTGGCCTCTTTGTCGATGAACTTGCGCAAGGTCTGGGCGAGTTCTTCGTGGCTGTCGTTATAAAAAGGAGAGTTGCGTCTCCAGTCGTCGAACAATGTATTTGCGTTCATCTATCGCGCTCCCTGTCAGATCACTTAGTGTGACGGCTGGTGGTGAGTACCACACGACCATTTATTTTGCGTTCGGCGAAAAGCTTGAGCACCTTGGCTGCATCTTCCATCGGATAGGTGGCGGTCACCTGGGGACGCAGGTAGCCCTGCTCGAACCAATCGAACAATTTTTTCATTTTTTCCGGTGCCAGACCCGGCATGCGCACATGCTCGTCAACGGGTTGAATACCCATGATGTCGGCATCTTTGAAAAGTACGGGGCCGAGCGAAATCTTCGGCACGCCCGCGGCAAAGCCGACGGACAGATATCGACCCTGCCAGGCCAGCGCGCGCATCGCCGGTTCGGCATAGCCGCCGCCGACACCATCGATGATGACCTGGTAGCCCGCGCTGTCATGTACCGTGCTGATTTCGCCAACAGTGGGGGCCTGTGATTTATCTGTTTCCGCGTGGCGCAGAAATTCGCGCAGCAGTGTTTTCTGTGCGTCCACGCTATCTACTTCGCGCGGATAAAGTACCGTTGCGTCAGCGCCACGCGCCAGTGCGAGATCGAGTTTATCCTGCGACGACGCAGCTGCCACCACTTTCGCGCCA
Source organism: uncultured Porticoccaceae bacterium (assembly GCA_964469165.1). GTDB lineage: Bacteria > Pseudomonadota > Gammaproteobacteria > Pseudomonadales > Porticoccaceae > CAYXXZ01. Next base: position 7,668 of record CAYXXZ010000032.1, read on the forward strand.
AGTGCCTTGCCGATATCGATGGATGCCAGCCCGACGCCACCGCCGGCGGCCAGTACCAGAAAATTTTCCCCCGCCTGCAGCTTTGCGCGCTGGCAGATAGCGTATTCCGCGGTAAAGGCAACGATATAAAACGTGGCGGCCGACACCATATCCATGCTGTCGGGAATGACGCTCAATTCGTTTTCGAGAAATACCACTTCTTCGGCATAGCAGCCATCGGGCCGGGTACCCAGTACCCGCTGACCGGGGCGCAATTTGGTAACGCCTTCCCCGACGGCAAGCACTACACCGGCGGCTTCAACGCCGGGCGTAAAGGGAAACTTGCGCCGCAGCTGGGAACGGCCAGCCACACAAAGTACGTCGGTGAAATTCACGCCGATCGCGTGGACTTCCACCAACACCTGGCCGGCACCCACGTCCGGCGTCGCGAGTTCCGCAACCTGCAGAACCTCGGGCGGGCCAAATTCATGGCAAACCATTGCGCGCATAAGACAAACCCCCTGTTTCTAGATTGTTTTTTTGAATACGGACTGTAGAGAACTCACCCCGGGCAAGCGTCTCTCCGCCAGCTCATAACCTGACTATTGGTCAGATATTACAGCATAGTCAGCGTACGTGCCAAAGATTTCTGCCGCCGCTGCGGGGCCCTGAAAAGCCCAGCCACCTGGGAGGGGCTGGCCCTGTGGGAATTCACTTTGATTGTACAGGGTCCGCTCTCTTCCGGTGGGGGTGCGGTCATGGCTCGCTCAGCAGGATCGATAGGAGTTTTTATGTTCCGCCAAGCCTAAACGATGATCGACATGGTATAGGAAACCACGTTAGCGCAAGGGAGAGCGGTGAAAATTGACCCGCATCAACTTAATACCCTAATTAAATAAATGCGCGATTGTGAAAAACTGCATTCCCACGCAGAGCGTGGGAACGAGAAAATCCGATTTTGTGGGATTTACGTGCAGGTTGGGCTGAGGAACGAAGCCCAACAAGGGAGAGGCACGTTGATGCCGGAACCGTTGGGCTTCGTTCCTCAGCCCAACCTACAAGCTGCTAACTCTGGCTTTGATAAAGCCGTGTGAGGTACTGCTCGACACTGGTGGGTTGCCGGCCAAGCAGCCAGGTCAGCACATTGGGGTTGCCCACATAATCGTGTTTGCCGTACCAGTCATTGATGGCGATGAGCACCTTGCGAGCGAAATCCCGTGCCTCGGCGTTGTCCTCGAGGCCATGCGCGGAACCGATGGGAGGCCCCTCTTCCTTCGCCCAGATGCGCATGTATTCCGTGCCGGAAACCGGTTTCAGCTTTATTTCGCGACCGCAGACCTTGCTGGCAATGGCGGCCAGTTCGTGGCCGTCGAAGCTTTGCGGCAAACCGCACAACTCATAACGCGCAAAATAATGGGGACGCCCTTCACGCAGTACCTTGACGGCAACTTCCGCGACATCGGCGAGATCCACCGCTGTCTGACGGGTGTCGATACTGTAGGAGATAGGCAGCTCACCCGTCGTGAAGGTGGACGGCGGCACCAGGGTTTGCATGTAGTCCGACGGCTGCAGAATGGTCCAGTTGACCGGCGAGGATACCAGGCGCTCTTCCACGTCGCGCTTGGTCTCGTGCTGGAGCAAGGCGGTGATGATGGGATGCAGCAGAGTGCTCATCACCACGTGCTCCACGCCTTCCGCGATGGCGGCGTCGATGACCGAAAAACCGATCTCGCGCTCCCAGTAGGCAAGCCCGCCGGGACAGACATGAAACACCGCCTTCACGCCCTTCATGGCGCGACGGATATCCTCTGGATTGCGAATGTCACCGATCACCACTTCGGTCGCTCCCAGGTCGAGCAAGGCCTGTTCACTGCCGGAGGTGGCTCTGAGCCCGCGCACGGGCATGCCGGCTTCGGCCAGTTTCGGGATTACCTGGCGGGCAACATTGCCGCCTGCTGCTGTTATCAGAATCATGTCGACTCCACGAAGGTTACAGGATGTGGAGAGTCTCGCCGTTTTTAACACCCCAGTCAAATAAAATCTGCCGGGGCTTGTACGGGTGTCAGTTCACAGTCGTCAGTAAAAGCTCCTGCTTTCCTGTTAACTGACAACTGTCAACTGATAACTCCGCACAATGTTGTGTATGATCGACTCCACGGTCGCAACGCAAAACAGGACAGCAACTCCATGGCAGACAACATCGAAGATTTCCGTATCCAGGTGCCCCAACAGGTGCTGGACGACCTGCAACTGCGCCTGAAACTGACCCGTCTGCCGGACCAGTTGAACGACGCCGGCTGGCACTACGGCACGGAATTGGGCTACCTGCGGGAACTGCTGGACTACTGGCAAAACCGTTTCGACTGGCGCAAGGCCGAGGATGGCCTCAACCGCTTCAACCACTACCGCACAGAGGTTGACGGCATTCGCCTGCACTTCATCCACCAACGCTCGAAGCACGAAAACGCCCTGCCCCTGCTGCTGTCTCACGGCTGGCCCGGCTCCATCTATGAGTTTCACAAGATCATCGCGCCACTGACCGACCCCGAGAACCACGGTGGCAGCGCCGACGACGCCTTTCATGTGGTGTGCCCTTCCATTCCCGGTTATGGATTTTCGCAAGCGCCCACCCGGCCCGGTTTCGACGCCATTGCCGTCGCCAAAACCTTTGCCGGCCTGATGGCGCGACTCGGCTATGACCGCTATGGCGCCCAGGGCGGCGACTGGGGCGCCACCATCAGCATGTGGATGGGACATCTCTTCCCCGCGCATGCGGTCGGCATCCACCTCAACATGGTCCCGGTTTTTCTCCCCAAGAAGGGCACCGAAGTGACGCTCAGCGACGCGGACAAGGCGCGCCTTGCACTTCTCAGGAAGCGCATGGCGGGGGAAATGGCCTATTTCGACCAGCAGAGTACCCGGCCCCAGACCCTGGGTTACGGCCTGAACGACTCACCGGCAGGGCTCGCTGCCTGGATACTGGAAAAATTCCGCGCCTGGAGCGACTGCGAGGGCGACGTGGAAAGCTGCTTCAGCAAGGATGACCTGCTCACCAACATCATGATCTACTGGGCGACCGGTTCCATCACGTCATCGATGCGGCTGTATTACGAAACCGAACACACCCGCCTGCGTGGCATTGCCGCAGGCACGATCGACAAGGCCAACACGCCGGATGTCGCGGTGCCCACCGGCTGTGCCCTTTTCCCACAGGAGCTGACCCAGCCGCCACGCAGCTGGGCGGAACAGTATTTCAACATCACCCGCTGGACCGAGATGCCCAGGGGCGGACATTTTGCCGCGCTCGAGCAACCCGAGCGGCTGGTTGACGAAATTCGGGCGTTTTTCCGGCCACTGCGAAACTCTTAACGCCTGTTCATAATCTCGTGATCCAGCACTGTTGCCTGAATTTCATGTAACCGCCGAGGTAACCCCCCGAACCATGAGGTGTCCTGGGGCCTGCCCTGTAGGAGCCTGCCTGCAGGCGGCATTCGGTAGGGGTCGCCTGCAGGCAGGCTCCTACAGGTGCTCTCAGCGTCATGACGCATAGGGCCCAATTGGAACCGGCCCTATGGGTTCAGCTTCCTGTCGCGAAGTTCAAGAGCGGGGATTCGGCCGCATCATGATGGACAAACCACCGTCCACTGTCACCGAGGCGCCGGTGATGTAGCTTCCCGCTTCGCTGGCCAGCAACTGTACCTGGCCTTCGATTTCCTCCGGTCTGCCGAGGCGGCCGAGCGCGGCATTGGCACCGAAGTTATTGATGAACTTCTGCCCTGTGCCCGGGCCATAGTGCGCATCCATTTTGTCGAGAATATTGGTCTGCAACATTTCCGTGTGGTAAGTGCCGAGAATGATGCTGTTGACCGTGATGCCGTCGTGGGCCAATTCCACTGCGGCACACTTCGCATAGGCGGTAAGCGCACCCTTGGTGGCGGAGTAGATGGACATGCCGTCCGGCACGCCGAGAATGGATGAGCAGGAAGAGCTGAAGATGATGCGCCCCCACTTCTGATTGCGCATGTGGGGACTGAAAGCCGTCACGAGAGCGACGTTGGCGGTGAAGTTGACCGCCATGAGCTGGTCAATCAGTGCCCGCTGATCGTGCCACACCATGGCTTTGTCTTCCTGCGCGGCGTTGCCAACAAGAATATCGACCCCACCCAGGGTTTCGATAGCTGTTTGCGCGGCGCTGTCGATGCTGGCGGCATCGCCCAGGTCCATGGCACAACAGAGCACTGGATTGCCATCCGCTTCTGCGGACATCCGCGCCGCGGCCTCCTCCAGAACCGAGGCCCGACGCCCCGCGATCATCACTTTGGCGCCATTGCGCGCAAGGCCCCTTGCCATCATGTAGCCGAGCCCGGTACCGCCGCCGGTGACGAACGCGGTTTTGCCGCTCAGGTCGAATTTATTTTGCAACTTACTCATTTTCCATATCCCCTTTCATATTAAATTAAATCGAAATAGTTGCCGTTCTTTTCAGAGCTGGTTCACGATCTTTTGCTGCCTCTGAGTTTCACGCTTCAAGTCGCAGGTTTCATGTAAGTGCCTATGGCGATGACATCACACCGACCACGCGCCGTGGTACAGGTAGCCCCAACAATACGCGGGCCATTCCGTGCTTGCGTGAAACGCCAAATAACGCTATGGATGTGCCCTGTAGGAGCCTGCCTGCAGGCGACCCCTACCGAATGTCGCCTGCAGGCAGGCTCCTGCAACAGGCTCTCAGATACCACTATCCACAAGCCTCAGCGCCAGGCAATACAAAAAAGCCCCTTTTCAGGGGCTTTTTTACGATAGCACTGCGAAACCACTACTGCACAGGTTTGGGGCGCATCATGATCGAGGTACCGCCATCGATCAGCACTTCCGAGCCGGTGATGAAGCTACCTGCATCGCTGGCGAGCAATTGCACCAGGCCCTCGATTTCCGCGGGATCGCCGAGGCGGCCCAGCGCGGTATTGCTGGCGAAATCCTTGGCCATGGCGGCGCCGGCGCCCGGCCCCTTGAGCTGGTCCATGCGCTCGATGACGTTGCTCTTCATCATGTCGGTGAGGAAGAAACCGATGATGAGGCTGTTGACCGTGATGCCATCGTGGCCCAGTTCCATCGCCGCCATCTTGGTGTAGCTGTTCAGCGCTCCCTTGCTGGCGCCGTACATGGACTGGCCCCCGGCGACGCCGCGAATGGAAGATTCCGACGAACTGAAAATGACCCGGCCCCACTGCTTGTCCTTCATGTGTGGCACGAAATGCTTCACCAGCGTGACGTTGGCGGCAAAGTTGACCTGGATGAGGTTCGCCAGAATATCCTCCTGATCTTCCCACACCATGGCCTTGCCCTCGCCGCCCGCGTTGCCGACGAAGATATCGACGCCACCCAGCTGCGCAACCACGTCTTGTGCCGTCTTGCCAAGAGCGACATTGTCTTTCAGATCGATGGGTGTGTAGAGAACCTCGTTGCCCTCTGCCTCTTCCGTCAATCTTGCGGCGGCGTCCTTGAGGACATCTTCGCGGCGCGCGGCGATCATGACCTTGGCGCCAGACAGGGCGAGGCCGCGCGCCATGCAGTAGCCCAGGCCGGTGCCGCCGCCGGTGACGAATGCGGTCTTGCCGGTGAGATCGAATTTTTTAAAGGCTTTACTCATTTTTTTCTCCTGTGTGGCCGTATGTTATAAGCTGTAAGCAAGACGCTTCACTATCCGGAAACTGCCCCCAAACCGCGCCCATTCAACTTAGAGCTTACGGCTTATAGCTTAAATCGTACGGGCGATGGCCACTTTTTGCAGTTCAGAGGTGCCCGCGTAGATGGTCTGCAGCCGTGCGTTGGTATAAATACGTGAGATGACGTATTCATCCATATAACCCGCACCGCCGTGCAACTGAACACATTCGTGGGCGACGCGCTGTTCGAGTTCACACAGCCAGATCTTGGCCATGGCCGCGGTGGCAAGGTCGAAAGAGCCTTCCACAAAACGCTTCAGACAGGCGTTGAGGAAATCGCGACCGACGGTGAGCTCGGTTTTCATTTCCGCCAGCTTGAATTGGGTGTTCTGGAAATCGAACACGGTTTTGTTGCCGATCTTGCGGTTCTTGACGAAATCCACAGTGAGCTCGAAAGCCAGCTCCGCGGCGGCCAGGGAGCGCGCGGCAATCTGAATGCGATCCTGTGCGAAGGTGGAGAACAGCACTTTGAAGCCCTTGCCCTCCTCACCGAGAATGTCATCGCGCGACAGGCGTACATTGTCGAAAAAGATTTCGCCCACCGGATAGAGGGGTGCGCCCATGGTTTTCAGACCACGCGAGCTGACGCCCTCTTTTTTGGCGTCGACCACGAAAATGGTCATGTCGTTGGCGCCGGTGCAATCGTCGGTCTTGGCCACCACGTACATCAGATCGGCGATGTTGCCGTTGCTGATATAGGTTTTGTTACCGTTGAGGACAAAGCCGTCGCCGTCTTTTCTTGCACGGGTAACCAGGCCGGAAATATCACTGCCGGCACCGGGCTCGGTCAGTGCCAGACACTGCACCGCATGGCCGCTGAGAATTTTCGGGAACCACTCCTTTTTCTGCGCCTCGGTGCCGAAATGCACCATCAGGTGGGTGGCGATATCACTGGTGAAGGAAGCGCCCACGCTGGCCCCGCAGGGGTAGTGGCCCAGTTCTTCGGAGACGATGACGTTGTAGAGCGGATCGGCGCCAGGGCCGCCGTATTCCTCGGGGATGAACAGACCCAGAAGCCCCGCATCCGCCGCCTTGTACCACACGTCGCGATCGACATAGCCCTGCTCGTCCCACTTCTTCAGGTTGGGCTCCATTTCTTTCTCAATGAAACGGCGTACGGTTTCACGGAACATTTCGTGTTCTGGGGTATACGTTGACATGAGATTGTCCTACTCCTATCTATCTGGTTGATTCTACGAAATAAATTTGATTATCACGAGCGCACATGAGCTTTGCTCGAGTGCACCCGCCTGTTTTCCGAAGCGCCCCATTTAGCCGCAGAAATAGTATCCTGGTCAACTATTTCCCGGCTGCAGGTCCTCATTGCCACGTGCCTGCGCGAGTTCCTCGAAGCGACAAGATAACAGGCCCTGGTAATCATCAACGGGGATGAAAGCGCGTTTGCAGGCCAGCAACGGTGCGAAACACGATGGCCGGCAGGAACTCGGGCTCCTCGACGATTTCCACGCGCTCGAAGCGCTCCACCAGCGCGGTGAAGAACTCGCTGAGCTGAAGTTTGGCAAGCAGATGTCCGATGCAATGGTGCAGTCCCGGGCCAAAGGTCAATGCACGGTCATTGCGCCTGGCGAAATCCAGCACCTCCGGATCGCTGTATTCCGAAGGATCGCGATTGCCTCCGGCAATCACCAGCATCAGAACCTGGCCCGCCTTGAGGTGACGCCCGTGCCACTCGAAATCCTCCGCCACGATTCGGGGAATACAGGTGGACATGGCCATGTAGCGCATCAGTTCCACCGCGTAATCAACCTTGCGCTCCGGTGTTCGGTGCCAGGCCTCCCATGCGTCCGGATGCTGCGCCAGCGCTCGCACGCCCAAGGTGAGGGAATTGCTGGTGGTGTCGTGGCCAGCGATGATCACCATGATCAAGGCGGCGAGCATCTCGTCATCGTTGAGGCGATCACCCTCCTCGCGCGCCTCCAGCAGATAGGAAATGAAATCCGCGCCGGGGTTTTCCCGCCGCTTGGCAATTTCCTCGCCGAATACCTGCAACATGTCGGTAACCACCACTTCCAGTTGATCCAGCAGTGCCACATCCGGGCCAAGTGCCGTCAACGCCCCGGTGACCCCGTCGGCCCAGCCCTTGAGACGTGGCAGATAGGACTGGTCCATGCCGAGCAACTTCAAAATCACCGAGCCCGGCAACATGCGGGCGATACCCTCGTGAAATTCGATCTCGCCGAGCCGTTGTGCGTTGTCGAGCAACTCCGCCACACGTTGGCGCACGAAGGGCCGCAAGCCTTCGATCAGCTTGGGATGAAAGGCCCTGATCATCAACTTGCGCAGCCGCGCATGAACTTCTCCGTCCATATTGGTGATGATCTGCGACATGTATTTAACAGCATTTGGCAGACGCGCCTCCAGCTCTCCCTGGGGAATCACCCGGTACAGGGACAAGGGAATGTGCGTACTGGACAGCGGCAGGTGCCCGGCGAAGCCTTCCGTCACCTCGGCATGGCCGGTGATCAGCCAGCACTGCGACTGCTCACTCCAGTAAACTGGATCGGCATCTCGCAACTGATTGATTTCGGACAATGTTTTGTCGCCCTGCAAGGCGAGCGTGGAAAAATTGATGTCGTGGCCGACAGCGTGGGTTTGCATAGCCTCCTCCTGGATCTGCATATCTTATGAATATCCACATTGTATACAGATATGAGGCTTAAGTTCTCGTACACAGCTCCGCCGAATGAGATATCGCGCTTTCACCGTGGGCAGTGAGGTGATTAAGGCGGTTTTTCCGCAATGGGTGCGGCAAACAAGCCATCGGGATCCAGCCCCACGGCCTCGCGCACCCCTTTGTGAAAATGCACCAGGGCCTTTTCCGCATGGCCGAACAGATGCGATGCCTCGGCTCCCGACAGAATCGACCGGGTAACCTGCTGCCCCATCAGGTAGTCCTCCGTCGGCACGAAGTCCATATTGAGCTGAAAATATTGTTTTCCCTTTTCCCGGTGCTCCTCGGTCAACATGGGCCTGCGCCCATACAGGCTGAAGCGGGTTTTCTGCTCGGCAATCGTTCTGCCGGGATAGATCTCGAAATACTGTACCCACAGATATCCATAGACAATAAAGATATTGGGGAATATATGGTACACAAAGCTCAGATACTTGTGTCCGTTCTGCTCTGTGGGCGGCTGAGCGGGAAATTCCCTTATCGACCGTTGCGCAAACAGCATTCTCTGATGGCGCCCATACGACTCCACCATTTCCCAGCCCGAAAGAGCCAGGCCACCGATGGTATTTTTATGCAGGGATTCGACGTGGTAGTTTTCAAAGAAGGTATCCGCCTGCACTTTCCAGTTGGAGGGCGTGTCGATGACAGTACTATCGACGAAATGTAACCGGGAAAAGTCCCAGGTAGACAGCTCCGCCGCCAAATCCGCTCCCAGATGCGCATCGACAGAAATATGTTCTCCAGGAGCCAGTCTCACGAATATCATGCCGTGGCGCTCCTCACAGGGTAATTCGATCAGGCCTCTGGTACTTTTATCGAACTGCCCAAAAAGATATTCCTTTTCGACACTCTTCAACGTGCCGTCCATTCCATAAACCCAGCCGTGATACGGGCAGGTCAGGTTGCGATGCTTTTTACGGCAATCCGCGCTGTCCACCAGGCGCGCGCCACGGTGGCGACACATGTTCGCAAAAGCCTTGACAGTATTGGCCGCGGTGCGCACCAGAAGGACGGGGGTATCGAGAAAATCGTTGGTCTTGATGCTGCCAACTTCCGGCAGGTCCACGGAAAACCCCATCATGAGCGGCGTCTCATGAAAAAACCGCCGCTCTGCCTCGAACTGCTTCTGGCTCCGGTAGTGCTCGAGATCGATTTCAAGCGGTGCCCGCTGCTCGGGGCTGGTTTCCCTTTTTTCATGCCGGGCGACCATTTGCTCGGCAAGGCCGTTGATGACGTCTAATCTCATCTGTTCTGCCTCATTATTCTCTTGACGTTGCACTGACAGTACCGTCCCATGCATTCCCATGCATGACACAAACAGCCAGGATACTATCTCTGATTTATACGCTCAGTTTGGGACCTCTTGCTCGACTGAAGCACATGTTCACATAGTGTCCATCCAATCCCGAATGATGTCATCCAACACCGACCCGGTAAAGCCCGGTGGTGCCTTTGGCGCATCCGTGCTCTGAGACTGCACCTGTGCGATCCGTGCCGTCAATCCTGCGGCAAAGCAGGCCGTAAAGAGCTCATACCAACGCACGTCCGCACTACTCAAACCGCTGTGTTCTTCCCATAGAGCAAGGGTTTCCTCACGATTGCCCATCCCCTCCAAGCGGGGATGCCCCCACACGTCATTGAGTTTCTCCGATAAGCACCATCTGCCCAGATCGAATAATGGACCACCCAGCGAGACATCTTCCCAATCCAGAACTGCGCAGCAGGTAACCCCATCGAACATCATGTTCCCATAACGTGCATCTCCCCAGGTAATCCCTTGCGGCCGGTTGGCGGGCAAGTTGGTCAGCAGCCAGTCCCAGGCGCCATCGACTGTCGGGTTCGCCATCCCGTCGGTCGCCCACAGGTAATTCTCCCGTTGATTGCTGACATGCTGACCAAAATCATCTGTGTCACCCGGGTCAAACCGAAGGGAACCAAGCTCACTTACCGGCACTGTGTGAAGTTTCGCCAAGGTTGAAACAGCGCTCTCCCACAGCGCCTTGCGTTCCTCTCTGTCCAAGTCGACCACCCAACCCACCTGACGATAACCCGGCCTGTCCGAAGGTACCCGCCCCTCGATTTTACGCATTGCATAGAATGAAGCCCCCAGAAGCTGTTCATCCTTTTCGATCCACAACACCTCGGGAACGGGAACATCACCGCGTTTCCCCAGGATGGACTGGATCTCAAATTCCCGAAAAAGATTGGAGGATCTCCGTTTGCGAAATCGGACCGGATCGAAACGCACCATTACAGGTGCGTGATGCGACACACCCTCGGCCCGCCAGCCCAACATTACATCCAGGAGCTCATGCGAGCCCCCCGCCAGTCTGTCGATCTTCTCCACTCTGACATCTTTTGCCTCAGGCATCTGACGTGCAAACCAGTCTTCCAGTACAGCTCTTGTGCTTTGCAGGCCTTCCTCAAAAAAATCACTCATTCATGTTCTCCTCAACAAACATACACTCAATCACGGCACCTGCGAAAAATACGGTATTATTCGGGTATTCGTCCGAAATGTTTACGTTCCATTAAATCCGGGGTTATCGATATATCTATTTTCAATCCAGTTTCTGTGTTCCTCTGTCATGCCCCTGAGATCCACGACGAACCCGACGCCCTGCCTGCCTCCACACTCGTAGATAAAATTACCCTGAATGCTGACTTTGCCGTCACGATTTTCCTGGATATCGTTGTCCAGAGATGTGCCACTAAGGAGATAACCTCGCGCATCCACCGTCCACAACCTCGCGGCAATGTCTGAAATGTTCAATGCATCTCCAGCCATGCCCGCAACCAGCTCAGCATGAGCTATCTCATGATGGACACCATTGTCGATCACCAGTCCATGCACCTGTCTGTCATTGGCGTAAGTCATCTCAAAAATACGAAAAATAAGATCCGCCCCAAAAATAGCCGTCACAAGACGACAGGCCACAAGGCTCCCCAGATTACGCGACCCCCAGGATCTGTCCTGGAACGCCAGCCCTTTCAAGGGGATTATTCTGCCGTCGATCGCCGCAGTGCCTGTTACCTCTCCGAAGCTTTCCCAATGGGATGGCGCCTCCCTATGCCCTCTGAAAAAGGGACCGACAAAGGCCTCCATCACAAGGTTCACCCGTGCACGACCGTGCTCGATAGTCACAGCATGTTTTTTTAACGGTTCGAGGGATTCGATCTGAATGGAACCCAGATCGAGCCGGGTAAAATCTCCATCCGGCATTGGCATGGTAAGATCCACATGCCTTCCCAGAATATGCCCCGCCTGTGAAATGTAACTATTGACATCTGTGATGCCGCTAACTCTTTGCATTCCAAAATGGTGCCAACCGGCAATACGGGATACCGGGTCCAACCACGTCAGGGCCCAACTCTCTTGAAAACCGACATCCGATTCATCCTCCGGATAATGGTTAGCATCGTGACTTGCATCTATCATTAACAATCACCTTCTGTTCTGTGTATTGCGACAGTCATCGCTATTCGTGTTCTCATCGGAATATGTATAGCAATTTTCAGAAATTCCAGTTCACTTGCACAGCAACAGAACTCGGCCTATCCACTATCGCCGACGCCGTGCCGAAGGAGCTCGCCGTATAGTTCAGATAGGACGCTGTTTGCTTGTCAAAAATATTCTTGCCTATCAACGCCAACTCCCAGCGCTCGTCCAGGGAACCGAGCGCAAGACGCAGATCGGTCTTGCCATATCCCGGTTGCCATACGTGATCGCCCTGGCTGGCCTGCATGTAGAACCCGCTCGTGAAATAGAGCAGCGCCTGGGCGCTGAACTGCATGGTATCGCCCACCGGCACGCTGTAGTCGAGGCCAACACTGCCCGACCAATCCGCCGCGTAAGGGCGCATCTCGCCAGACAGGTCCTGTACGCACCCCACAGGCACCACTGCTTGCTGCAAAGGATTGCAGGTGGCATTTTCATAGCTGATGTATTCCGACTCCAACCAGGCGACGTTGGTGGTCAAGCGCCAATTGTCACTCAACAGGGCTGTTGCCTCGAATTCCACACCCTGCGCCCGCGATTCGGCGGCATTCGCTATTTGCAGAATGGCGACACCGCCCCCGACTTGTATATTTTGCGCTTCTTGAAGATCCTCGTACTCACTGCGAAACAGTGCGAGATTGGTGATCAGGCGGCGATCCAGCCAACTCGCCTTAAAGCCCACTTCATAAGCGTCAACGTATTCGGGCTCGAAGCGGTCATTGCCAGCATAGGAAAAGCCACCCGCTTTGAAACCTTTCGTATACGACGCGTACATCATCGCATCAAAGGAAAAGGTATATTGGATTTTGACACTCGGCATCCACTCGCCATCGTTTCTTTTCGGGTTCTCGAATGGCGCCCGGTTCATCCCTGACACCTGGGCGAGTACCGTTTGCACTGCTTCAGGGGCGGGAACGAAATTCCCTTCTGTCGGATACAGCGGATCGGAGGTTCCCAGCAGCGTCTCGCGCTCCACCTCCTTCTCGACCCTGGTGTAGCGCAGGCCGCCGGAAAGCGTAATCTTTTCGCTCAGGTCGTAACTCAGGGAGCCGAATGCGGAATAGGTCAAGGTATCCTGATGCAATTTGTAGTTCTGAGTCACTGGCGTCGGCTGCGTGTAATAGCCCCCGGAAAACTGCCACAAGGGGGCATAGTGAATGCCAATATATGTGTCCGTATCGAGATTGCCTTTCTCGAAATAGGCCCCGACCATGTATTGCAACTTGCCGTCGGTGGTCGATTCGAGGCGTATTTCCTGGCTCAACTGCTCAAAGGTTTCGCCGGCATTCACAGGCAACCAGGATCGCGTGCCAATAGGAGATAGACCGGGATAAGGGAGGGTATCCGCTATTGTTTCGGACTCTTGGCCAAAGTAGGCGGTGGATAACGTCAAATCCGCTCCGGGCAGGCTGATACGCGCACTGACCAGTGTTTCGTCGAGATCCAGAAAGAAACGACCCGAAAAGCCGCCGTCGGAGCGGCCATTCAGATCGTCCTCGATATCCCCGAACTGGTTGAGTGAGGCAGCGCACAAACCATGAGGAGGCAGAGGGCCAGCACCTGGCTGCAATGGCGAACCCTGTCTTGGTGGACAACCGACGATTTCATAGTTCATAAGCCCTTTATCGCGCATTCTTCCCTTGTCGTACCGAGCATAGATTTCCACGCTGTCCGAAGGTGTCCAGACAAAAGACACACGCCCCTGCTGATTGTCGAGATTCGGGCCATCGCCATCACGATCATTGTCGCTGTAACCATCCATACCGTAGTAACGGCCCGCCAGGCGCACACTGAAATTATCGGACAACGGTTGTGTCACTGCGCCCTCCAGCTTGCGTTCCCCATCGTTTGGTGAATACAGCGCCGATATATTGCCTTCTGGTACATCACCCGGGCGGCGGCTCGTGATGCTGAGTGCTCCGGCAATGGCGTTCGCGCCAAAAAACAGCGTCTGCGGCCCCTTTAGAACTTCCACCCTTTCGGTATCGAACATGGCAATGCGCGATGACCAGGCACGGCTTCGATAAACACCGTCGACGAAGGTGGCCACCGACTGTTCAAAACCACCATTGAATCCCGAGCCGGTACCGCGAATATGCAACTGATCTGCCGACGATCCTCCGACGATCTTCAGGTTCGGTTGACGGGCGCTCAAGTCCGCCAGAGAGTAGATGGCTTGTTTGTCCAACGTCTCCCCCGTTACGATGGACACGGAGACGGGAACGTCTTGAAGGCGCTCGGCTCTCCTCTGGGCGGTTACGATAATTTCATCGATTCCCTGCAACCCCTGTTGTGAACTTTGCTGGGCAATAACGTCGGCGGCGTTGGCAACCATCAGCATGGCTGTCGACAGCAACATTGTGAGCATTTTCCTTTCTAGCTTCATAGAACTTTCCTCGAGTGTTATTTTCTAGTTGTAAAAATGGGTTATTCCGGAAGACGTCTTACGAATACTTCCTTGCCAATACCTGTGCTATAGGAGATATTTTCTGCCAATCAATGACTTCATCAGCTCCGTCGCTCCGGCATACACCCTTTGCGGCCGCGCTCCTGTGTACATACGGGAAATGGGGTTATCATCAACGAAGCCGCTGCCACCCCAAAGCTGAATGCAGGCGTCCAATACTCTGCCCTCCATTTCCGGCAGCCATATCTTGACCATTGCGCCATCATCGTCGTTGAATGTTCCCTCTCTAAATTTCATCACCAACGCGTCAAGAAAATGGCGGCTGACGGCAAGCTCCGTCTCTATCTGCGCCAAGGTAAATTGAGTGTTCTGAAAATCGATAAGGCGTTGGCCGAACATCCTGCGCTCGCGGCAATAAGCCAAGGTGGTCTCGAATGCCGCCGTCGCTGTACCCAGTGAGCGGGCGGCAATCTGCATGCGATCCAGCGCCATGGCATGCTGGAACATGGCGAGAGCTTCACCCTCCCGCCCCAGCAGATTGGCTGCAGGAACGCGGACATCGGTCATGGTCACTTCCGCGGTATCACCGCCCTTGAAGCCCATGGTCACGACCCGGCGCCGCGACAACCCCTCCGCGGAGCCTGGCACGATAATCATGCTCATGCCTCGGCCCTTCTTCGCCGGATTTGTCTTCACTACCATGTAAAACAAATCCGCCAGCATGCCGTTCATCACCAGGCTCTTGCAGCCATTGAGCACGTAATGATCGTCATCACGTTGCGCGCTTGCCGATATCGCAGCGGCATCGCTGCCCGCATGGGACTCTGTCAGCGCCATGGCCTGAATGACCTCCCCTTTCAATATCCCCGGAAACCAACTGCGCTTTTGCTCCTCCGTGCCATGATTGAGAAGAAAGCCAGTACCCAGGTCACCGCTCAGGGTTGCTCCGATAGTCGCGCCACCGATCCAGCGTCCGGTTTCCTCGGACAGCACGACTGCCGCGACCGGATCTGCACCTGGTCCACCGTATTCTTTAGGGATGACGCTTCCAAGAACCCCCGCACTCCCGGCTGCGCGCCAGAAATCGCGGTCGATTCCCGTTGTTTCCAGAATGGGGAGTCTCTCATCGCCGTAACCAGCAAAAAATTTTCCTACTTTCTTTCGATAAAGCTCCAGCGCCTCACCATAGATTGACATTCTCATCAAATCATCCTAGCCAGACAGGCAACACAACGATAAAGATACGAGTCATTCAAATCAGGACAGAAACTGCGATATCGGAAAGACAAGACTGGTATTGTCATTTCATAACACCTCGATGAACCCGAACTTTCTGCCGATGAACAAGCGATAAAATCTTCTTCTTATAACGACCTGTGATGGAAACTGAGGAGCTCTCCCCTCGCTTTCTCACTCGCTTTTTCAGGACTTTACAGCCCCATTTAGTTAGATTAAAGTCGTGTTAGAGTTATGTTTTGGTCACATTTCTGGAAACCTTATGTCTCTTAAAACAAAGAAGGCGGAAACCGGGTCGGATGCAAGAAGATCGCCACGTCAGCAGCGGGCAAAAATGACGGCGGAAAGTATTAAAATGGCCACTCTGGACATCGCGTCAAAGAAAGGATTTTCCGACATCACCATAGCCGAGATCACGGAAAGGGCGGGTGTAAGTAAAGGTTCTTTTTATCAGTATTATTCCAATCGTGACGCGATCTATCTGTCACTTTATGAGGACGCCAGCGCCACATGGACTGCGGCGATGAAAGACCTTTACGTCCGCATTCTTGATCTTCCCGTCAAGGACGGTGTGAGCCTGGTCCTTCGCTGCCAGCTGGAGCTTGCACGAAGCAACAGGCTGGTGTTGCTGGTTATGCCCATTGAAGTCCCCGAACTTGACCTTGCACGTCACCCCATTACTTACGGGAACCTTACTGCCCGCTTCGTCCGCGGTTACATAGAAGAAGTATGCCCCCATTTATCGAAACAGGAAGCTCTTCACAAGGCCTTTTTCATTCACAAAATTGCCAAATCCTGCATTTACGGATTTGTCAATGAAATACCCGAAAATATGTCCGACAAATTTTTCATCGACACCCTATCAACGATCATCGCGAACCACCTGACAGAAGACACAGGTAATGCCTGACTCGCAGGACCAGCGTGAAGGGTGCAACCCCATAGGCGAGTAGTTTCTCCACAAATATAGCTGGCATCCTGAACTGCTACCTGAGACAAAACCCCTTCTGCCGTAACGTTCCAACTCTGTTATGACTATCAGTTCTTACTGCAACCTGCAAGGTAGTATTGCCTTCTCCTCAGGGCAATCGCGCCATGTTTGAATGGGCGAAGCCTCACTCTGTTGCCAATTTCATTCACATAGTGGGATTGCCCTGGCCTTCTCCTGAAGAAGAATTTCCCAGCCAAGATGATCATCAAGTGTCAAGCTCCCTCCGTCCGAAGGACCCCTCGTAACCGGAAATAATCTTGTCACACGCATCGTGAAAGCGGGTAATTCCAAGCTCAAACTTTCCATGGATGACGGACTCTCCCCCATCCATATATGCATAAGACCGCTGGATGGACTCCACCGCTTCGAAATCCTCCTGGTTTACGGCCTGGGTATAATCCAAAGCACGCTGCCAGTACGCTCTATTTTTTTTCTCATCAGGCTTGTCGAGTGTCAGAAGAGAGTTGTAGAAAACACAATCACCGATTCCCGCCGGATAGACTTGGGTCAGGGTCATATGATCATGTGGCAGTGTAAGCACCGTATTGGGAAATATGTAGTAATTTGGCAACACTGCACGACGGGGATCGTTGCCTTGCTCCATACGCTCGGGGAAATCTCTGCGAGGCATAGCATGCCGTTGGTGCGGAAAATAATTGTCGAAGATTGCGGTCATCGGCAGGAACTGGCTGGCAGCACTCTTCGCATGAAGAAACTTAAAGTGATATACCTCCAGCGAACCCTCCATCATGACTTTCCAGTTGCATTTCAGATGGGTATCGCGATCGGCGAAAAATTGATGCTGATCAAGTTTAAGGCTTTCCAGTTCAGGAGCCATGTCTCCCAGAAAGGCGTCCACATCGATAGCCGGACCATCACTGAGACGCACGAATATCAACCCATATTTTTCTGCAACGGCTACGGGGCGCAGCCCCAGTTGACGAAACTCCTCGGAATCGAAGGATGTTTCGTCAGGCACATGCTTCAAGGTGCCATCGAGACCGAAGGTCCAATGATGATAAGGGCATAAAAAATTGTGACGATTGCCGCTGCTATGATTCTCCACCGTAGCACCCCGATGGCTGCAAATATTACGGAACGCCGCAACATCTCCCTTCTCGGTCCGGCTTATGATTAAGGGCACGCCCAGCCTGTCATAGCGCACGAAATCCCCAGGTTTCGCCAACTGTGAGGAATGCGCCACGACGATGGGAAGCCGCTCGAACAGTGAACTCACCTCCGCCTCGTAGCGTGCGGTATTCGTGTAGTCTGACACCTGTCGGCGCTGAATCTGTTCACTCGTGCTTTTGGTCCTACTCCGCAGATTGGCGAGCAGACGCTCCTGGATACCTTCAGGCAAGATCGACGTCATGGTTCGTACCTCTTTTCATTATCGATGCGATACGGACTTTATAACGGGCAATTTTCAGATTAAAGTCATATTGTTTTCATGTTTTGGTCGCATTTGGAGATATCTATGCCGACTCGCAAAAAACAGACTTCAGCAGCCCACGAGGTGCGCAAGGCGCCCCGTCAGCAACGGGCCATCGCCACGGTTGAAGGCATCAAGACGGCCGTGCTGAAACTCGCCGACAAGCAGGGATTCGCCGACATTACCATTACCCAGATCGCCGAGCAGGCGGGGATTGGCAAGGGTTCGCTCTATCAGTATTTCTCGGGAAGGGACGCTATTTATCTGGCGCTTTTCGAGGACGCCGGTGCCGAGATGACCGCCATCATGAAAGATCTTTATGTGCGGATACTCGACTTGCCCGCTCGCCAAGGCGTGAGCACCGTACTGCGTCGCCACCTGGACTTCGTGCGCCGCCATGAGCTGGTGTTCCTGGTGATGCCGGGCCAGGTGCCACATCTCCAGCTGACATCTCACCCCATTACCTACGAGAATCTGATAATCCGCTTTACCCGCAATTACATTGAGGAGATCTGCCCTGGCTTGTCCAGCCAGGAGATTGCCCATCGCGCCTTTTTCGTACACGAAATTGCCAAATCCTGTATTTACCGCTTCGTCAGCGACCCGCCCGAAAAAATGTCGGACAAGGCATTCATCGATGCCCTGTCGACACTTATTGCGGACTATTTGACGAAGGGAGTTGCACAGTAGTAGAAAGTTCAGGTAACAGCTGAGTGTTATGGAGAGTGAGCTGTAAGCCATAAGCTTCAAGCAGGAGCACTGGCAGAACCCAGTTCTTCCAAGGCTTGACTTGAAGCTTACAGCTTGTCGCTCAATTTCTGACTTATGTGCAAGGTCTGTTGAGGCCGTTGTTTGCCATCGCCAGATTCAGACCTGACGCGCGGCATCGTATGCCTGGGCCACCACTGAGAAGATCATTCCCGCATCTTCGCTGTTGACATCGAAGGCATCACCCACAACATGCGCTTCAATGCCGAGGCGTTCGGCCACCTCTGCCAGCGCCCGCATTGGCTTGCGCTCACTCGCGAAAACGATGGTATCGATACCCGGCAGGTGCTCGCGCCCGTCCTTGCTCGACAGCCACACCTGATCATCGTCGTCGATTTCGATGTCCTGAACATTCTTGACGCGGCGCACTTGCTTTTCGATCAGGCGCGAAACCAGATACCAACGGTCGTTTGCCGCAAGCTTGAACGCGAAGTGATTGTGAGCTTCGGCAACCGTCACGGCGCGGCCATTCTCGGACAGGTAGTCGGCAACCTGCATGCCGATCTGATCGCCACCAACCACGAGAACATTGTCGCCCACCTCCGGGGAAAACTCGAAAATATCGTCCGCCATCAGAAGCGCGATGTTCTGCGCCTTCATCACCGCGTCCATCAGGTGCTGGGGCACCTGGGGAACGCTGCCCGTCGCCACGAACAGCACATCGGGTGCAAGGCTGCGGATCAATGTCTCATCGACTTCGGTACCGAGACGCACATCGACACCGTGCTTCTCGAGCTGATACTGGTACCAAGGCAGCATGTCGCCGATTTCCTGTCGCCCTGGAATCATTTCCGCCCAGCGGATCTGGCCGCCGATAAAATCGCGATTTTCACACAGAGTGACCTGGTGGCCTGAAAAGGCAGCGCGCCGTGCTGCCTCGAGGCCGGCGAGACCGGCGCCCACCACCAATACTTTCCTGGGGTTGGCAGCGGCAGAGCCTGCGATATCGATACAAACCGACTCGCGCAGCACGCGCGGATTCAATACGCAGCTGGTCTGGCCATAGAGCCCTTTCTTGATGGAGCGCATTTCGTGGTCGGCGCAGCCGCGGCAATCCGCCAGACAGGTGCGGATATCGCGAATATCACCTCGCCGCGCCTTGTCGACGAATTCCGAATCGACGATGAATGCGCGCCCCATGCACACGATATCGGCGCGCTCGTCAGCCACCAGCTGGTCGGCCATCCTCACATCCTTGATACGACCGATGGTCGCCACCGGAATCTTCACCGCCTGTTTCACCGCCACCGCCAGATCATTGAAACAGGCCTGGGGTTCATACAGGGGCGGGATCGTCAGCCGCTTGGCGCCCATTACGCCGGCGGTAACGGCGAGATAATCGACGCCGGCGCGCTCCAGCATACGGCTTACCTCGACACATTCGGCGATGGTGAATGCACCCTCCTCCGCCAGATAGTCCTCACCGTTGATCTTGACGCCGATACCGATTTCCGGCCCCACGGCAGCGCGTACCGCGGCGACGATTTCCAGCAGGAAGCGCGTGCGGTTTTCCAGGCTGCCGCCGTATTCGTCCGTGCGGCGATTGAAATAGGAGGTCAGAAAGGCACTCAGCAGATAGCCGTGGCCGGAGTGGATTTCGATGAAATCAAAACCGGCTTTTTTGCAGCGCAGCGCCGCATCGGCAAAATACTGCACCACCTGCGCGATCTCGGCAATGGTCAGCGCCTTGAGCTCGGGGCGCAACCGGGCATCGCCTGTGGCGGCGGCGCGCGCCGGTACCGCCGACGGCGAAAGGTGCACCGCACCGCCGCCCTGGGTACCGGTGTCACCCAGCTGAATGCCGAATTTCACACCATGCGCCTGCACGGCATCCACCAGCTTTTTCAGCGAGGGAATGTATTTGTCGTCGTGTAGGTAAATCATGCCCTGGGGTGTATAGCCCGGCGTGGGCGGCACCACCATGGACTGGCCTATGGCCATCATGCCGGGGCGAGACCGGGCGCGCTCTTCATAATAGGCGATCATGTCCGGCGCAACGTGCAGATCCTTGTCCACCACCATGCCCGCGGACATGCCAGGCTGCATGATGCGGTTGGCGATTTCCATCGGGCCGATCTTCAACGGTGAAAACAAGTGGCTGAGTTCCATACTCGACATCTCCCCTATTCAATGATGGATCCGGCGCTGTGCGAGCAGAGCGCCGGAGCGGCGGCAGTCAGCCTTCCAGGTAGGCGCGGCCAAGCAGGTGCTTGTGCATCTCGTTGGGGCCGACATGGATTTTCTGCAAGCGCGCGGCGGTATAGATGCGCGAGATGGGCGTTTCGTCCATCCAGCCCATGCCGCCCCACAACTGGAGCAGTGAATCCACCACCCGGCACTCCATGTCGGAGAACCACAGTTTGCAGCGCGAGCCGTCCCTGTCGGTGAATTCACCCGCCTTGTAGCGTTCGACCAAGGTATTGAAGTACGCCTGACTGACGTCGATATCCACTTCCGCTTCCGCCAGTTTGAACTGGGTGTTCTGGAAGTCCACCACGCGCTGGCGGAAAATCTTGCGGTTGCGCACGTATTCCGCCGTGGTTTCCAGAGTAAGCTTGGCGGAACCCAGGGCGCGTGCACAGATTTGCAGGCGGTCCAGTGCCATGATGTCGTGAAATGTGCGTGCGGCCTTGCCTTCTTCACCCACCAGATTGGAGACGGGAACCCGCACATTGTCGAAATGCAGCTCGCCCGTATCGCCCGCCGCGTAACCCATGGTTTTCATGCGGCTCTGGGTAACCCCGGGCGTATCGGTGGGCACGATGATGATGCTTAGGCCACGCGAGCCGTGCACCGTGGGATCGGTGCGTGCAATCACATAGGCCATCGTGGCCTTGGCGGCATTGGAAATGAAATGCTTGGTGCCATTGATCACATAGTGGTCGCCGTCGCGAACCGCCGTGGTTTTTGCGGCAAAGGCGTCACTGCCGGTGTCGGGTTCGGTCATGCCCATACACTGGATAGTTTCACCACTGAGGATGGTGGGGAACCACTTGCGCTTTTGTTCCTCGGTGCCGTGATTGACCAGGAACAGCGTACAGATATCAGTGCCGAGAAACGCGCCGATGGTTGCGCCAGCCGGCGAGTAGCCCAGCTCTTCCGCGCCGATCACGATGGCCAGGCCCTTGTCGCCTGGGCCGCCGTACTCCTCGGGAATACAAACACCCAACAGGCCCGCCGCGCCGGCCTTGCGCCAGGTTTCCCGACCGACTGTCTGATTTTTTTCAAACTCCAACAAATTGGGCTCTACTTCCTTGCGGTAGAAATTCCGCAGGACGTCCCGGTACATTTCCAGCTCTTCGCCGTAAGGACTTTTCATAGGTTTCTCCGAAAATTTTCGTTCAGTTTTCAGTTTTCAGTTTTCAGTTTTCAGTTTTCAGTTTTCAGTTTTCAGT
>CAYXXZ010000033.1:0-29724 GCA_964469165.1 uncultured Porticoccaceae bacterium
AGATCAGCTTGTTCTCTTCCTCGAGAACGCGGATGGTGCCCTTGAAGGAACCGTGTACGGAGTCGCGGCGCAGCAGGCTGGCGCGTTTTGCCAGATCCTCGTCACTCTTGCCCTTGCGCACCACGATGGCGCGCAGGCGCAGCAGGTCACCGCCGCCAGCCTTTTCGATCAGCAATCGGGCCACGAGACGGCCGATGCGACCAAAGCCATAGAGCACCACGTCCTGCGGCTGGGGCAGCGGCTTGCGCTTCTGACCCGCGTGGCTGCCCACTTCCTCATTGAGAAAGGTTTCGAGCGTGCGGCCATTGCCCTGGGTCTGGAACATCACGGTCAATTTGCCGACATCGATATGTGCAGGCCCCAGATCCATCTTGGCCAGTGCTTCCACCACCGGATAGGTTTCAAATTCGGAGAGCTCGTTGTTCTCGATGTTGCGCACGAACCTGTGAGCCTTCATCAGATCGGTCACTGCGCGGTTGGCCATGTTGCGGCCATACATGTAAAGGGAGACGTTGTTTTCCCGATACAGCTTGCCGATGAGTGGAATCATGCCTTCGGCAAGGGCCTCGCGCTCTTTCCAGTCTTTGAAGAAATCAGCCGGTTGTGGTCTTTTCACGGATTTTCACCTGCGTCGTGGTTGAAAAATGGCTACAAAAAGGCCGTGTATTATCTTGATTACATTACCTCGGCGCAAGGCGAGCCGACGGCTTCTGATCACCCTCCACCCGGATGGCGCCTGGTCGCCGCATGCAGGTGCAACCACACAAGGTCGAAACCCCGCCAGGCCGCTTGAGCGAGGCCCTGCGCGCACCCTCTTGCAGCCTCTGTGTGGGGGGAGGATTTCCGAGACCGTCAGCGCCAGGGATGGCGCTGTCGAGCCCCCAGGGATGGGTTCACGGCGTGTCTCGGAAACCCTCCCCCCGCACAGAGGCCTCACAGTTACAAATGCCTACTCAAGCCGAAAACCCGGGCTAGGGGCTGTCGAGTCATAAGCTCCAGGTTGAACTCTGACACACCTCGGCTCTTCCGGCACTCTTTCTTAAAGCTTACGGCTCACAGCTCAATCCACCCCACGCAAGACTGTAGCCCAAACTTTCAGCTACTTTGCCATCCGACCGATAAAACTCCGCGCAGCATTTACTGGATGGCGCGCAGCATCCAGGCGGTTTTTTCGTGGATGCGCATGCGATCCGACACCAGCGACACAGAGGATTCATCGTCGCCCTTCTGAGCCAGCGCAAGCACCTTGCGGCAGGTTTTCACTACTTGCTCGTGCCCGTGGGTGAGGATCTCGATCATCTCCTTCGCGCTGGGTACACCTTCGACCTCCTTCACACTGCTCAACTCGGCAAAAGCCTTGTAGGTTCCCGGCGCGGCAACACCCAGGGTGCGGATGCGCTCGGCGATATCGTCGACCGCGGTGGCAAGTTCCGTATAGTGCTCTTCGAACATCAGGTGAAGGTCGCGGAACTGCGGGCCCGTGACATTCCAGTGGAAATTATGCGTTTGCAGATAGAGGGTGTAGGAATCCGCCAACAGCGACTTGAGCCCGCCCGCAATCGCCTCGCGGTCCGCCTTGTCGATTCCGATATCAATCTTGCTCATGTTCTACTCTCCTTAAACCAATGGGTTGATTACCTGTAAAAGTCGGTTTGCGATCTTGCAGCTTGGTATTGTTCGACTGAGTTGCACGTTTCAAGTTGCACGTTTCACGTAAGAACGAGGTGGCCCGCGGGTCGTTGCGGCTATCTGTACCACGGCGCGCAGTCAGTGTGATGCCATCGCCACAGGCACCTACGTGAAACGTGCAACCTGAAACGTGAAACTCAAAAGCAGCAAAAGATCGTGAGCAAGCTTTAGGCTTAGAGCTCGCTTTCCTTCCAAGTTGCCGACTTCTGTGTAACCCATTATGGCCGACTTCCCCCCAAAAGGTAGTTGATCGCCGCTATACACGCGATTGAATCGCCCAATTTCTCATCCATGCCGATCAAAGCCTGCGGTGGCGTTCAGGTTGCTTTAGAATATGCGCTTTTGCGCTCCCTATGACGACGGATATTTTCGACATACCCTCTCCCAAGGGCCCCGGCGACAGGAGAGTCTGGGGCAATCTGCACCAGGCCGCGGCCTCGCTCGCCATTGCCGAAGCGGCACGGGCCATCGATGGTCTCTGCCTGGTGATCACGGATTCGGCACAACAAGCCAATCGCATCGCGTCGGAGTTGCGCTTTTTCGCCGGGCCGTCCCGGTCCGTGATGTCCTTTCCCGATTGGGAAACCCTGCCCTACGACATGTTTTCGCCCCACCAGGACATCGTTTCCGAACGCCTGTCGAGCCTCTACCACCTGCCGCACAGCAAGCGTGGCATCCTCGTGGTGCCGGTGACGACACTGATGCACCGCCTGCCACCGGTGGCTCATGTCAGTGGCAACAGTTTTCTCTACCGCAAGGGTGAGGTCGTCGACCTCGACGCCCTGCGCCTGCGCCTGGACAACGCCGGTTACCGCCTGGTGGACACGGTCTACGAACACGGCGAATTCGCCGTGCGCGGCAGTCTCGTGGATATCTTCCCCATGGGCAGCAGCGAGCCGTTTCGCATCGATCTGTTCGATGACGAGATCGAGTCACTGCGCACCTTCGACCCGGAAACCCAGCTCACCCTCGAACAGCGCGACGAAATCAATCTGCTGCCGGCGCGGGAATTTCCACTCGACAAGCCCGGCATCAAGATGTTTCTCGACAACTGGCACACCACCTTCGACGTCGATCCGCGCAAATGCACCCTTTATCAGGACGTGAAAAGCGGCCATCCCCCCCAGGGGATCGAATATTACTTGCCGCTGTTCTTTTCCCAGACCGCGACGCTGTTCGATTACCTCCCGGAGCATGCGCAGATCTTCACGCTCGGCCAGTTGCCGCAGGCCGCGGAACACTTCTGGAAAGAGGCGAACGAACGCTACACCCAGTACGGGGTCGACAAGGAGCGGCCGCTGTTGCCGCCGACCACCCTGTTCCTCACGGCCGGCGAACTGTTCGCCACCCTGGCCAATTACGCCCGCACCGACCTCCAGGCACAGCCCGCGCCTGCGGCTGCACACCACACGAACTTTCCCAGCAGCGCCGGTGAAGACCTGACCGTCGACAGCCGCGCCGCGCAACCTCTGTTGCACCTCGAGAACGCGCTGCTCAACACAGCGCACCGCACCCTGTTCTGCGCCGAGTCCGCCGGGCGCAGGGATGCCCTGCTGGAATTGCTCGCGGATGCTGGCATCACCCCTGTCGACACGCCCGACTGGGCCAGCTTCACCGCCGGCGACGACAGTCTCGCCATCACCCTCTATCCGCTCGAAACGGGCCTGTTGCTGGAGCAGCCGCCAATTCGCGTCGTCACCGAATCACAGTTGTTCGGACAGCAGGTATTGCAGCGCCGCCGCCGCACGCGCGGCCGCGACAACAGCGAATTCCTGATTCGCAACCTCACCGAACTCAAGCCCGGCGCGCCGGTGGTCCACGTCGAGCACGGTGTGGGCCGCTATCTCGGCCTGCAGACCATCACCGTGGATGGCGACACCCAGGAATTTCTCACCCTCGCCTATGCGGATGACGCCAAGCTCTACGTGCCCGTGACCAATCTCCATCTGATCAGCCGTTACAGCGCCGGTGACGAAGAGCTGGCGCCGCTCCACCGCCTCGGCAGCGAGCAGTGGCAGAAAGCCAAGAACAAGGCAGCCGAGCAGATTCGCGACACTGCCGCGGAGTTGCTCGACATCTACGCACGCCGCGCCGCCAAGGCGGGTTTTGCCAGCCGCGACCCAGGCGCCGACTACCTGCGCTTCAGCGCGGAATTTCCCTTCGAGGAAACCCCCGACCAGCACGACGCCATCGATGCGGTGCGCGCCGACATGCTGTCGGCCAAACCGATGGATCGCCTGATATGCGGCGACGTCGGTTTCGGCAAGACGGAAGTGGCCATGCGCGCGGCCTTCATCGCCGTCGCCAGCGGTCGCCAGGTGCTGGTGCTGGTGCCCACCACCCTGCTCGCCCAACAGCATTATGAAAATTTCCGCGACCGCTTCGCCAACTGGCCAGTCACCATCGATGTGGCGTCGCGCTTTCGTTCCGCCAAGGAGCAGAACGCCCTGGTAAAACATTTCAGCGCCGGCAAGCTCGACATTCTCATCGGCACCCACAAGCTGTTGCATACCCGTTTCGAGAGCATGAACCTGGGCCTGCTGGTGATCGACGAGGAGCACAGGTTCGGCGTTCAGCAGAAGGAGCAGATCAAGTCACTGCGCGCCGAAGTGGATGTACTGACCCTCACCGCCACACCGATTCCCCGCACTCTCAATATGGCCATGGGCGGCATTCGCGATCTATCGATCATCGCCACGCCGCCGGCGCGGCGCCTGTCGGTAAAAACCTTCGTGCGCCAGAAGGAGACGCGCCTGGTGCGCGAGGCCCTGTTGCGCGAGCTGCTACGCGGTGGTCAGGTGTTCTATCTTCACAACGAAGTCAAAACCATTGAAAAGGCAGTGGAAGAGCTGCGCACACTGGTGCCGGAAGCCCGCGTCGGCTTTGCCCATGGTCAGATACGCGAACGCGAGCTGGAGCGGGTGATGTCCGACTTCTATCACCAGCGCTTCAATGTGCTGGTGTGCACCACCATCATCGAGACCGGTATCGACATTCCCTCGGCAAACACCATCATCATCGAGCGCGCCGACAAGTTCGGCCTAGCCCAGCTTCACCAGCTGCGCGGCCGCGTCGGTCGCTCCCACCACCAGGCGTATGCCTACATGCTCACGCCGCCCCCCAAGGCGATGACCGCGGATGCCGTGAAACGCCTCGAGGCACTGGCGGAGGCCGACCATCTGGGCTCCGGTTTCACGCTCGCCACCAACGACCTGGAAATTCGCGGCGCGGGCGAATTGCTCGGTGAAGGCCAGAGCGGCCATATCCACAGCATCGGCTTCACACTGTATATGAGCATGCTGGAAAAGGCGGTGCGCGCCATCAAGAGTGGCAAAGCGCCGCAGGCCGCGCTGGAGGCCGATACCGCCACCGACATCAAGTTGAATATTCCCGCGCTCATCCCGGAGGATTACCTGCCGGACATCAACACACGGCTGATTCTCTACAAGCGCCTTGCCAGCACCAGCGACGAAGAGGAACTGAAGGAGTTGCAGGTGGAAATGATCGACCGCTTCGGCTTGCTGCCAAATGCCACCAAGAACCTGATCCGCCTCACACGCCTTCGCCAGCGCGCGGAAGCGCTCGGCATCCACAAAATCGACGCGGGCCCGAACGGTGCCAGGATCCAGTTCTCGGCGCAGACGCCGGTTGACCCCCTCACCATCGTCACCCTGGTGCAGAAGCAGCCGGATCGCTACCGTCTTGCCGGCGCCAGCGAACTGCGCCTCACGGCAGCCATGGAATCGCCGGAAGCACGGCTGGATTCCATCAGCGGATTATTGGACACTCTCACTCCGAAACCGTGAATGAAGGAAGATTCGCCACTCATGTGCATCCCAGCCGGCAAGTCGTTGATGGTCGTGGCCGCTTTGCTTTTCGCAGGCGCCGTCGCCGCTCAGGAGGAAATTCCCGCCAACTGGCACCAGGTCGAAGTGATCGTCTTCGCCCAGAGCGACATGCACGGGGTGGAAAAAAGCCCGCTGGAACCCGCCCTCTCGTACCCTTCGCGGCTGCGCACTCTCGCTGCGGCCGAGCAGCTGCGCCCCCCGCTGGCCGCGGATTCCAGTGAGAATGAACGCCTTGCCGCCCTGATGGTGCCGGACAGGTTTCTCAGTTACGACAAGGCGCACGCACTCGCGGGCTATGTGCCCCTGCCGCCCGGCATGCACCAGCTCGACGGCGAAGCGGCGGCGCTGCGGCGCAATGGCGCCTACCGGATTCTGTTCCACGACGCCTGGCAACAGCCCATCGACAGCGCCAGGCAAACGCACTGGGTGCTGATTCGCGGCGGCGATACGCACGGTGAGCACCGTGAACTGGAAGGCGCCCTGCGCCTCTCCCATGCCCGCTTCTACCATGTCGATACCAATCTGTGGCTGAGTCGTTTCGAAGCGCCGCGCCCCGGCCATCCAGCGGAGAGCGAGGAAACACAACAGGACGCGATCGCGAAGCCCATCATTGTGCTGCCGGCCGCGCCCGCTAGCGCAAAATCACCGCAACTGCGCCAGATCGAAGCCATCAGTGCCCAGTTCGCCACGGGCGAAGACGGTATTTCCGAGAACGCATTCGAGCCCGGCGCGCGGGTAATTCCTTCAGTGTCGCAGGTCGATGTACTGAAAACCTCGCAGCAAGTGGAGCGCAAGCAACTGCATTACCTGGACCATCCACGCATGGGTGTACTGTTGCTGATCACACCCCTTCGTGACGAGAGCGAAGAAAGCGAGGACGATACCGTCGTCGATTGAGCGCCCCTCTGACAGGCAGCGACCGGCGCAGGGCTGTCACGCCAAAACGGCACACACCTCCTCGAGAAGTCGCAGGACATTGGGTGTGGCGCCGGCCATGACCCGGGCTATGTCATCCATGGTGATTTCCCTGTCGCTCTTGCCGGCGGCGGGATTGACGACAATGGCGATGGACACATAAGGCACTCCACGTTCACGCGCCAGCGCCGCTTCCGGCATCGCGGTCATGCCCACCAGATCACAGCCATCGCGTTCCATTCGCACGATTTCCGCTGCGCTTTCGAGGCGCGGCCCCTGACTGACGCCATGCACCGCGCCATCGACGAGGGCGATACCCAGTGCCTGCGCCACCTCGCGCAGCCGTGTGCGCAGCACCGGGCAATAAGGTTCGGTGAAGTCCACATGAAACAAAGGATCGCCCGGGCCGTCGGCGTAACTGTGGCTGCGGCCCCAGGTGTAATCGACGATCTGGTGAGGCGACACCAGCGTGCCGGGTAGCATGTTGCGGGTGATGCCGCCCACCGCATTGACGGCGACGATGCCTGCCACGCCTTCTGCATGAAGCGCGGCGATATTGGCCCGGTAATTGACGCGGTGTGGGGGAATGCTGTGGTCGTCGCCGTGGCGGTTGATGAACAGCACCTGCGCGCCGCGCAGCCGCCCTTCCCAGAGGGGCGCCGAGGGCTCTCCCCAGGGCGTTGTCAGGGTGCGGCGACGCCTGTCTTCGAGGGCCAGTGACTCGAGCGCCGTGCCGCCGATGATGCCGAGCTTCACGCGGTCAACTCCGCCAGGCGCATCTGGGTTTGCAGGCGCCGCGGATCTTGCTCCAATGTGCGCCAATCCCAGCCGCGCCGCGCTTTCATGGTGGCGAGCCGCGGGTTGCGAGGCGGATGGCGGCGATCCAGGTAATCCAGCACTTCAAGGGCGCCCGCGCGGTTATTGCACACCAGTATCATGTCGCAGCCGGCGTCGAGCGCGAGCGCGGCCTTGCGGGTATAGCTGCCGACCACGTCGGCGCCCTTCATGGACAGGTCGTCACTGAAAATCACGCCCTCGAAAGCGAGTTCCTCACGCAGAATTCTGGCCAGCCATTTGCGTGAAAATCCCACGCAGTTGTCGTCGACGGCGGGAAAGACGATATGCGCGGGCATGACGCCATCGAGCTGTGCTGCCAAGGCGGCAAAAGGAATGAAATCACGGGCGCGAATAGCAGCCAGGTCGCGCTCGTCCCGCGGGGTTTCGAGATGGCTGTCGGCGGTCACCGCGCCATGGCCGGGGAAATGCTTGCCCGTTGCCGCCATCCCCGCCTCGTGGAGGCCGGCAATGAAATGGCGAGCCGCTGCCGTGACCTGTTGCGGGTGCGCGGAAAACGCACGATCCGCAATCACTTCACAATGGCCGTCATCCACATCGAGCACCGGGGCAAAACTGAAATCGAATCCCGACGCGATAACCTCCGCCGCCAGCAACCAGCCCGCATCCTGGAGCAGTTTGGCGCCCTTATCCCCGGCTTGCGCGAACAGCGCACCGAGCTTCGCCATGGGCGGAAAGCGCGTGTAGCCCTCGCGCAGGCGCTGCACCCTCCCGCCCTCCTGGTCCACGGCCAGCAGGAGTTCGGGGCGCAGCGCTTTCAGCGCCGCGGTCAGCTGGCAAACCTGGGTGCGGTCGATGCAGTTGCGCGCAAACAGGATGACACCGCCCACCATGGGATGGCGCAGCAGCTCTTCTTCCTCGGCAGTCAGCTGCGGTCCTTCCAGGTCCAGCATCAACGGGCCAGCATTCATAGGTGATTCCTCATCCACATAAGTCAAACATTCAGGCTACGGGTTGGAACGCGCTTCAAGCTTCAATCTATAAATCGAACTCTGGCCGGACACAGTTCTTGCCTTGCTCCCACTTAAAGCTTACGGCTTTCAGCTCCGCCGCATAAGCCACTGCGGACATTAGAAACCCCCGCCCAGGTTGTCAACATGAGAAAAGAAAAGAGGTTGTTTAGACAGATTTTTCATTAGCACCCCTCTCCTTTATGTCTATCGGCAATGCCGTCGGCACAAAAATTTCCGAAATTTGACGGATTCCTATCGGGTTAGAGGAAAACGCGGCATTCGCGCCACCCGCAGCACAACCGCCTGGTCGGTGACGGCCATTTTACAGGGAATTCTTTAGTGCTATGTTGAAGCCAGATATCAACAAGAGAACCAGAACGGATGGCTAAGCAGATTCCGACAATAGGTGAGTGGTATCAGGACGCGGTGGAAGACGTGCTTTTTGAGGTGGTTGCAGTCGACGACCACTCCGGAACCATCGAAATTCAGTATGAAGACGGCGAAGTGGGCGAGTTCGATTTTGAAACCTGGGTGCAGATGGTGCTTCTTCCTGCCCAGGCGCCCGAGGATTGGCGCGTGTCATACGAACTCAGCGATGACGATGGCGCCAGCCCCGACGCTGTGTTCGTGCCCGACAGCGGTGCCGATCCACTGGCAGCGCTCGAATCCGACTCCTGGATGGACTCCGACGAATACTACTGAACCTCCCCTCCTCCTTCCATTGGTCGTCGAGATATCAGACAACAATCCCCTGTGCGAGAGAGCGAGCTGCGCTGGCGCCTGTCCCAGATAGCAAATACTGTATATAATTACAGTTATTTTTTGGGGAACCACGCGCATGAAACTCACGGCGAGACAACAACAGATCGTTGAGCTGATCGAAGAAGCCATCGATGATACCGGGCTGCCACCCACCAGGGCGGAGATCGCTACGGCGCTGGGCTTCAAATCCGTCAATGCCGTTCAGGAGCATCTCCGCCTTCTCGCGCAAAAAGGCGCCATCGAATTGATTCCCGGCACCTCGCGCGGGTTGCGCCTCGTACACAGGCGCCCGACCGGCATTCCCCTGGTTGGCCAGGTGGCCGCCGGCAACCCCATTCTCGCGGAGGAAAATATCGAGGATCATCTCGACCTCCCCGCCAGCCTTTTTCAGGCCAGGCCCGACTATGTCTTGAAAGTACGCGGCGACAGCATGAGGGACGCGGGCATTCTCGATGGCGACCTGTTGGCAGTCAAGAAAGTGACGCGGGCCGAGGATGGCGACATCATCGTTGCGCGTATCGACGACGATGTTACAGTCAAGACACTGAAACGCGGTGATCAGCCCGGAATTTTACAGCTTCTGCCGGAAAATCCCGATTACACGCCCATCGTGGTGGATCTCGCAAAGGTGCAGTTTGCCATCGAGGGGTTGGCGGTGGGAGTGATACGCACCCGGTTGTAAAGCGATCAGTGAAGTATCTGCGCTGCGACGGCGACGCTCTCTTCTTCATCGTCGTCGAGCATTTCCTCGCCCAACTGCTCCACCATGTCGATCCCGGCATCGATCATCGCTTTGGCCACATCCATGCTGGCATCCTGAAGCATGGTCATCGCCTCTTCGGAAAAATGGATACGGATAAGGGGTTCTTCGTTCTCGTCGGCTCTCTGCAGGGCAAAGTCACCGTCGGGGAGGAGTACGATTTCGTAAAAGGCTGTAGACATCTCACTGCATAAACTCTGGCACGGCGCGCAGTATACCATTGCAAACCGCCTCTGGGGCTCGTCAGCACTCCACCATGCTTTCCCGCTGCCGCTCCACCATGCTCGTGAACGCAGCGAGCCAACGTTCGACATCAGCAAGATTGAACTGCGTATCCTGATCGGGAGCAATGGAAAGCGTGTCGATGATGTCCTCCCGCCCTCGTCGGGAAACAGTGCCCGGCGGCGCCGACAGGGCGCGCTGACAGGCGACAACCCGGCTCAACCAGGATGAATCATCCTCGGCGAGGGCGAGGATTTCGGAAACCTCCGCAGCTGTCTTGCCCATCGCCGAGAGCTGTCGTTCGAGGGCGCCAGGCGACGTTGCCTGAAGCGCATCGCGGCACTGGTAGCTGGCCGCCACCTCGGCGAAGTACAACTGCAAGGCAGTGCCAAGATGGCTCAGCGCACCCTGGACGAGCGCCTCGCGCAGATGGCTGTCCGCTGCGCCAGCCGCTTCGCCGAGCAGCAGCGCCGCGAACAAGCGCTTCTGATTGACTGCCGCCAGAAACGGATTCACTTCTTCCTCCCGCGACTATTTGCCGCGCTGCACCTTCCAGCGTCCATCGCGATAGAAGGCGCGCCAGCCGGTGGCCTTGCCGTCGATTTCCGTCTGTACGTAGCTCTCCTGGCCCTTGCGGCTGAAGCGAATGATTGTGTCATTGCCATCATCGTCCTTGACCGGCGCATCCAGCAGATAGTGGTGCTTGGGATCGATCTTGTCCTTGTAGGGCAGCAACTCCACCACCTTTGGCGCGCGGGTTTCCCGGTGCCGGGGAAACTGGCTCGCCGCCAGGAACAGCCCGGCCGCGCCGTCGCGCAGCACATAGGTATCATCGACTTTTTCACAGCGCAGCTCGGGCATCGGCACCGGGTCCATCTTGGGGGGGGCGGGCTGGCCGTTGCGCAGCAGCTTGCGGGTATTTTTGCACTCGCTGTTGGTGCAGCCGAAATACTTGCCGAAACGGCCGGATTTGAGCTGCATCTCGCTGCCACAGCGATCGCACTCGATCACCGGCCCTTCATAACCCTTGATGCGGAACGTGCCACTCTCGAGCTCGAACCCCGGGCAATCCGGATTGTTGCCGCAAATGTGCAGCTTGCGGCTTTCGTCCACCAGGTAGGCATCCATGGCCGTGCCGCACAGGGTGCAGCGCTTCTTGTGAAGCAGCAAACGGGATTCCGCTTCTTCGTCGTCCTCGACATTCACCACCTCGTCCCCCGGGATGAGGTTCTTGGTGCCCTTGCAGCGCTCCTTGGGCGGCAGCGCGTAGCCGGAACAACCGAGAAACACCCCGGTGGTGCCGGTGCGGATCATCATGGGCCGACCGCACTGGTCACAGGGAATGTCGGTTTCCGTGGGTGCGTTGGGGCGCATCCCCTGGCTGTCTTCGTGGGCAGCATCGAGTTTGGCGGAGAATTCCTTGTAGAAACGGTCGAGCACGTCCTTCCACAGCACCTCGCCCATGGCGATGTCGTCGAGGTTTTCCTCCATGGTGGCGGTAAAGCCGTAATCCATGAGATCGGGAAAATTCTCGACGAGGCGGTCGGTGACGATATCGCCGATCTTCTCCGCGTAAAAGCGCTTGTTCTGCACCTTCACATAGCCCCGCTCCTGGATCGTGGAAATGATGGCCGCGTAGGTGGAAGGCCTGCCGATACCACGCTTTTCAAGCTCCTTGACCAGCGCGGCCTCGGAATAGCGGGGCGGCGGCTTGGTGAAATGCTGTTGCGGCACCATGTTGAGAAAACGCATGTGATCGCCCACTTTCAGATCGGGCAGCTCGCCTTCGTCCTCTTTCCTGCGCGCCTGGGGCATCACTCTGAGATAACCATCGAAGCGGGTCACGCGGCCCTTTGCCCGCAGCTCGTAATCGTTCTTGAGGATGGTGACGGTGGTGCTGGTGAACTCCGCCGGGTTCATCTGGCAGGCCACGAACTGCTGCCAGATAAGCGCATAAAGTTTCTTGGCATCGTCTTCCATGCCCACGAGATCACCCGAGGCGATGTCCACGTTGGAAGGCCGGATCGCCTCGTGCGCTTCCTGGGCACCCGCCTTGCTGGCGTAGTTGCGCGGCGTTTCCGGCAGATATTTCTTGCCGAAGCGAACCTCGATCAGTTCGCGGCAAGCGGCCACGGCATCGACGCTGAGATTGGTGGAGTCGGTGCGCATGTAGGTGATGTAACCCGCCTCGTAGAGGCGCTGCGCCATCATCATGGTCTTCTTGACGCCAAAGCCCAGACGCGTGCTGGCCGCCTGTTGCAGCGTCGACGTGATGAAAGGCGCCGAAGGCCTGGACTGGGTGGGCGTGTCCTCGCGACCCGTGATGATGAAATCGCCTGGCTGCAATGCCTTGATCGCGACTTCGGTCTCGGCCTTGGTGACGGGGCGAAACGCCTTGTCACCGTATTTTTTCACCTCGAAACGAACTTTTTCCTCGGCTTTGCTTTCCGTGTCGACGTGAAGCGTCCAGAACTCTTCGGGAATGAAAGCGCGGATTTCCCGTTCGCGCTCGACGATCAGGCGCACGGCGACGGACTGCACGCGGCCGGCGGAGAGCCCTCGGGCGACCTTTTCCCACAGCAGGGGCGACACCATGAAGCCGACCACACGGTCGAGAAAACGCCGTGCCTGCTGGGCATTGACGCGATTGGTATCGAGACCGCCGGGACTTTTGAAGGCCTCGGCAATGGCTTTTTTGGTGATTTCGTTGAAAACCACCCGCTTGTAGCGGCTTTCGTCGCCCCCGATGGCTTCCCGCAGGTGCCAGGCGATGGCCTCCCCCTCTCTGTCCAAGTCCGTCGCCAGATAGATGGTGTCGGCATTCCTGGCCAGCTTCTTGAGTTCGGAAACGACTTTTTCCTTGCCGGGAAGCACTTCGTAGCGCGCTTTCCAGCCGTGGCCCGGATCGACACCCATGCGCGCAATCAGCTGCTCGCGCGCTTTGCGGAGCTTGTGGCGATGCTTTTCTTCCGGGTCCAGCTTGCGTGTGATCGCCGCCTGGCGCGCGCGTTCCTTGGGATCCACGGCCTCCGAGCGGCCTGTCGGCAGATCGCGAATATGACCGATGCTGGATTTGACGATGAAATCGGAACCCAGATATTTGTTGATGGTTTTCGCCTTGGCTGGCGATTCCACAATGACGAGAGACTTGCCCATTGATTCAACGCTGTCCTTTAGTGCCCCCGCGGGCAATGAATCTGAAGACCTTTTTTATTAAGAACATATTTAAGGCCCGCCATCAACTCCCCTGATCGCCGTGCCCTTGCCAACTGTCGAAAATCGCCGCGCAGCACAATGCCGGGGGCGCGACTATACATGGAGGTCTGGCACCATGGTCAAGCAAAAGTTTTCGCTGCGATGTTTCTGCGTTGGACAAGGAGCCTGCCCGCAGGCGACCGTTGCCGTACGTCCCGATGCCGGTGTCGCCTGCAGGCAGGCTTCTACAAGGCATTTCCAAGACTCTGTTCAAAATCCTCCAGCGCACGCGCCAGCACATCCAGCGCAGAGATGTCGCCGGACTCCCGCAGATAGGCGCCAACACCTGCATGATCCGCCTTGAGCGCGTAGACATTGGCAGGCAGCGCGGGCAGCAAGGTCTCCAGATGCGGCAACACGGCGCCGGGGGCGTCGCTGCGAAACCAGCGCCACTCCGGCCACGGGCTGAGCCGCCCGTTGCGTGTGCCGCGCAGCAGCGTCCATTGGCCGAGGGCGGCAGCCAGGCGCTCCGTATCCTGTGGCGGGAGGGGCCACAGATACAGCGTGGCCGAGGGCCGTTTGTCATCCTCTGCCGCATCCGGCGCGGGCACGAGTCTTACGCGCAACCCGAGGCGCGAGGCGCGCTGCCGAAATGCCGCCGCCCGGGCCTGGCCCGGCGATGACTTCAACCAAAACAGCGGCGACACCACGAG
Organism: uncultured Porticoccaceae bacterium; assembly: GCA_964469165.1. Taxonomy (GTDB): domain Bacteria; phylum Pseudomonadota; class Gammaproteobacteria; order Pseudomonadales; family Porticoccaceae; genus CAYXXZ01. The sequence goes on from CAYXXZ010000033.1 coordinate 13,913, forward strand.
GGCGACCACCAGGGCGATGAGCAAATAGGTATTCAGGTTTCGACTCCGCGTGTTGCCGGCTGGCGCCGGGGTGGGTATTGTAGGCGCGGTCAAGGTACGCCATATTACTGAAGGATACGCTGGAGGAAAAACAGCATGACCTACTATAAACATATACTCGTCGGCCTCGATCTGTCGCAGGAATCGCAGCAGGTCATCGACCACGTCAGCCAGCTTTTCGAAGGCAAGCCCGTCAAGATCAGCCTGCTCCACATCCAGGAGCCGCTGTCGCTCGCCTACGGCGGCGATATTCCCATGGACCTCAGCGAAATACAGCGACAGATGGAAGTTCAGGCAAAGAATAGCCTCAATGAAATCAAGGCACAACTGTCACAATTTAATGTCGTCTGCCATGTAATTATCGGCCAGCCCGCCCACGAGATGCATCGCTTCGCCCAGGAAAACGCGGTGGATCTGATCGTCGTCGGCAGCTACGGCCGCCACGGCCTGGCGCTGATCTTCGGCTCCACGGCAAACGGAGTGCTGCACGGCGCATCCTGCGATGTGCTGGCCGTGCGCATCAAAGAGGAAGACTGACAGCATCAGACTCCCCGGGAGCCCGCAGTACCCATGAGTGTCGACCACCCTTCTCGCTCGCGCCGCCGCACGGCGTCGATTCTGTTCACCTGCATTTTCTTACTTGTCTGGAGCGCCCTTGCCGCAAGCCAGGAGTCGGACAGCGCGCTGCGCGCCGCCCTGCCGGCCATCGGTCCTGAACTGGAACAGCAACGCGATCATTACCGACAGGCGGCGCAAGCCCTGGCGCGGGGCGACCGCCGTGCATTCGCGGCGCACATGCACAAGCTTTCCGGGTATCCGCTTGCACCCTACCTGGAATATGCGGATATGTCGGCACGTATCGACAGCGTCGACGCCACGCAGATCGCCGCCTTTCTGGAACGCCATCCCCACGCACAGTTTTCGCGAACCCTGCGCCAGCGCTGGCTCGACCATCTCGCCGCACAGCGGCGCTGGCCGGAATACGTGCGCTTCTACGATGCCGATCTGGTGTCCACGCAACTCGCCTGCCGCTACGGCTATGCGCTCTTTCAAACGGGCGACAGCGAACGGGGCGCGGCTGTCGGCATTCCGCTGTGGCAGGTGGGCAGCTCCCAGCCGGAGGTGTGCGACCCCCTCTTCGAGGAACTGATTTCCGCTGGCCATATCAGTGAAGAAGTTGCCTGGGTACGCTACACCAGGGCCGTGTTCAACCATCAATACGGCCTGGCCAATTATGTCTCGCGCTTCCTGACCAGCCCTTCCTACCGCCAGCGTGCCGAACTTTATCTGCGGGTGGACCGCAACCCTCACGAAATCGCCAACTACAGCCTGTTCACCAGCCATACCCCGGAAGAACTGACCTTGCTCCGCCATGGCCTGACGCACCTGGCGAGAAGCAACCCCCGGATGGCCCTCAACCACTGGAACCGCTACCACCAGAGCCACACCTTCGATACTGCCGCCGAACAGGAAATCAGCTCCGCCCTGGTGAGAGCGCTCTATCAGGCCGGTGACAGGGACACCGCCGACCAGTATCTCCAGCAAATTGCGCCGCAGGCCAGCCAGGAGCTGCTGGAGTGGCGTTTGCGTCTGCTGGTAGAGGCCGGCGACTGGCAAAGTATTCTGCACTGGAGCGCACACCTCAGCGCCACAGCGGCTTTTGATTCGCGCTGGAAATACTGGCGCGCCCGCGCCCTCGAACTGACGGGCGGCAGCGCCGCGGAAATACGCACTCTTTACCAGAACATTGCCGGCGAACGCAGCTTCTACGGCTTCCTCGCCAGTGAATGGCTCGGCACGCCTCATCAGATGCAGCATGAGCCCGTGCCGGTCGATGCGTCCCAGCTGCGCAATCTGGCCAATCGCGAGGCGTTCATACGCATCCGTGAGCTGCTGCACCAGGACGACCGGGACTGGGCGCGGCGCGAGTGGCACCGCGCCCTCAGCGGCGCGCCGCAACAGGAGCTGCTCACCGCCGCAAAGCTCGCCGAACTCTGGGGATGGGACAATCAGGCCATCGCCGCGATGATCCAGGCGAGCTACTGGAATGATATTCAGGTGCGCTTCCCCCTCTCCCACAGGGACAGCTTCCAGGCTCAGGCACGCAATACCGGCGTGCCCGTCAATCTGTTGTTCGCCATTGCCCGCCAGGAAAGCGCGTTCAACCCCGACGCTGTGTCATCCGCAGGCGCACGCGGGCTGCTGCAACTGATGCCGGCAACCGCCACGGAAACCGCAAAGCGCCACGGCATCGCCTATCGGCAACGGGCAGAACTTCACGACCCTATAAAGAATATTGCCCTGGGGTCAAGATATTACATGGATATGTTGAAGCGCTTTGGCAATAATAGAATCCTCGCCACTGCCGCCTACAACGCCGGCCCTGGGCGCGTCGCGAGTTGGCGGGCACGCAGCGCGGGAGAGCTGCCTTTCGATGTGTGGATCGAGCTCATTCCTTTCCGGGAAACCCGCAATTACGTTCAGAACGTACTGGCGTTCTCGATCATCTACGCCCATCGCCTGGGCCTGGAAACCACCATGCTCACCCCGGAAGAAAAAGGCGCACGGTTGTGAAACTGATCGATATCGGCGTCAACCTGACCAACAAGCGCTTCGATGGCGACCGCGCCGAGGTGCTCGCCCGCGCCCGGGATGTCGGCGTGGCGGCCTGTATCGTCACCGGTACCAGTCTCGCGGTCAGCGCCGAGGCTGCAATCCTTTGCAATACCTTGTCACAACATTTTCCGGGCATGCTCTACTGCACCGCCGGTGTTCATCCCCATGAGGCCTCGACTTTCACGGACACCACCTGCGCCCAGTTGCGAACTCTCATCGCAGAAAATGCCGGCACAGTGGTGGCGGTGGGCGAAACAGGGCTGGACTTCAACCGCGACTTCTCGCCGCGCGATGCCCAGGTTCGCGCCTTCGAAGCCCAGCTCCAGCTCGCACAGGACTGCGGGCTGCCACTGTTCCTCCATGAGCGGGACGCGCACACGACACAGCACGAGATACTCAAGTCCGCCGGCAGCGCTCTGCCGCGAGGCGTCATTCACTGTTTCACCGGCAGTCGCGAGGCGCTGTTCAACTATCTGGATCTGGATTTTTACATTGGCATCACCGGCTGGATCTGCGACGAACGGCGCGGCCGGGAACTGCAGGAACTGGTCCGGCACATCCCGCGCGATCGACTTCTGATCGAAACGGACGCGCCCTATCTGCTGCCGCGCACCTTGCGACCAAAGCCTGCCAACGGGCGCAACGAACCCGCCTTTCTGCCCGAAGTGGCAGCGGTTGTCGCACAATGCCGAACAGAGCCCATCGCAGATATCGTGCAGGCGTCCACGGACAATGCCCGAGCCTTGTTCAAGCTGGAAATATATAACTGAATTGCACGTCACGCTGCAGGCAGGCTCCTACACAGGCGGCCCCTCATCTATCCAAGACCAATCCGCACGCCGCGGCAAACAGGCTTCAGCGGGCTCCCTTCTTGATTGCGCAGGTCATAGGGAGTAGGCTTGCGTGCCCGATTTCCGTAACAAAACATACCAAAGGTAGAGAAATGTCCGAAGATTCCGTCGTAATTGTGGGCGGTGCCCGCACTCCCATGGGCTCCCTGAATGGTACTCTGAGTGGCGTGACCGCTGTCGAGCTTGGCGTCACCGCCATCAAGGCCGCCATCGAGCGCACCAATACACCCGTCGATGCGGTCGATGAAGTGTTCATGGGCAACGTCCTGCAAGCGGGCGTCAAGCAGGGTCCGGCGCGTCTGGCCACGCTGCAGGCCGGCATTGCCCAGTCCGCGGGCTCCGTCACGCTCAACAAGCTGTGCGGCTCCGGCATGTTCTGTGTGCACATGGGCTACGATCAGATCAAGCTCGGCTACAGCAAGGTCGTGGTTGCCGGCGGCATGGAAAGCATGTCCAACGCTCCCCATATGATCATCGGCGCCCGCACTGGCGTAGGTTCCGGCGCCAAAACGCTCGAAGATCATATGTTCTACGACGCCCTCTGGTCACCGTACAGCGAGCGCATGATGGGCTGTTATGCCCAGGACGTCGCCAACGATCTCGGCTTTACCCGCGAGGACATGGACGCCTACGCCGTTGAGTCCCTGACCCGCGCCAAGCGCGCCATCGAAGACGGCACCCTGAAAGAGGAAAGCGCTCCCGTGGTGGTGAAAACCCGCAAGGGCGAAACCATCGTCGAGCACGACGAGCAGCCGCTCACCGCCAAGGTGGAAAAAATCCCGCATCTCAAGCCCTCGTTCAGCAAGGACGGCACCGTCACCCCGGCCAACTCCAGCTCCATTTCCGACGGCGCGTCCGCGCTGGTGATGATGAGTGGCGCAGAGGCGGAAAAGCGCGGCATCAAGCCCATCGTGCGCATCGTGGCCCATTCCAGGCACTCCCAGGAGCCCACCACCTTCACGCTCGCCCCTGTAGGCGCCATTCAGAAAGTGCTGGAGAAAACGGGCTGGAGTCTGGATGACGTGGATCTGTTCGAGCTCAATGAAGCCTTCGCCATGGTGCCCATGGCGGCCATGAAGCAGCTCGGCATCCCCCACGACAAGCTCAACATCCACGGCGGCGCCTGCGCTCAGGGCCACCCCTTGGGCTCCAGCGGTTCGCGTATCATCATCACGCTGATGTACGCCATGCGCCGCCTCGGCAAGAAACGCGGCATCGCCGCTATCTGCATCGGCGGCGGTGAGGCTCTGGCAACTGCGATCGAGCTTGTCTGACACCTCCGTAGGGGCGATTCATGAAACCGGCTGTATCGGTTCGTGCAATCGCCCCTACCCACCCTCAATGCTCCACCACGATCTTGCCGAACTGTGCGCCACTTTCCTGATAGCGGAACGCTTCGACAAGCTCGTCAAACGCGAAAGCGCGGTCGATCACCGGCCTGATTTTCGCCGTTTCCATAGCCGCGACCATCTCTTTCTGCATTTCCGCACTGCCCACTGACAGCCCCGTGAGGCGCACCTGCTTGGTGAACAGCTTGGGGAACACCAGTTCACCCTTGACCCCGCCGAGGATGCCAATCAGCGCGATGCGCCCGCCCATGCGCGCCGCTTCCACGGAGTGGCGGATAGTGGCGCCGCCACCGACATCGAGCACGTGGTCGACGCCGCCGCCCGCGAGGCGGAACACGGTTTTTCCCCAGCTTGCATCGGCGCTGTAGTTGATCACCTCATCCGCACCCAGCGCCTTGAGCTGTTCCAGCTTGTCGTCCGAGGACGAGGTCGCAAACACGTAGGCACCCGCCGCCTTGGCGATCTGCAGGGCCAGGATCGACATGCCGCCGGTGCCCTGGACCAGCACGGTGTCACCGGCCTTCAATCCCCCTTCCACCACCAGGCCGCGCCAGGCGGTAAGTCCGGCGCAGGGCAATGTCGCCGCTTCAGCGAAGCTCATATGCCTGGGCACGGTCGTTACCTGATGCGCGCCGAGGCGCGTCAGTTCGACCGCACAGCCATCCACATCCTCGCCGCCCAGCTCGCCGGTTTTTGCCGGAGTGGGGCGCCCTTCCTGCCAGTCGCGAAAGTAGAGCGACATCACCCGGTCGCCCGGCGCCCAGTGTTCGACACCGTCGCCGACGGCAACGATTTCGCCCGCGCCGTCGGACATGGGAATGCGTCCCTCAACCACCGGAATAGCGCCATTGACCACAAGATAATCGTGGTAATTCAATGATGTGGCGCGCCATCTTACGAGTACTTCTCCGCGCTGCGGGCTTATTTCCGGGCGCTCGACCAGCTTCAGATTGCTCAGCCCGCCCGGTTTTCTCACTTCCCACACTTTCATATTCAGTTCCTGCAGTGACCGTTATCCGCCCCGAATACTACGCGCAATGATCCTGTACGGGAAATGGGCGCCCCTCCGCAACTGTGGCAACTGCGCACAGCCGCACTTTGGCCGCGCTCAATTGACCGCACCCGTGTCAGCGGCTATATTGACCGCCGTCTGAAAAAAGCCCTTTTGGGTGTTCGTCCGCCACGTAACCCGCGTCTCACAAAACGACTCTGGAGCCACGATGTCCGATAACCAGCTGTTGCAGGAATTGTCCCCCAACGGCGTGCTGCGCCTCACCATGAACCGCCCCGAGGTGCACAATGCTTTTGACGATCATCAGGCCTTGCGCCTGATCAACGCCCTCGAAGCCGCCGCCGCCAACCCCGCGGTCCGCGTGGTGGTGCTGGGCAGCAACGGCAAGAGCTTCTCCGCTGGCGGCGACATCAACTACATGCGCAAGATGGGCGGCAACACCTACGAACAGAATGTTGCCGACGGTGGTCAGTTGGCGAAGCTGATGAAAGTGCTCAACGATCTACCCAAGCCCACCATCGCCCGCGTCCAGGGCGCGGCCATGGGTGGCGGCGTGGGCCTGGTGTGCTGCTGCGACATCGTTATCGGTACCCCCAAGACCCGCCTTGCGCTCAGCGAAATCAAGCTGGGCGTTCTGCCCGCCACCATATCTCCCTATGTTGTCAGAACCATCGGCCAGAAGGCCGCGCGACGCCTGTTCATGACCGGCGAAATGGTCGATGCCGATTGGGCGCTGCGCCTGGGCTTCGTCAGCGAGCTGGTCGCCGAGGAGAATCTCGACGCCCGCATCGACGAAGTGGCCGGCATGTTGCTCAAGAATGCCCCCAACGGTATCCGCCTCGCCAAGCAACTGGTCTTCGACGTTGCCGAAGGCGATGTCACGGAAGAGATGATCCAGCGCACCGTCAAACTCATTGCCGATGTGCGAGACTCCGATGAAGGCCGCGAAGGTCTCAGCGCCTTTCTGGAAAAACGTGCACCCAATTGGTAACCGCTCCCGCGGCAAACCCTTACATGACTTTCAACGAGGAAACAAATCATGAGTGAAAACAAAATCGTGCGCGTTGCCAACGCACAGGGCTTCTGGGGCGACAGCCTGCTGGGGCCGATGCGCCTGGTTGAAGAAGGCCCGGTGGACTACCTGACGTTTGACTATCTCGCCGAAATCACCATGAGCATCATGCAGAAACAGATGATGCGCAATCCCGACACCGGCTACGCCATGGATTTCATTCCCATGCTGGAAAAAATCCTGCCCGCCTGCAAGGAAAAAGGCATCAAGATCATCGCCAACGCCGGCGGTGTGAATCCCAAGGCCTGCCTCAAGGCCACCAAGGAAATCATCAAGAAACTCGGCCTGTCCGGCATCAAGGTGGGCATCGTCGAAGGTGACGACATTCTCGATCGCATCGACGAGATTACCGCCGGCGGCGAGAAACTCGCCAACCTGGACAACGGTGCCGACATTTCCACGATCCGCGACCGCATCACCAGCGCCAACGTCTACATCGGCGCCGAGCCCATCGTCGCCGCCCTGAAAGACGGCGCCGATATCGTCATCACCGGCCGCGCCAGCGACCCCTCGCTGATGGTTGCACCCCTGGTATACGAGTTCGGCTGGTCCATGGAAGACTACGACAAGATCGCCGCCGCCACCGTCATGGGCCATATCACCGAGTGCGGCCCCCAGTGCACCGGCGGCAACTACGTGGGCTGGAAGCAGGTCAAGGACTTCGCCCGCATCGGCTACCCGGTCATCGAAGCCAAGGCCGACGGCAGCTTCGTCGTCACCAAGCACGACAATACCGGCGGCCTGGTGACCGTGGAAACCGTCACTTCGCAGCTGCTGTACGAACTGGGCGATCCCAAGAACTACCTGGGTCCCGACTGTGTCACCGACTTCACCACCATCGACATCCGTCAGGAAGGCGAGAACCGCGTTGCCGTATCCGGCATCAAGGGCCGCCCCGCCACGCCGACCTACAAGGCGTCCATCTCCTACGCCAACGGCTACAAGATTCTCGGCACCCTGTGTATTTCCGGCCCCGACGCCATCGAGAAATGCAACATCATCGCCGACATGATCTTCACCCGCATGAGCATGTACGGCATCGACATCCCCGAGGAAGATCGCTTCGTCGAGCTGTTCGGCACCAACGTGCTGTACAAGGGCCTGGTACCCGCCGACGAACAGCCCCATGAAGTACTGCTGCGCGTTGGCGCCAAGGGCCCGGATCGCAAGGCGCTGGACACCCTGGGCATGGAAATCGCCCCCGCCGTGACCGCAGGCCCCCCCGGCGTGACCGGTATTGCAGGCGGCCGCCCCAAGGCAACCGAGGTTGTCGGCTACTGGCCCGCGCTGATCGACAAGAAACTCATCACCACCACCCACACGGTTGAGGAAGTCTAAACATGGCCAAGGTTCAACTTTTTGAAATCGCGATCGCGCGCTCCGGTGACAAGGGCGACGGCAGCAACGTCGGCATCATGGCCAAGACTCCGGCCATCTACGACTTCCTCGAGAAAACCCTGACCGCCGCTGTGGTCAAGGATTTCTTCAAGGAAATCTGCAAGGGCGAGGTCACGCGCTACGAAATCCCCAATCTGCAGGCGCTGAACTTCATCCTTGAAGACTCTCTGGCCGGTGGCGGCACCGAAACCCTGATCACCGATGCGCAAGGCAAGGTGCACGGTCTCGGCCTGCTCCATCTGACCATGGACGTGCCCGACGAACTGCTCAAGTAACCGCAACTTCCGGGAAATACGCCTGTGACAACGCCTCAAACCGTGCTCGCCAAGCTCCATCAGCAAGCAAAGGACAAAAACCGGCGCATCATTTTCCCTGAGCAGAGCGATCCCCGTGTCATCGACGCCATCAGTGGCCTGGTGGCGCGGGGCTTGTGTACCCCCGTCGTGATCGACGCCGCCGCGGACATTCCCCCCGGCTGCGAAGTATTTTCAGCGCGCCCTGACGCCGCCGAATGGCGCGAAAAAGCCGCGCGGCTCTATGCGGAAAGCCGCCGCAAGAACAATCTCAGTATCGAAGCCGCGCGCGAAGCGCTCAAGGATCCCCTGCTGCTCGCCTCCGTGCTGCTCAAGGCCGGTTATGTGGACGGCGGCATCGCCGGTTCGCTGGCGACCACAGCGGACGTGCTGCGCGCCGGTATCCGCGGTGTGGGCCTCGCGCCCGGCACCAACCTCGTCTCCAGCATCTTCCTGATGGAATGGCCAGAGCGAGCTTTCACCTTCGGCGACTGCGCCGTGAATCCCGCGCCCAGCGCCGAACAGCTCGCCCGCATCGCCATCGACAGCGCCGCCAGCCATCGCAAGCTCACTGGCGAGACGCCCCGTGTCGGACTGCTGTCGTTCTCCACCAAGGGCTCCGCCGAGCACGAAAGCGTCGATCGGGTGCGCCAGGCGCTCGCCATCATCCGCGCCGAACAGCCGGATCTGGCAGTTGACGGCGAGCTGCAATTCGATGCCGCGCTGATGCCCGAAGTGGCCGCCAAAAAAGCTGCCGGGTCACCAGTGGCCGGCAACTGCAATGTGTTCATCTTTCCCGATCTGAATGCCGGCAACATCGGCTACAAGATAGCCGAGCGCCTGGGTGGCGCCAGCGCCATCGGCCCCATTCTGCAAGGCATGGCCGCGCCCTGGCTCGACCTGTCGCGCGGCTGCAAACCCGCCGACATCATCGATGCCGCCGCCATCGCCGCGGTGCTGTCGGACTGAGCGCAGCCGGTAGGTTGGGCTGAGGAACGAAGCCCAACAATTTCAGGGTAGGCGCGCCTCACAGATGTTGGGCTTCGTTCCTCAGCCCAACCTACGGACTACGCTGGCGGGGGTGGGAACTGCAAGGGAAGCGCCGGTTTCACGGACATGAACAAATAACCGAAAACGCTAAAGGAAACGACACCATGAAAACGCTGATCAACCTGGTACTGGCCTGCACACTGCTGGCCCTGCCCGGCGCTTTTGCCCAGGCAGATGCCACCACAGCTTTGCAAGAAACCGTGGAAACCTTCTACGCGGCTCTCAATAACGCCGACGTCGATACCGCCAGAAAACACATCCTGCCGGAAGGCTTTACGGAATATTCCAGCCGCGGCGGCGCCCTCCTCCATGTTGACGCGGATATTCTGGAAGAAATGTTCGCCGGCGATCTCAAGGTGAGTGTCGCCTTGGAAGAAATCAATGTGAAAGTCTACGGCGACAGCGGTTACGTCACCTTCCACCGCATCGGCACCATCGACCGGGGCGGCGCCAACAAGCCGCAGGACAAGGACGCCCGCACCTCCATGTTCTGGATCAAGCGCGACGGCACCTGGTATCTGCTGCACCTGCACAATTCCAATATCGCACCTTGACCCCGAGCACAGGTTTCGCGGACTCCGCAAGCTGTAAGCTGCACTATTTACCGGAATTTCACGTAAACGGTCGATGCATCATCCGTACCCTGTAGGAGCCTGCCTGCAGGCGACAAGTATCGGTAACAATATCGGTGCGGGGTCGCCTGCAGGCAGGCTCCTACAAGGCAGCTCTTGCCGTGCTCCTCTAAATCCTCAGCCAACCTCAGTGCGCCGTACGTGCACCATCGACCGGATAGACAGCTCCGGTGATGATGCTCGCATGATCCGACGCGAGGAACAGCACGAGCCCTGCGATATCCTCTGGTTCGGCTGCGCGACCAATGGGTGAGTCAGCCAGCACGGCATCGCGCATGGCCGGGTCGTTGAGCCAGCGTTCGGTCATGGGTGTGCGCACAAGACCGGGGGCAATGGCGTTGACGCGGATGCCTTGAGTCGCATAATCGATCGCAGCCGCTTTGCTCAGGCCGACGACTGCGTGTTTCGCGGCCACGTAGGGCGCCATGCCCGGATCAGCGCGCAGACCCGCTACAGAAGCGGTATTCACAATCACCCCGCGCCCGGCTTTGGCCATATGCGAGAGCTGGTGCTTCATGGCAAGAAACACGCCGGTCACATCAACACCCATGATGCGGTGCCAATCCTCTTCACTTTGCTCCGCCAAGGGCGCCGTGGGTGGCAGGAGCCCCGCGTTGTTGAAAGCCACATCCAATGAGCCAAATTCCGATATTGCGCGATCAACCAACGCCTTGACCTGGGCGCTGTCGGTCACATCGGTTTTCTGGAAAATGGCTTTGCCACCGGCTGCGGCAATATCCGCAGCCGTGGTTTGCGCGCGCGCATCCACATCACCGATCACGACAGCAGCTCCGGCGTTGGCAAAAGCGAGCGCAGTGGCCCGGCCAATCCCGGTGGCTGCTCCAGTAATCACAACCGTGCGATTCTCAAAGTTGAGTTCCAATCGTTTCATTATTTACCTCCAAACCTGTGATTGAATCAGGGGCTAAAACGGTACGATCCAGCGAATAGTACGATCATTTCTTTGCTGACGCCGCATTAGGCATCCATTAGTCCATGCTCTGCCAGTGCGCGCGTAACGAATTCGGGCACGGGGTGCGCCGGTCGTTTCAATCCAGAAAAATCCGAAGCCATCGTTTTCTCCATCCATTGCGGCACCCCATCCAAGCTCACCGCCCGTCATGGCTGGCGGGTGTCAAGACCTGACACGAATGGCACTTACTTAAACCTGGCAACGCTGTGAGGGCGCCGTCTTGGGAAAGGTTTTCCGAGACCGTCAGCGCCAGGGATGGCGCTGTCGAGCCCCCATGGATGGGTTCACGGCGTGTCTCGGAAAACCTTTCCCAAGACAGCGACCGGGGTGCGGAGTGCCGAACACCTTAAGTAAGTGCCATTCAGACAGGACTCTGTCAGTCACTATAACCCCTGACTCTACAGTTGTGCATTGGTTCGGCTCCGGGCAAAACGTTCTCCGCACAACCCAGTGAACGCACCACCTACAAAAATCCCTGTTCGGCAAGCATACGTCTCACCTGCCCTGCGCTGAATGGCCAGCCTTTTTCTGCCAGCAACACGCCCTTGTCATCGATAACAGCGAGTACGGGAATCCGCACACCGTAGGCTGACTTGAGAACGGGGTCACCGTCGATGACGATTTCCCGGAACTCGAGCCCCGCGGGCATTACCTGGCAGACGCGGTCTCTCGCCTCATCGCAGAGCGGACAGAAATCACCGACATAGAGAACCAGGCGTGTGCGTTGCATTTTGTGACCTATGGCGAATCTCAAGCAGCCTCACCATGCTGGATGGTCAACGGCGAAGCCCTGGCCACCGCTGCGGAGGTATTCATTGTTTATGGAAAAACAGACAGGAAAATGCACTGAGTCAGTTTATAGATCACGCGGGAAGATTCCAGACAACGGAAACAAGGCCCGCCAAGGTAGCGGACCTCGTATCAACCCGAATGTGATGTCATCGTTTCAGGACGGATTGGCTTTCTTGTAGTCTGCCACTTCAGCGTTGAACTTCTCGCCGATATTGTTGCGGGACTTGAGCACGTCGCTGTTGGCATTCTGAAACGCCTTCTGGTCGTCCTTGGACATTTCCTTGAACGCATCGGATTTCACGATGCCTTCGCGGCAATCCAGGTAGGAATCCGCTTCAGAGATATACGTTTTTACGCTCTCGCTGTTGGCGACCAGGTCTTCCATGGTGGCGGTTGCGCCATCGATGATTTCAGGTTCCTGGGGCGGGTTGCCACAATCGCTTGCCAGCGCCGAGCCCGCGAAAGCGCCGAGGGCGAGGGTCAGAAGGATGCTGCGACCACCTTTAAAGCTAGACATGAGACTCTCCCGGTTGTTGGCTTGTTTATGTCGCCGCAGCTTGCCACGATCCAGAAATTTTGGCAATGCACGCCCAGAGAAAATGGTGTCGGGTTCCACCCCGGCTGCCGCGGACAAAAGCGCTCGACGAGCGCCCTGCGGGACCGCGAGCTGCCGCGGGGCGACAAGATGCATTAGAATCCCTGTATTCGCGCCACCTTCAGGCACATTCCGCCGCGCAGGCAGAACAGCGCGCGGCACACGAACCACGGAACACGCAATGAATCAAACGGTAACCGCCCCCGCTTTCGAGCTGCTGCGCAGCCATCACATCAAGTCTCTCGATGCCACCGTGCAGGAATACCGCCACACCCGCACTGGTGCGCAACACATTCACCTGAATACGGATTCCGAGGAAAACGTCTTTCTGGTGGCGCTGCGCACCGTGCCGGAAGATTCCACCGGCGTCGCCCACATTCTCGAGCACACCGCCTTGTGCGGCAGCGAAAAGTACCCGGTGCGCGACCCCTTTTTCATGATGATCCGGCGTTCGCTCAACACCTTCATGAACGCCATGACCAGTTCCGACTGGACGGCCTACCCGTTCGCGAGCCTCAATCGCAAGGATTTCTTCAACCTTCTGGACGTGTACCTGGATGCGGTGTTCTTCTCCCGCCTCGATCCTCTGGACTTTGCCCAGGAAGGCCACCGCCTGGAATTTGCCGAGGCGGATGACCCGAACTCCGCGCTCACCTTCAAGGGTGTGGTATTCAACGAAATGAAGGGGGCCATGAGTTCGGTGAACTCGGTGCTCTGGCACACCATGAGCAAGTACCTGTACCCTACCACCACCTACCACTACAACAGCGGCGGCGACCCGGAGAGCATTCCCGATCTCAGCTATGAGCAGCTGCGGTCGTTCTATCAAAGCCACTATCACCCCAGCAACGCCATCTTCATGACGTTTGGCAACATTCCCGTGGAAGAGCTGCATCAACGCTTCGAATCCCAGGCACTCAGCCGCTTCGATCGTCTCGACGTCAACATCGCCGTGCCGGATGAAAAGCGCTATCTTGCGCCGCTGCGGGTCGAGGAGGCCTATGCGCTTGACGAGGAAGGCGATACCGCGAGCAAAACCCACATTCTTCTCGGCTGGCTGCTCGGTACCACCACCAATCTGATGGAAGCCATGGAAGCACAACTGCTCGCCAGCGTGCTTCTCGATAACAGCGCGTCGCCGCTGCTCAAGGCCCTCGAGACCACGGAGCTGGGCAGCGCGCCCTCTTCCCTGTGCGGCCTCGACGACTCCCAGAAAGAATTGTGCTTTCTGTGCGGCATCGAAGGCAGCGACCCGGGCAAGGCGGATGCCTTCGAGCAGATGGTACTCGACGTACTGCGCCAGGTCGCCGAGCAGGGCGTACCCAAGGAACAGGTGGCTGCCAGCCTGCATCAGCTGGAGCTGCAACAGCGCGAGATCACCGGCGACGGCTACCCCTACGGCCTGCACCTTCTCATGACCGCGCTCACCAGCGCCACCCACCGCGGTGATCCCATCGCGCTGCTCGATCTCGACCCGGTGCTCGACCAGCTCCACAAGAATATCGAGGATCCGGCCTATATTCGCGATCTCGCCCGCAAACTGCTGCTCGACAATCAGCACCGCGTGCGCCTGACGATGCGTCCCGATCCGGCGCTTTCCGCGCGCACCGTCGCCGCGGAACTGGCGCGTCTCGAAAAGATCCAGCAGGGCCTCAGCGATGACGACAAACAGGCGATCGTCGCGCAGGCACAGGCCCTCAAGGCGCGCCAGGCCCGCAAGGACGATGAATCCATCCTGCCCAAAGTGGGTCTCGATGACATTCCCGCGACGATGGCCTACACGCCCTGGCACGAGCGGAGCGACGGCGCCACGCCCATCACCACCTACAACGCGGGCACCAATGGCCTCGTCTACCAGCAGATCGTCCACGCCCTGCCGGAATTCGAGGAGGAGCTGATCGACTTGCTGCCCATCTACAGCAGCGTGCTCACCGAACTCGGCGTCGGCGAGCGCAGCTATCTCGACACCCAACTGCTGCAATCGCAATTATGTGGTGCCATCAGCGCCGGGATTTCGGTGCGGGGCGCGCCGTCCGATCTGAGCGATCTCAAGGGTTTCCTTACCCTGTCCGCCAAGGGCCTGCAACGCAATCAGGCGGCCTTGACCGAACTGATGTTGGAAACCTTCCAGGCCGTGCGTTTCGACGAACTGGAGCGCATCCGCGACCTCATCGCCCAGATGCGCTCGCGGCGCGAGAAGAGCATCACCGGCAACGGCCACGCCCTGGCCATGAATGCCGCGGCCTCGGGCCTGGGTGCTGGCGCCGCCCTCGCCTATCGCTGGGGCGGCATGGCGGGCATTCGCCACCTCAAGGCACTGGACAACGCCCTGGAAGACCGCGCCGCCCTCGAAGACCTTGCGCACAAGCTGGAAGCCATTCACAGCCGCATGGCCGCCGCGCCGCGCCAGTTTCTTATCGTCGGTGAAGAAGAGCGCCTGACGGAATACCGGGATACCCTGGCGGGCAAGGTTCCGCCACTGCAGGCCACCAACCTGAGCACCTTCGCCTACCCGGTCGCTGCCACGGCGCAGCGCGCGCAACTGCTGTGGAAAGCCAGTACCCAGGTGAATTTCTGCGCAAAGGCCTACGCCACGGTGTCCAATGCCCATCCCGACGCGGCACCGCTCACGGTGCTCGGTGGTTTCCTGCGCAATGGCTTTCTGCACACGGCGATTCGCGAACAGGGCGGTGCCTACGGCGGCGGTGCCAGCCAGGACAGCCTCGCTGGTGCCTTCCGCTTCTATTCCTACCGCGACCCACGCATCAACGGCACCCTGGATGATTTCGACGCCTCCATTCGCTGGCTGCTCGATGCCGACCACAGCTGGAGTCAGGTGGAAGAAGCCATTCTCGGCGTGGTTGCGGCCATCGACAAACCGGCGTCTCCCGCGGGCGAGGCCAAGCAGACCTTCCATGCCGAACTGTTCGGCAATACCAGGGAAATTCGCGAACAGTTCCGCCAGCGGGTACTGGCGGTTGGCCTCGAGGATCTGCAGCGAGTGGCAAGCACCTATCTGACGCAGGACAAGGCCAGCACCGCGGTGATCACGCACCCCGACAAGGCGATGCAAGTCGCGGATCTTGGCCTGGAGTCACAATCCCTGTGAGTGGCCGCGACGACCTGTTCGCCCGCCCGCT
>CAYXXZ010000034.1:0-29327 GCA_964469165.1 uncultured Porticoccaceae bacterium
TGGCGCGGCGGGCGATGGCGATGCCCACGTTCTGGTCTTCGTTGTCGCCTTTCAGCTCGGTGATGGCTTGCAGGGCGCGAATCAGGGCAACGCCGCCGCCGGGCACCACGCCTTCTTCAACCGCTGCGCGGGTAGCGTGCAGGGCATCTTCGACGCGGGCTTTCTTCTCTTTCATCTCGGTTTCGGTAGAAGCGCCAACCTTGATGACGGCAACACCGCCAGCCAGCTTGGCAACGCGCTCCTGCAGTTTCTCGCGGTCGTAATCGGAGGAGGTTTCCTCGATCTGGGCGCGGATCTGCTTGACGCGCGCTTCGATATCGCCAGCATTGCCGGCGCCGTCGACGATGGTGGTGTTTTCCTTGGTCAGGTTGACTTTCTTGGCGGTACCCAGGTGCTCCAGGGTGGCGCTTTCCAGCTCCAGGCCAACTTCTTCGGAAATCACGGTACCACCGGTCAGGATGGCGATATCCTGCAGCATGGCCTTGCGGCGGTCGCCGAAGCCGGGTGCCTTACAGGCGGCAACCTTGACGATACCACGCAGGTTGTTGACCACCAGGGTAGCCAGTGCTTCGCCTTCCACATCCTCTGCCACGATGATCAGCGGCTTGCCGGACTTGGCAACGCC
Source organism: uncultured Porticoccaceae bacterium (assembly GCA_964469165.1). Classification (GTDB taxonomy): domain Bacteria; phylum Pseudomonadota; class Gammaproteobacteria; order Pseudomonadales; family Porticoccaceae; genus CAYXXZ01. Next base: position 626 of record CAYXXZ010000034.1, read on the forward strand.
TTCCAGCAGCGGCAGCAGTTCGCGGATGTTGGAGATTTTCTTGTCAACCAGCAGGATGAACGGATTCTCGAGCTCGACGCTCATGCTTTCCTGGTTGTTGATGAAGTAGGGAGAGAGGTAGCCGCGGTCGAACTGCATGCCTTCGACGATGTCCAGCTCGTTTTCGAGACCTGAACCTTCCTCAACGGTGATCACGCCTTCCTTGCCCACTTTTTCCATGGCTTCGGCAATGATCTGGCCGACGCTGACGTCGGAGTTGGCGGAAATGGTGCCCACCTGGGCGATTTCCCTGGAGTCGGAACAGGGCTTGGCGATGCTCTTGATCTGCTCGACAGCAGCAACCACGGCCTTGTCGATACCGCGCTTCAGGTCCATGGGGTTCATGCCGGCGGCGACGGACTTGAGGCCTTCGGTCACGATGGCCTGGGCCAGCACGGTGGCGGTGGTGGTGCCGTCGCCAGCCTCGTCGGATGCCTTGCTGGCCACTTCCTTGACCAGTTGCGCGCCCATGTTTTCAAACTTGTCCTTGAGTTCGATTTCCTTGGCCACGGATACACCGTCTTTCGTCACGGTGGGTGCGCCAAAGGCTTTGTCGATCACAACGTTGCGGCCCTTGGGGCCCAGAGTCACCTTGACGGCGTCTGCCAGAGTATTGACACCCGCCAGCATTCTGCGGCGTGCACTGTCACCAAATTGTACGTCTTTCGCTGCCATGATATTTCTTCCTTTCTAAGACTGTTGACTCAGAAAAATTAATTTCCCGGAAAATTAAGATTCAACGACACCGTAGATGTCGCTTTCGCTCATGATGATCAACTCATCGTCGCCGTCTTTGATGGTGTTGCTGTCGGCGTAGCGGCCGAAGATCACGGTATCGCCAACCTTGACGGCAACGGGACGTACATCACCGTTCTCCAGCACCTTGCCGCCACCGACTGCCAGCACTTCACCCTGATTGGGCTTTTCTTTTGCGGTACCGGGCAACAGGATGCCACCCGCGGTCTTTTCCTCTTCTTGTTTGCGACGGACTACGACGCGATCATACAAAGGACGAATTTTCATTTTCGACTCTCTCCAACGTTTTATTGATCACAAAATGTCCGGCTTTCCGCCAACGGCAGGCCGGAAACTGTCCCAGTATCTGGTGTCGCTGCCTGAGCTTTTCAAGGGGGCAGCGACAAATTTTTGCTTCGCCCTCGAAAAAGCGAAGCCATCATTAGATGGGGACAGGGGCGGGGGCTTTCAAGGGGTGGGCTTTTTGAGCTGCACGTTTCACGCGGGTAGCGGGTGGAAATGCTGCGCCTTACTACGTGCAGCGCGCCCCGTCACTCGCGGCGGCTTTCTTCGCGCCAGTACTCCGCCTCGATCACGCGCCCGGAGTCACCGCGGTAGCGGCTGCCGCGACGCACCGCATAGGCGGTGACATCCGCCGACGCCATCAGGCGGCGCGCCAGGGCGCGGCGGATCCAGGGAATCAGGCCGAGCAGCGCGATGACGTCGGTGGCAAACCCCGGCAGCAACAACAGGATGCCACTGGTGGCGACGATGAGACCATCGACCATATCCAGCACCGGCAGCTCATCCTCGTCGAAGCCGAGGCTGGCGCGCCCCAGGGTTTTCTGCCCCTGCCAGCGCAACACCGCAACACCGGCGACCGCACCCAGCAGCACCAGAAGAATGGTCAGTCCCGCGCCGATCACGCTGCCGACGCGGATCAACAACCACAACTCGGCGAGGGGCAGCACGAAGAACAGCAGGAAAGAAATGAAGCGCATGGGAATTGCCTCTCGGTTGTCGGGTGTCCTCATGGCCCGCCATGATAAACCACCGGCCCCGGAGGAGTGATACCCGTTGAGCACCGGGTGTTGAGCGCTGTCGACGAGCGCGTCTACTACCGTGATGGCGGTGGCACGGGCACCACGGCGGTTCGAACTACGCCGTTGAGCGCGCGACGGATCGCGCCTGCGCCGCGTCCCTGCGCCACACCCACCAGGCCAGCAGAATCGCCGGAATGCCCATCAGCGCGGTATACAGAAAAAAGTCCGCGTAGCCCGCCGCGTCCACCACCATACCGGAAAACCCGCTGAGAAACTTGCCGGGCAGGGTCATCAATGAACTGAACAGGGCGTACTGGGTCGCGGTGTAGGAGCGGTTGGTAAGGCTCGACAAATAGGCGATGAAGGCGGCATTGGAAAATCCTCCGCCCAGGTTGTCGGCACTGATGACGATGATCAGCCAGTTCAGATCGTCACCCACCCGAGCCAGCTGCACGAACAGCAGATTGGTGACGGCCACCATCACCGCACCCGCCAGCAGCGGCCGGGGAATGCCGTACTTGACCACCAGCAGCCCGCCGATGAAGGTGCCGAAAATGGTCATGAAAAAGCCGAACACCTTGCCGACGCTGGCGATTTCCGACTTGCTGAATCCCAGGTCCAGATAGAAGGGGTTCGCCATGATGCCCATGGCGATATCGCTCAGGCGATAGATGGCGATGAACAGCAGAATCACCAGCGCAATGCTGCCGTTGCGCTTGAAGAACTCGACGAAAGGCGACACCACCGCGCCCGCGAACCAGCGCCGCAGACGCACCAGCGCCGAGGTGCTGTCGCCCAGCGTGCCCGACAGCTGCCGTTCGAGCAGCTCGGCATCGGCACTTTCGGCGCGCACCGGCTCGGCGACCATCGCCACCGTCAGCACGCCGACCAGCATCAGCCCCGCCATGGCCAGGTAGGCCGCCTGCCAGCCCAGCCAGTCGGCGATGTACAGCGAGCCGGCACCCGCCACCAGCATGGCAAGGCGGTAGCCAAACACATAGGTGGACGCCATCGCGCCCTGGTATTCGTCGATGGCCGACTCGATGCGAAAGGCATCGATGGCGACATCCTGGGTGGACGAGGCAAAAGCCACGGCCACCGCGGCAAGCGCCAGCGCCGTCAGCGACTCGCCGGGATCGCTGCCCATCATCACCAGCAGCCCGACGATCACGCCCAGTTGCCCTAACAGCATCCAGCTGCGGCGCTGGCCGAAGCAGCGGGTAAGCAGCGGAATGGACAGCCGGTCGATGACCGGCGCCCACAGCACCTTGATCGAATAGGTGATGCCGACCCAGCCAAAAAAGCCGATGGCGGTGCGGCTGACACCTTCTTCCGTCAACCATGCGGAGAGCGTGGAAAACACCAACAGCAACGGCAGCCCCGCCGAAAACCCAAGAAAAAACATGGCGAGCACGGCGGGCTGCAAATAGACGGCGGCAGACTGGCGCCAGGTGCGGTCGATGGTCATGCGGTGAGCTCTCTGTTTTTTTGAGTTTCACGTTTCATGCTGCACGTTTCACGGGGGTGCGGCCATCGGGTTACTGCGCCTTTTTGAACGCAGGGCGGCAATTATATGCTGGACAAGCCTGCGCCCTTGGCCAGCCTGCGTTTCTACGTGCAACGTGAAACCTGCTAAGCAACCGCAACCACTCCCAGCACGGCGATCCAGCTGATCAACGCCCGATCCACCAGCGCGGGTAATGCTTCCAGCTCAGCCACTTCCTTCGCCGGGGTATCTTCACTGGCCGTGTCCACGCCCTGAAGTGATGCGGCGACGAATTTCGCCAGAATGTCGCCGGGCGGTTCGGTCAGGGTCTTCAAACTACGCAGCAACGGTTCCATGGTGGCCTGCCAGTTGCCCACCAGCGCCAGGCTGAGGCCGAACAGGCGCAGCGGCAGCCACTCCAGCATGGCGAGCAGCCGGTCGAGGCGAACGCCGTCGAGCTCGTGGCGGGCGCGGCGTCGATACAAACTCAGCAGCCGGTACAACAGCGCGCCGGGCGCGCCGAGCAGCGCGAACCAGAAGATGACCGGGAAGTAGCATTGAAAGTAGGCCCTGGCAATGGCGCGCAATGTGCGCTGGTGGAGCTGATCCCAGTTTTCCGCCTGCTCGCTGCCAAAGGTCATCGCCCCCCGGTAGGCGCCCTGCAGGTCGTTGCGGTTGAGCGCGGTCACATAGGCGTCGATGCGCGCGCGCAAATCCGTGACGCCGAAGCAGCACAGCAGCACCACAAAACTGATGGCATGGGCCGCAAAGCGCCAGCCGCCGCTGTGCAGCAGCGCCAGGCTAACGGCGAGGGCCACCACGGGAAGCGCAATCAGCGCGTAGAAGCGCAGATCGTCGCTCCCATCCTTGTCGCCGCCGGGGCGCAGAAAATTGTGCCAACGCCTGAACGCGACATCGCCCCAGGTGCCGCAAAGCCCCGGCGCGAAACGCGTGATCAGAATGGCGAGGATAAGAGTGATGTACGTCATGGGGTTTCCTGCGCGACAAGCTCGAAATAGCGGTGCCAGTCGAACGCGATGCCAGGATCGGTCTTGCGCCCCGGCGCGATGTCGGCGTGGCCGACAATGCGCTCCAGGCCGATTGCCGGATATGCCGTCATCAGCTCTCTGGTGATCCGCGCCAGGCACAGATATTGAGTATCCGTGTAGGGGTCGATATCTGTGCCCTCCAGCTCGATGCCCACGGAAAAATCATTGCAGGCACTGCGCTTCGCGAAACTGGACACCCCCGCGTGCCAGGCGCGCTCGGCGAAGGAGACGAACTGGATACTCTTGCCGCTGCGTTCGATGAGCAGATGTGCCGACACCTTCAGGTCGGCGATACCGGCGAAATAAGGGTCGGCGGCCAGCGCCAGACGATTGCAAAAGAAATCCTTTATATGCCCGCCGCCATACTGGCCGGGCGGCAAGCTGATATTGTGAATCACCAACAGGCTGATCTCTTCACCCGCGGGCCTGGCATCCGCATTGGGGGACGGGCAGCGCTCGCTGTCAACGTGCCAACCATCGGAAGTTATCATTTCATCTGCGCCCTTGCTTGCCTGTGGATTGTGCCCTCTCCCCGGCCCTCTCCCTGAAGGGAGAGGGGGATTAAAGTGCGGGAGAGGCTTCCAGCTCCCTCCCCCTTCAGGGAAAGGGGGGTTAAAGTGCGGGAGAGGCTTCCAGCTCCCCCTCCCTTCAGGGAAAGGGGGGGTAAAGTGCGGGAGAGGCTTCCAGCTCCCTCCCCCTTCAGGGAAAGGGGGGTTAAAGTGCGGGAGAGGCTTCCAGCTCCCTCCCCCTTCAGGGAGAGGGGGATTAAAGTGCGGGAGAGACTTCCAGCTCCCCCTCCCTTCAGGGAGAGGGGGATTAAAGTACGAGAGAGGCTTCCAGCTCCCTCTCCCTTCAGGGAGAGGGTTGGGGAGAGGGCCGCGCCAAGCATTCTTCAGATCCCCTGAAACCGCATGGAAAAATCGATGGCCCGGCAATGCTTGGTGATACTGCCGGATGACAGATAATCCACCCCCTCGATGGCCATGGTGGCCAGCGAGCTCTCATCCAGATTGCCGGAAATTTCGATCTTCACCGCCGGCGTTTTCAGTGCCACGGCTTCGCGCACCTGCTGGGGCGTGAAATTGTCGAGCATGATGATGTCTGCTTGCGCGGCCAGCGCCTGGCGGTACTCGTCCAGGTTTTCCACCTCGACTTCCACCGGCTTGTCCGGCGCGATGCCGCGTGCCGCCGTGATCGCCGCCGCGACGCTGCCGCACGCGGCAATATGGTTTTCCTTGATCAGAAAGGCGTCGTAAAGACCCATGCGGTGATTGTCGCAACCGCCCACCACGCTGGCGTATTTCTGCGCCACGCGCAGGCCGGGAATGGTCTTGCGGGTATCGAGCACACGAATGCTCGTGCCCGCCACCAGGCGTGCGTATTCTCTGGCAATGGTGGCGGTGCCCGACAGGGTTTGCAGGAAATTGAGCGCCGTGCGCTCGCCGGTGAGCATGATGCGGGCGGGCCCGCTGATGCGGCACATGACCTGATCCGGCGCGATATCAGCGCCCTCATCGGCCTCCCAGTGAACCTGCACACTGGTATCGAGCTGGCGGAACACTTCGTCGAACCAGGGCCGTCCACAGAGCACCGCACGCTCCCGCGAAATCACCGTGGCCTGCGCCTGGGTGCCTTCCGGAATCAACATGGCGGTAATGTCGCCGGAGCCGATGTCCTCCGCCAGGGCAGAGGCCACCGCCGGCTCGATCTGGTCTCGGGCGGGCGCGGAAAAAGGCATCATCTTGAACTCGCTTGCTGAAGAAGCCTGGATTATAACAGCCCCCAAGCGCCTCACGGGTACCGGCCTATGGACCCTGCCTGTACTGCCGTACACATCCGCGACCAAGGTCGCATCCGGAGGCCCATCCCCTGTAGGAGCTTGCCTGCAAGCGACCACCATCGGGATTGATCGCTTGCAGGCAAGCTCCTACAGGCTGTGAGTACCCCATGCGACGACGATCCCCACCGCGATACCGGCGGCGATTTCCAATCGGGTGTGCCCCATTCTCTCCCTCAGCCCTGGATTGAGCTCCCTGCCACTTTCCTTCGCCAGCGTATTGATGGCGCTGGCCTGTTTGCCGACCTGGGTGCGCAGGCTGGCGGCGTCGAGCACAACGATGAACGCCACCGTCACCGCCACGCCAAAGGCGGGATGGGCGATGCCTTCGCGCATGGCGATCAACGCCGCCATGGCGCTGACGATGGTGGCGTGATTGCTGGGCAGGCCGCCGTAGCCGATCAGCCCGAACGCGGGGCGTCCCGCGCGCAGGCTGTTGATGGCGAACTTGCTGGTGCCCGCCACCAGCCAGGCGACGAAGGGCGTGACGAGATAGGCGAAATCCATCATGCCCTCATCAGTAGAAAGACGGAAAGCGCGCTCCAGATCCCCACCGTGGCCAGCAGTTGCCAGTCAGAGAACAGCGCGTCGGTGGGCGACTCGCCGCGCCCCATGGTTTCCACCACGAACCAATAGCGGAACAGGCCATAAAGCACCAGGGGAATGGTAATCACCAGTTCGGGGCGCGCGTGCATCACGAACAGGCTGTAGAACAGTATGGCGCCGATCGCCGACATCTCGGCATAGCGGTCGATGAGACTGATGCTGTACCACTTCAACACCTCGCGCCCGTCGCTGCCACTGCCCGCGAGTTCCTGGCGGCGCTTGATCGCGGCCAGATACAGCGCCAGACACAGGGTCGTGACGAACATCCAGGACGACATCGGCACCGTAATGGCCTGGGCGCCCGCATAGACGCGCAACACGAACCCCAGCGCGATGGTGAAAATATCGAGAATCGGCTGGTGCTTGAGCCACAGGGTATAAGCCACATTGAGCAGCAGATATGCGAGAATGACCGCCACCACGGCGGGCGCCACCACGAAGCCCGCGGCAAGAATCACATACAGGAAAACGAGCAGTACAAGGGCCTGTGGCTTGCCGACCTCGCCTGACGCCAGGGGGCGCTTGAAGCGCTTGACGGGGTGCTGGCGGTCTTTTTTGATGTCGTGCCAGTCATTGACGATATAGGCCGCCGAGGAGCCGACGCAGAACAGCAGCGCCGCCACCAGCGCACCGATCACCGACTCGCTGTCGGTCAGGGCGTTGGCAAACACCAACGGTGCCAGGACAACGCTATTCTTCAACCATTGTTTGGGGCGCAACAATCGCAACAGCGCCGTGACCCGCAATCTCTGGCCAGACCCCGATGCAGATGACGCCATAGTTTCTTCCCACAAGAACGAGCACCATGAAGATCGCGCTACGCTACACGTTTTTCGCGCTGCTGGCCACAGTGGCCAATATCGCCAGCCAGGACATCGTTGTGCGCCTCTACCAGGGCCCCTTTTATATTCTGCTTTCCATCTTCGTCGGCACCGGCGTGGGCCTGATCAGCAAATACTGGCTCGACCGCAAATTCATTTTTCACTACCAACCGCAAACACTGAAAGACGACACCCGCACCCTCAGCCTGTACACCTTGACCGGCGTGGCGACAACGGCCATCTTCTGGGGGTGCGAGCTGGCCTTTGAAATACTCTACGGCACCAAGGCGATGCGCTATCTGGGTGGTATCATCGGCCTCGCCATTGGCTATTTCATCAAGTACCGGCTCGACAAACACTATGTTTTCACGGTTCCCACACAGGCCTGAATCATGGAACTGAGCGGCTGGGGGCGCTATCCCCGCATCGACGCGCAAATCATCGCACCGGCGGACCTGCCCGCCCTGGCCGCCGGCGCGGCGCGGCTGCCGCCGCAAACCATCGCGCGCGGCCTCGGTCGCAGCTATGGCGACAGCGCCCTGGCCGCCACGGTGATCGACACCCGCCACCTCGACCATTTCATCACCTTCGACGCCACCAGCGGCGTCCTCGTCTGCCAGAGCGGCGCGACCCTTGCCGAGATTCTCGCCGTTGCCGTGCCCCAGGGCTGGTTTTTGCCGGTCACACCCGGTACCCGCTTCGTCACCCTGGGCGGCGCCATCGCCAGCGACGTTCACGGCAAGAATCATCATTTGCACGGCAGCTTCTGCGACTACATACAATCGCTGCGGCTCTTCACCGCCAGCGCCGGCATCGTCCACTGCGCCCGCGATGCAGAACCGGAACTGTTCGCCGCCACTTGCGGTGGCATGGGCCTCACCGGCGTCATCGTCGAAGCCAGCCTGCAACTCAAGCCCATCGCCGGCGCGTTTATCGAGCAGACCAGCATCAAGGCCGCGAACCTGGACGCCGCCTTCGAGCTGTTCGAAGCGCACGGCGACGCCAGCTACTCCGTGGCCTGGATCGACTGCCTGGCGCAGGGCGACAACCTCGGCCGTGCCATCGTCAGCCTGGGGGAGCACGCCAGCAGCGGCGAGCTATCGACGGGGAGCGATACCACGCTGAGCGCGCCCTTCACCACGCCGGGGTGGCTGCTCAACAACTGGAGCATGCGCGCCTTCAACTACCTTTATTACCACCGCATGCGCGACATGAGGCGCCACAGCCGCGTCCACTATGTGCCGTTCTTCTACCCGCTCGACGGCATTCGCCACTGGAACCGCCTCTATGGCGGCGACGGCTTCGTGCAATATCAATGCGTGCTGCCCAGGGCGGCGGGCCGGGAAGGCATGGCGGCACTGCTGCAATGCATCGCCGCGTCCGGCAAGGGCTCGTTCCTGGCGGTGCTCAAGGCGCTCGGCAAAGGCAATGGCAATCTGCTGTCCTTCCCCATGGAGGGCTATACCCTGGCGCTCGACTTCAGGATGGAGCGCGACATCCTGCCTCTGCTCGACGAACTCGACGCCATGGTGATCGACCACGGCGGTCGCATCTACCTCACCAAGGATGCGCGCATGTCGCAGGCCACGTTTCGCGCCTGCTATCCCAACTGGAACAATTTTTGCGAAATCCGCCGCGCCTGGGGTGCAGACAAACATTTCAATTCGTTGCAATCACAGCGGCTGGGATTATGACGCGCCACCCCTGCTCTTTCCAAACCGCTCACAACCAAGCGGAAACCACCGCAAAAAAACCGGACAGGTGATACCCCGTGAAAAACATCGTCGTCGTTGGCGCCACCTCCACCATCGCCCGAGCCACCGCGCGCCTGTTCGCACAGCGCGGCGCCAACCTCTACCTGCTGGCCCGCAGCCAGGAAAAACTCGAAAGCATGAAGGCTGACCTGAAAGTGCGCGGCGCAACCAGCGTGAAATTCGGCTACCTCGATGTGAACGACCTGGAACAACACCACATCGCCATTGAGCGCGCCTGCGAAGCGCTCGGCGAAGTGGACGTTTTCCTGATCAGTCACGGCACCCTGCCCGACCAGAAAGCCTGCGAGCGTGATTTCAGCGTTGCACTGCGGGAAATCAACACCAACGGTATCGGCACCCTTTCACTGCTGACCCTGATCGCCAACCATCTGGAAAACCAGGGCAGCGGCACCATCGCCGTCATCACCAGCGTGGCCGGCGAGCGCGGCCGGCAATCCAACTACGTATACGGCACGGCCAAGGGCATGGTATCGATCTTCCTGCAGGGCCTGCGCAACCGCCTGTTCAAATCCGGCGTGCATGTGCTGGATATCAAACCAGGTTTTGTCGACACTCCCATGACGGCGGAATTCACCAAGGGTGTCCTCTGGAGCCAACCCGAAAGCGTGGCGGAGGATATCGTCAAGGCCGTCGAAAAAAGAAAACACATTCTTTATACGCCGTTTTTCTGGCGGCTTATCATGACGGTCATTCGGCTCATACCTGAAGCTGTTTTCAAGCGGATGAAATTGTGAGCTTTTTGTGCCGGGACGACAGATCCTCTCGAAAATGTCGGCTCGGTCGTAGGGTGGACGACGCTTTCCCGTCCACCACAGCGAGAGTGAATTCCCGTATCCTGATCGACTTGTAGAGCAAGCTGCAAGCAGGAGTACTGGAAGAAATGAGCTCTACCAATGTTCAACTTATAGCTTACAGCTTATAGCTCAGCCACAGCCCGCAGCCCAGGCTTACGTTTTATATGTACTAAGTTGATGGCGATAACGGATTGCCATCAGCGGCATTTATCCATAAAGTCAGCCTTTTCCACCCCAACAAACGCAAGGATGCGTCATGTCACACCACAAAACCGCGCGCAGCGAGCAGGACGAAGCCTGGAAAACCGTCCTCACCAGCCACTTCCAGCACTTCATGCACCTGCTGTTCTCCAGCATCGCGCAACGCATCGACTGGGCGCAGCCCGTGGAGTTTCTCGACAAGGAATTGCAGAAAATCCAGCGCCGTGGCCGCACCGGCAAACGTCTCGCCGACAAGCTGGTCAAGGTCGCCTACAACAGCGGCGAGGAAATCTGGCTGCTGATCCACGTCGAAGTCCAGGGCAGGCGCGATGATCAGTTCGCCGAGCGCATGTTCATCTATTACGCCCGCATCCGCGACCTCTACGGCAAGAACGTCAGCAGCCTGGCGGTGCTCGCCGATACTGATGAAAGCTTCCGGCCCGCCAGCTTCCAGCTCGAAACTCCTGGTTGCCAGCTGCATTTTTCCTTCGCCATGGCCAAGCTGCTGGACTACCGCCACCGGATCGATGAACTGGAAGCCAGCGACAACCCCTTTGCCATCGTGATACTGACGCAGTTACAGGCCAAGCTCACCGAGGGCAAAAGCCGCAAGCGCCTGGAACAACGCCTGATGTGGAAGAAACGCATCGCCCGTCTGCTGTACCACAAGGGCTGGGACGGGGATGACATCCGGCTGTTGTTCAGTATCATGGACTACATGATAACCTTGCCGGAAACCCTGGAAGCGGACTACGAAGGTTACATCGACGCAATGGACGAGGACAGCGGTATGGCACTGATATCGAACAGAGAACGCAAGGCCGAGCAGCGTGGCATCACGATCGGTGAAGCAAGGGGCGAGGCGAGGGGCGAAGCCAACACCCTGCTGGCACTGGCAAAGCTGAAGTTCGGCCCCCTTCCCGAGTGGGCCGAGCGCCACATCATGGAAGCCGACAAGACACAACTGGATCGCTGGGTGCTAAAAATTCTGGATGCCAATAGCCTGACGGAGCTTCTCGAGGGCTGAGCTCCCCGGGAGAAGTCCCTATTTGGTGGCAAAAGATTGGTGGACAGAAAGGCGTTGCCCACCCTACGAGCCGGCTTGTGTAGGAGCAGCCTTGGCCGCGAACCACTTCATCACGACGAGAGTGAATTCCCGCATCCCAATCGCTACCATCCGGGAACAGATCAGAGCTCCTCTACCCAAAAACCTTCTCGATACTATCCGCAAACAGAATGCGCTCGGCCCAAGCGTCCAGCTCCGTTTCACTGGCCTGATCGAGGCGCTGCCGCACCTCATCGGGCAACTCGCCGAACTTCAATTGCAGCTGCCGGGACAGCATGGCAGAGCGGCCTTCTGAGCGGCCTCGATCCTCGCCGATCTGAATGCCTTTCTCCATCCCTTTCTCGATTGCTCTCCTTTCCAAAATACTCACATAAGGCATGGCTTTTTCCTCCTTTAGCTGATCCACCTGCTCAGTATAGTAACCTTCGATTTCCGGCGGCAAGGCCACCAGCCATTCCAGAAACACCAGCAACCGCTCGATCAGCTCCCGCTCCAGTTGCTGTTTGATGGCCAGGCGGTAGAAGCCGATCAGGCTGTCCACCCGGCCCTTGCCGTCCCTCACCCGTTTGGCGGTCAGCTGGGCGGCGACCAGCAGCGCGAAGGGGTTGTCGCCAGCCAGCAATTCATCCAGCCCCGGCTCGAAATCCAGCAGCTTTACGGCGCGAAAATGGAAATGCACACCGCTGCCCGCCACCACTTCCTCGAAGCAGTCCGGTCGGTAACCGGGCTCGGTGTCCGCCAGCACCGCCAGGCTGATAACTTCCATCCGGTAGTGGTCGAGGATGCGGTAGTGTCACGACACAGATCAATTGACGGTTAGGGTGTTGTGACGTTTCGGTTTTAATGGCGAGTTCTGGTTTTTTCTGCGCGGGTGTAGGGGCAATTCATGAATTGCCCCTACGGTAGGCGGCAAGGATCAACAACGCTCCCGGCCATCGCGGAAGCGAACCTTCACCAGCTTGTCGGCGTGACGGCGACCGGTGCCGCTGTTGCGGGTAATTTTTTGTAGCTCCTTATCGAGAAAGATGAAGGGCTGCGACCAGTCGATGGCAGCGTGGATATCGGGGTAGAGCAACTGCAGAAAGGGTTGGAAGAAACATTCAAGAGCACCCTTCCAGGGGCTGTCGTGATCTTCCGCAATGTTTTTTGACTTGGGGGGGCATCCTTGTCTCCCGGTGGTTGTCTGTGATGGCGTCGTGCCAGTGGGCAGGGTAGCGCATGGAGCGGCCCTGGCCGCGACCTAAACCATTGAACCAGAGCTTTTCTACCCAAAAACCTTCTCGATACTATCCGCAAACAGAATGCGCTCGGCCCAAGCGTCCAGTTCCGTTTCACTGGCCTGATCGAGACGCTGCCGCACCTCGTCGGGCAACTCCCCGAACTTCAATTGCAGTAGCCGAGCCAGCATGGCAGAGCGACCTTCTGAACGGCCTCGGTCCTCTCCTATCTGAATACCTCTCTCGATCGCTCTCCTTTCCAGAATGCTCACATAGGGCATGGTCTTTTCCTCCTTTAGCTGGTCCACCTGCTCAGTATAGTAACCTTCGATTTCCGGCGGCAAGGCCACCAGCCATTCCAGAAACACCAGCAACCGCTCGATCAGCTCCCGCTCCAGTTGCTGTTTGATGGCCAGGCGGTAGAAGCCGATCAGGCTGTCCACCCGGCGCTTGCCGTCCTGCACCCGTTTGGCGGTCAACTGGGCGGCGACCAGCAGCGCGAAGGGGTTGTCGCCAGCCAGCAATTCGTCCAGCCCCGGCTCGAAATCCAGCAGCTTTACCGTACGGAAGCGAAAGTGAACGCCACTCCCGGCCACCTCCTCCTTGAAGCCGTTCGGTCGGTAGCCTGGCTCGGTATCTGCCAGCACTGCCAGACTGATGACTTCCATGCGGTAGTGGTCGAGGATGCGGTAGTGTCACGACACAGATCGATTGACGGTTAGGGTATTTTGACGTTTCGGTTTTAATGGCGAGTTCTGATTTTTTCTGTGCGGGTGTAGGGGCAATTCATGAATTGCCCCTACGGTAGGCGGCAAGGATCAACAACGCTCCCGGCCATCGCGGAAGCGAACCTTCACCAGCTTGTCGGCGTGGCGCCGACCGGTGCCGCTATTATGGGTGATTTTTTGCAGCTCCTTGTCGAGAAAGATGAAGGGCCGCGACCAGTCGATGGCGGCGTGGATATCGGGGTAGAGCAACTGCAAGAAGGGCTGGAAGAAATATTCGAGGGCTTCCTTCCAGGGGCTGTCGTGATCTTCCGTGGTTTGGAGCATCCTTGTCTCCCGGTGGTTGTCTGTGATGGCGTCATGCCAGTGGACAGGGTAGCGCATGGGGTGGATGATGCGCAATTGCGGCCCCACTAAATATCGCGGCCAAGGCCGCTCCTACAATCTCGCATCCAAACTGCCATCCCACCACGTAGGAGCGGCCTTGGCCGCGAATTTTTTCCGAGCACATAAGCCCTGGCGCACTTCCCACAAAAAGGTGCCCATAATTCACTCCTCAATGGCAACCATCACCGGCTTTGCATTTCCGCCGAGACAGGAGGCTTCTGGAAATATCTGCGAGCCATGTAGTGGATACGCTCCTCCAAGCTCAGAGATGTCAACACTATCAATCTGCTTGGAATAAAAACCCGTGTTTATTCTCAACAAAGCCCTGAACCGCTCGAAGGAAAAAATATCTCCTCGCGTCATCAAAACAACGTCGTCATAGTATTGGCGCACAACCGGCTGAGTAAACTGATTGGAGCCACTTTGCAGGGAACGTATATAATCCACCGGAACAGACCGCTCGAAATGGCCTATCCTGGTCTCGCCCACGCAAGTCGGGAAGGCAGCAAGGAATGGGTCGCTGAGCGCAAAGCGATCCACAATATACACGCCGTTATCAACATAGAGACCGAAAAGACCTATGTTGCGAACAATGACAATTCCACCACGCCCTTTAAATTCTTCATTTGCCGCTTCCGCCTGAGTTCTCCATGGGTGACCAACGTCGGAAAAAATCAGGCTGCCGAGATCCAGAGACCGATAATAAAACCCCCTCTCATCCACAATACCATTGACGAATCTCGGATAATTGAATTCCGTATTGTTTCGGGCTGTAAGACCAAAAGTTCCATAAACCAGTAGCGCCACAAGAAGAACAAGAACCTGCAGCCTCCCTATTGTTGAACTTGGAGCAATAGCGGCAGACTGGCTACCCACAAAGTTGCTGACCATGAAAGCCAACAGAAACCCACAGAGAATGACGGGCCCCACAAAGAAGCGGCCTGCCATATAATCGCCTCCGATGTAACACATATAGACAACAAAAAGCCCAACAACCGATGCCAGAGGGATCAAACATTTATCCCTTAGAATCCATGCAGAAAGCAGTGTGATACCCGCTATCACATATACCGCTGGATCAAAGTGCTGCATAAACTCAAAATAATGAAGCGCCTGAGAAACCCCATCAAAGCCAGAAACAATCTTGGCGCGAGCGGTATTGGGGACGGGAATACCGTAATACACCAGCGAGAAAACCGTCCACGCCACAAATGGAAGCGCAGCCAGAAAAATCTGCAGCAAGACGGCCTTCAATCTTGCCGAGCCTAATGGCCGAAAAGAGAAAAACGCATGCTGCACGAGAAAAGGCAGCGTAAGCACAATCGAGTCATGCCGTATAAGAAGACAAACACTTGCCAACAAAAAAAACCAGAATGTGTGGTATTTTCGGCCCTTCTTCTTGCACCATACGTACGCAAACAACCCAACGCCCAGCGCCAGCAGCGGCGTCTCCAAGCCCGACGTTGAGTAATCCCTGATACTTTTTGACGTTAGAAGCAAAACAGCGACAGGCAGAAATACCAGCACGTTCTTATTTGATAACCGATACAAAACAAGAAGCAATGCCGTCATTAAGCACAACGATAACCCAATTACCGTATAAAAGAGCTCACCCGTCATCAAGCTCACGATGGTCGTTATCAACATCCATAACGGAGAGGTGTATACCTGAACACGTTCCCCTTGATTCCAAACAAGACCATATCCTTCCCGGACGTTCTCGATAACACGGAAATTGATAAAGGCATCTTCTGTGAGCCATGCATAATGCAAGAAGCTCCACATAAATATGACTGCGAAGATGACTAAAGCCCAAATTTTCTGCCGCTGTCCGGCACCGATCATCTCGTTTATAAGATCACCCTGAATAAAACATCCAAAAGGGATAATGCTGCCTGCCTTGTCGAACTAAATATCGAAGCGGCCTGAAATGCAACCAAGAACATTAGCGACGAGAAAAGCCATCTCTTCTCTTCGACATATCCCACCAATCGGCACTTTTCAATCATTGCGTTGGCTTGCCGGCGGACACAGAATACGGCGAGAACTCCAATCAATGCGCCCATGAAACAACGCCACCTAGATAAAGAGTGCGTTATTCTCTGTTATTTGTGCGCAATCTTACCGCTCCATAAACCCTGTTATGTGACCTGCCTGACACAGGCTCCACAAGTGCTGTTATCGGAAACAGGCTGAGACCTAACCATCAGAAAAACCACGGCCAAGAAAAGCACAATGAGGGCGTAGGAATAGAGTGCTCCCGTCCACCACCAGTCCAGACCTGTGACAAACTTATCGCTTCTCACTAATGCTGACGGAAAGATTGTCACGATGACGAACACAAACCCACCCATTGTTACGGCATTACGCAGCGACATTCTCCCACCATGAATCCAGCAAACAGCCAGCACGATTGCAAGGACCGGAAAATAATACATCCACCCCAGCGGCGACAGCAGGAGCATGGCAACAGAGGTAACTGCAAACAAAAAATCGCTTCTCAACCGCAATGCGCTCTCATGCCAGGAATGAACCTTACAAAGAATGAAAATTGTAATCGCCAAGATAAGCCCGGAAACGACATTAACCACTATCGGCGACAATTGTGGCATTGCAAACAATCCAGGGAGCTCGTTGCCACTCAGCAACCTATGAACCAGCCCTGAAATCGAAGCGTTCCAATTAATGGCATACCAATCGACACTGCCAAGCATACGTATGTATTCAATCTGGTTTGGCAAGCCCAGCGCCAGCAAGCCAACCACAAATGTAACCACGCCCCCCGCAATGAAGCCCACCACTGCCTGCCAGCGGCGATCCACAATTAATGCAATCAAAAAAAGACCGAGGAATGGTTTTAAACCTGCGCCCACACCCAACCAAAATCCTGCCAGCACCTCTCTTCCCGACCTGAGGTATCGCCACGCCAAGACCAGCAAGAGCATGATAAATAGGCCAACCTGGCCGATTTCGAGATTGACTGTTGCCGGGTAATAACTGAACAACAGTGCGATGCCAGCCAAGGTAGCCAGGCATTTTCTTTTTACATCCAGTTCGCGCACCAGGTAGTGGACGGCAAGCACACCCGCACCCATAGAAAGTAGCGACCATACCCACCACGCCCCCGTAAAACCCAACCCAACCAGCGGAAGCATGAGCGCGACAAAGAATGGCGGATTGAGATTTGGATGCAGGCACAGCCTTTCCCCTACATGAATACCTGCATCGGCAGCCTGCTCACCTGCATGGGATGCCAAACAATCGCTATATGGACCTCTATTTGAGGGGTATTGCCAATAGGCACTGTTACCTGCGAGAACCTGCTCCGCAGAGATGTAGAATTTGTAGAAATCCGTGGCCATGGGCCAACTCGACATATTGGAGAGCATGTTGGTACAGTGAAACGACACAGCGGTCAGCCAACCGAGGACAAGCAGATAAGCGAGGAGTGTTCTGTAACGGGTTGTCTTCAACTTACGATATCCAGAATCAGAAAGCCCCGGACAAGCCGGGGCTCCAGAAAATACTGAATGGTCTGAGCAGATTACTTAGGTTCCAGTACCGCCCGTACAAGATTGAGGAGCATATCGATCATTGTTTGAGTCACACACCCAAGTTACCGTTCTTGCAGTGCTATTCCAAGTTGGAGTCAAAGTAATAGTTGTCGGGCCTGTATCATTGTTGCCCACTACATCAATCACACCTGTTGCACCGATGGTTGCACTTGCAACATAACCACCAGCACCCGGAGCTTCACACGATCCACCGCTCGCCGCCCCTGACAGTTGAGAAGCTTCGGTAACGCAAGTACGTGCAGAGCTTGCGGCAAGGATCAGTTCAGATACACGAGCACGAATGGTGTAATCCTGATAAGCCGGCAGTGCTACCGCCGCAAGAATGCCGATGATGGCCACCACAATCATCAGCTCGATAAGAGTAAAACCACTTTGTTGTTGCTTCATGCTTGAAACTCCTGGGTTGGAATTGATTGGTGCTTTTGCACACAGCAATAACAGCACTTTCTGTGCCACCCATAAATTCATAGCAAAAACATAGAGATAACAAGAAACCACAAACATCTTTCTCATCAAAACTTACATTCAGCGCAGGATTGTGACACTTTTTGTCATGCACGAGATTGATGGCGCTTGTAGGAGCCTGCCCGCAGGCGACCGCCGCCGAGATTGGTCGCCTGCAGGCAGGCTCCTACAGGGGGTGTATTTGCGTGGGCTTTGTTCGCGGCCAAGGCCGCTCCTACGGCTTGTTATGCCAAGAGGAAATCAAGGATGATTTGTCAACGATCTGAGTTGGAGGTTTGCATCTGCCGTCATGCTGGTGAGCGAATGGCAGGCCGAGCCATCGCTTGTTGCGTTGTGGGAAACAGGCGTTGTCCACCGCAAGAATAGGGTACGGCTTTGCATAGCCAGCACTTCGAGGGACGGGAAGACAATCTGATATGTGCTGCCGTGGCTATTGACGAAAAGTGAGTCGTTAAAACAGGCATGCGCCATTTTCGTTGGGAGAATTGATCATGCGCACGGTTTATCATGAAGCCGATGACATCCTGGTCATACGTCTTGCCGACAAGCACATCGTCAGGGAAACCTCACGAAACTGGAATACCCACATCAGTTACGCCGAAGACGGCACGATTGTCGAAGTCGTGATTCTTGAGGCATCCAAGCAAGGGGCATGGCCCTTGCTGCGTGAATGCGCAGCCTGGGGTGTGTTCAGTTTTTGTTCGCGGCCAGAGCCGCTCCTACAGGTTGGGTCGCTTGCAGGGTTGTTGCTGTGGGCTCCTCGCCGGGAGAGATACTCGCGGGTTCCGGGCCGCCAAGCCGTTCCCGCAGACGCTTTACCACGGGCTTTGACGGCGACGTCGATTGCGCGCCGTCCACTCCATGCGCTACCCTGCCCACTGGCATGACGCCATCACAGACAACCACCGGGAGACAAGGATGCCCCCCAGATCAAAAAATATTGCGGAAGATCACGACAGTCCCTGGAAGGAAGCCCTCGAATATTTCTTCCAGCCTTTCTTGCAATTGCTTTACCCCGATATCCACGCCGTCATCGACTGGTCGCAGCCCTTCATCTTTCTCGATAAGGAGCTGCAAAAAATTACCCGAAACAGCGGCACCGGCCGACGCCACGCCGACAAGCTGGTGAAGGTTCTCTTCCGGGATGGCCGGGAGCGTTGGTGATCTCTGCCGCCTACCGTAGGGGCAATTCATGAATTGCCCCTACACCCGCGCAGGAAAAACCAGAACTCGCCATTAAAACCGAAACGTCAAAACACCCTAACCGTCAATCGATCTGTGTCGTGACACTACCGCATCCTCGACCACTACCGCATGGAAGTCATCAGTCTGGCAGTGCTGGCAGATACCGAGCCAGGCTACCGACCGAACGGCTTCAAGGAAGAGGTGGCCGGGAGTGGCGTTCACTTTCGCTTCCGCACGGTAAAGCTGTTGGACTTCGAGCCGGGGCTGGATGAATTGCTGGCCGGCGACAACCCGTTTGCGCTGCTGGTCGCCGCCCAACTGACCGCCAAACGGGTGAAGGATGGCAAGGGCCGGGTGGACAGTCTGATCGGCTTCTACCGCCTGGCCATCAAACAGCAACTGGAGCGGGAGCTGATCGAGCGGTTGCTGGTGTTTCTGGAATGGCTGGTGGCCTTGCCGCCGGAAATCGAAGGTTACTATACTGAGCAGGTGGATCAGCTAAAGGAGGAAAAAGCCATGCCTTATGTGAGTATTTTGGAAAGGAGAGCGATCGAGAAAGGGATGGAGAAAGGCATTCAGATCGGCGAGGATCGAGGCCGTTCCGCCATGCTATCCCGGCAACTGCAACTGAAGTTTGGCGAGTTGCCCGATGAGCTACGGCAGCGCCTTGATCAGGCCAATGAAGCAGAACTGGACGTTTGGGCCGAGCGCATTCTGTTTGCGGAAAACATCGAGAAGGTCTTTGGGTAGAGAAGCTCTGGTTCAATGGTTTGTTCGCGGCCAAGGCCGCTCCTACAGGTGGGATAGCGGTTTAGCGGGCGCGACGGCGGCTTGGAGAGAGGTTGTAGGAGCAGCCTTGGCCGCGATATTTGATGGGGCCGCAATTGCACGTCATCCACTCCATGCGCTACTCTGCCCGCTGGCATGACGCCATCGTAAACAACCACCGGGAGACAAGGATGCCCCCAGATCAAAAAACATTGCGGAAGATTACGACAACTCCTGGAAGGGCGCTCTTGAATGTTTCTTCCAACCCTTTCTGCAACTGCTCTACCCCGACATCCACGCAGCCAAGCTGGTGAAGATTCTCTTCCGGGATGGCCGGGAGCGTTGATGATCTCTGCCGCCTACCGTAGGGGCAATTCATGAATTGCCCCTACACCCACGCAGAAAAAACCAGAGCTCGCCATTAAAACCGAAACGTCAGGAATTACGACACCTAACATTCCTTACCGAAAAACATCCCCGATGTTTTCCGCGAAAAGTATGCGTTCCGCCCAGAGATCGAGTTCATCGCTGCTGGCTTCGCTGAGGCGACGGCGCGTGGGTTCGGGCAACGTACCGAATTTCAGGGTCAGTTGGCGAGCCAGTACGGCGGTGCGGCCTTCTTGTTTTCCTTCGGCTCTTCCCTCGGCTCTGCCTTTGCGTTCCCACTCGCGCTTCCATTGTTCCATGCGTTCTGCCAGCATGCTTTCAACCTCCTCAAGAGTTTCGTTCTCGGGAATCGGCTGCCCCTTGGCCAGCCGCTTATGAATGATAACCTTGTTCAGCCACACCGTAAAAGCTCGCCGCAGGCTCGCGTGTTCCGGGCCGGCGAGCCGCTCGCGCAGGCGGCGCACCGCCTCCTGCATGGTTTCCGGCGAAGAGTTGCCTTCAAGTTCAATCAGGCTGGCCACGCTGTTGTCGGGCAGTTTTCTGGCTCTGGCTGACGAACGCCCCTCGTCGAGCACGAAGTAGCGTTGTTCGGGCTGAAAAATTTTCAGGCCTGGCAGCGGGCTGATCAGTTCGGACAGGCGCTGGGGTGCCGTCCAGCTTGGCATGCCATTGTAGATCACCAGGGGAAATACCGGGGGCAGCCGATCACGCCGTTTTATCTCCCGGCTTTTGATCAAATCCTGGTACAACAACCCCACATACACCATCATGCGCAGCGCCATCCAGTGGTCGTTACTGCTTTGAAATTCCAGCAACAGGTAAATGTAGAGCCATTCACCGCGATGGCGCACCCGCCACACCAGGTCGTCCTGGCGGTGACGCAGGTCGTCACTGACATAGTGGCCGTTGAGTTTTGCGAGTGTGCTGAAGTCGAGTTCGGCAACCCAGCTCTGCGCCACGAAACCGGTGAGCAGGTCGCGGATCATTTGTGGGTGTGAAAACAGCTTCTTGTACGCACCGTCGTGGGTATTGTCCATATCGTGCCGTCCTGGCTGGCGGAGCTCCTGCGAGCAGACTAACGGACGATCCCGTCATCGGCAAGGCCGCATAGATTCCCACCCTCGCCGGTCTGTTATAGGATACCGGGCACAAATCCAATGAGAGGACCTTGCGGTGAGTGCTCCCCCCCAGATTCTGCGCGGTCTGCCGAAGCGGCTGGTGGCCAACGGACTGATGGAAGAAGGTCAGGCGCTGGACATTGCCGCCCAGTGCCTGGCGAAGAAAGAGTCCATCGTCAAACATCTGGTGGAGCACGATATTCTGCCGCCTTCGCTCATTGCCAGTATCGCGTCGTCCGAGTTCGGCGTGCCGTTTTATGATCTGGATGCCCACAATCTCAAGGCCTGCCCCAAGGACGTGCTCGACGAGAAGCTGATCAACAAGCATTTTGCGCTGCCGCTGCTCAAGCGCAACAAGCGCCTCTATGTGGCGATCAGCGACCCCACCAACCACTATGCGCTCACCGAAATCCGCTTTCAGTCGGGCGTGCCCGTCGAGCCCATCGTGGTGGAGCACGACAAGCTGCTGCGCGCCATAGAGACCTATCTCAGCGAGAACGAGCAGTCGCTGACCAGCGCGTTGCAGGGGCTGGAGGACGTGACCCTCGACGGCCTCGACGTGGAGTCTTCCGAGAGCCGCTCCAGCGATTTCGAGAGCGACAAGGACGACGCGCCCATCGTGCGCTATGTGAACAAGGTGCTGCTCGACGCCATCAAGAAGGGTGCGTCGGACATTCACTTCGAGCCCTACGAGAAAATGTACCGGGTGCGCCTGCGCATCGACGGTATTCTGCACGAAGCCACGCACCCGCCGCCAAGCCTTGCCACGCGCCTGGCAGCGCGCCTCAAGGTGATGGCGCAGCTGGATATTTCCGAGCGCCGCGTGCCCCAGGATGGCCGCATCAAGCTGCGCATCACGCGCAACAAGGCGATCGACTTCCGGGTCAACACCCTGCCGACCATGTACGGCGAAAAAATCGTGCTGCGGATTCTCGACTCGTCGCAGGCGCGCCTGGGTATCGATGCCCTGGGTTATGAGGAGGATCAACGCGAGGCCTACCTCAATACCCTCAAGCAGTCGCAGGGCATGATTCTGGTGACCGGCCCCACCGGCTCG
The DNA here is from genome assembly GCA_964469165.1 of uncultured Porticoccaceae bacterium. Classification (GTDB taxonomy): domain Bacteria; phylum Pseudomonadota; class Gammaproteobacteria; order Pseudomonadales; family Porticoccaceae; genus CAYXXZ01. Next base: position 22,962 of record CAYXXZ010000034.1, read on the forward strand.
GGCAAAACGGTGTCGCTGTATACCGGGCTTGGCATTCTCAACACCAGCGAGCTCAACATTTCCACCGCCGAAGACCCGGTGGAGATCAACATGGAAGGCATCAACCAGGTGCAGATCAACAACCGCACCGGTTTCACCTTTGCCGAGGCGCTGCGCGCCTTCCTGCGCCAAGACCCGGACGTGATCATGGTGGGCGAGATCCGCGACCTGGAAACCGCCGAAATCGCCATCAAGGCGGCGCAGACCGGGCACCTGGTGCTGTCCACGGTGCACACCAACAACGCGCCCGAAACCCTGACGCGCCTGCTCAACATGGGTGTGCCCGCGTTCAACGTGGCCACTTCGGTGAGCCTGATCATCGCCCAGCGCCTGGGACGCAAACTATGCAATTTTTGCAAGGCGCCCTACGAGGATATTCCCGAAGCCATTCTGCGCCAGGAGGGTTTCGAGCAACTCGGCATTCCCTTCGAGGAACTGACGTTGTTTCACCCGGTGGGCTGCAAGCAGTGCACCAACGGCTATAAAGGACGGACGGGCATTTACGAAGTTCTGCGCATGACGCCGACCGTTTCCCGTCTCATCATGGAAGGCGGCAATTCGCTGATGATCGCCCAGAGCGCGCAGGCGGAAGGTTTCCGAACCCTGCGCCAGGCAGCCTTGCGCAAGGTTGCCGAGGGCGTCTTCAGTCTTGAAGAGGCCAACCGTATCACTAAGGATTAGATTGATGGCTACCTCGAACGCAACTATCTATCTCTATAAAGGAAGAAACAAACAGGGCAAAGTCGTGCAGGGCGAAGTGCGCGGCGCCAACACCGCCGCGGTGAAGGCCCAGCTGCGCAAGCAGGGCATCGCCAACGCCAATGTGCGCAAGAAGCCCAAGCCGCTGTTCAACCGCTCGAAGCCGATCAAGGCCTCGGACATTTCCACCTTCACCCGCCAGATGGCCACCATGACCAAGGCCGGCGTGCCCCTGGTGCAGAGTTTCGAGATCGTTGCCGAGGGAACCCAGCACGAAAAGATGCGCGAGCTGATCGAGCAGGTGCGCGAGGATGTGTCCACCGGCCTGGGATTTGCCAGCTCGCTGCGCAAGCACCCGCGCTATTTCGACGACCTGTTCTGCGGCCTGATCGATGCCGGCGAGCAGTCCGGCGCGCTGGAAACCATGCTCGACCGGGTCGCCACCTACAAGGAAAAGAACGAGGCGCTCAAGGCAAAGATCAAGAAGGCGCTGACCTACCCGGCTGCGGTGATCGTGGTTGCCATCATCGTTACCGCCATCCTGCTGGTGAAGGTGGTGCCTGTGTTCGCCGAGGTGTTCGCCAATTTCGGCGCGCAGCTGCCCGCCTTCACGCTGTTCGTGATGAGCATTTCGGAAACCGCGCAAAAGTGGTGGCTGGCGGTGTTGATCGCGGCGATTCTGGCGGTGGTCGGCTTCAAGGAGGCGCGCACTCGCTACCCGAAATTTTCCGACACCGTCGACAAGCTGACCTTGAAGCTGCCCATTATCGGCAACATCGTGCACGAGGCCATCGTGGCGCGTTTCGCGCGCACCCTGTCGACCACCTTCGCCGCCGGTGTGCCCTTGATCGATTCTCTGGAGTCCGTGGCCGGCTCGTCGGGCAATGCCGTGTTTCGGGACGCCATTCTCACGGTGAAGGACGATGTCTCCACCGGTATTCAGCTCCACACGTCCCTTAAAAACACCGGACTGTTTCCGGTGCTGCTGCTGCAACTGGTCTCGATAGGCGAGGAGTCCGGCTCGCTCGATGAAATGATGGAGAAGGCCGCGGTTCACTTCGAGGAATCCGTCGACAACCAGGTGGACAACCTCACCGCGCTGCTCGAACCCTTCATTCTGTCGGTGCTCGCCGTGCTGGTGGGCGGCCTGCTGGTGGCCATGTACCTGCCGATATTCAACCTGGGTGCTGTCATTTGATGGATATCGGTAACGCTGCCCTGTACGGGCTGGCACTGGTCATCGGCCTGTGTGTCGGCAGTTTTCTCAATGTGGTGATCTACCGCCTGCCCCTGCAGATGCAGGCGGGCTGGCGGCGCGATTCACGGGATTTTCTCGGGCTGGCGCCCGAGGACGACAACGGCGAACGCTTCAATATTGCGTTTCCCGCGTCTCACTGCACCAATTGTCGCAAGCCGCTGCGGCTTTGGCACAACATTCCGCTGTTCAGTTATTTATTGTTGCGCGGGCGTTGCAAATATTGCCGGGAGCCGATTTCCCTGCAGTATCCGCTGGTGGAGGTAGCCGCCGCTGCCATTTTCGTTTTTTTCGTTCATTGCTACGGGCTGAGTACACAAGCCTTCTTTGCGATTCTGTTTTCGCTCATGTTGCTGGCACTGACCGGCATCGATATCAAAACCCAATTGCTGCCGGACAGCCTCACCTATCCCCTGCTGTGGCTCGGCCTGCTGGTGAATTTGAATGGCATGTTCGCTCCCCTTGAAAGCGCGGTCATCGGCGCGCTGGCGGGCTACCTGTCGCTGTGGTCGGTGTACTGGCTGTTCAAGCTGCTCACCGGCAAGGAAGGCATGGGGCACGGCGATTTCAAATTGCTCGCCGCCCTTGGCGCCTGGCTCGGCTGGCAGCAACTTCCCTTTATCATTTTGCTGTCGTCACTGAGCGGCGCGCTGATCGGCATCGCCCTGGTGATCGCACTCGGCCGCGACAGGCACATTCCCATCGCTTTTGGGCCCTACCTCGCCCTGGGCGGGTGGATTGCGCTGGTATGGGGCGACGCGTGGGTGGCGCGGTATTTGGGGATTTAGAGCTGTAAGCCACAAGCTATACACAGTGGTCAGAAATTTAGGCTTGTTGATTCTCAGCGCATACCGTAGGGGCAATTCATGAATTGCCCCTACACGCCCGGGAGAACCGCGATAAACGAAATGCCCAGGGCAACGACCATCGAATCGCCCCTACACACGCGGGAAAACCGGGCTGAGGCAACGTGAAGATCATGGCAAAGTCCAGAACCCGGGTTTTCTGGCTTATAGCTCAAATGGCTGAAACAAAAATATGACACCAGGTAATCGTACATGTATGTAGTGGGTTTGACAGGCGGCATAGGCAGCGGCAAAAGTGCCGTGGGCAATTGTTTTCGCGAGTTGGGCATCAAGGTGGTGGACGCGGATCAGATGTCGCGCCGCGTCGTCGAACCCGGCATGCCCGCGTTGGCGGAGATCGCCCGTCATTTCGGGGACGAGATATTGCTTGCCGACGGCGCCCTGAACCGCGCGCTGCTGCGGGAAAAGGTTTTCGACAACGAGGCTGAAAGGCTGTGGCTGGAAGCGCTGCTGCATCCGTTGATCAAGGACGCCACGCGCCAGGAACTGGAGTCCGCCACCAGCCCCTACGCGGTGCTGGAATCGCCATTGCTGCTGGAAATGGGCCAGAAGGCGACCATCGACCGGCTGCTGGTGGTGGACGTGCCCGTCGAGGTGCAGGTGGAGCGGGCGTGCCGCAGAGACAACAATGGCGAAGCGCAGATTCGCGCCATCATCGCCGCGCAGATCAGCCGGGAAGAACGCCTGGCCCAGGCCGACGACGTGATCGACAACACCTGCCCGGTCACGGCACTGCCGGAGAAAGTGGCACAGCTCCATGCCCGCTATCTTGAACTGGCGGCCAATGCGTAGGGTGACGAGGAATACCCCAGGGACTGTTGGTGGGCAGAAAAGCGCTGCCCGCCCTACCAAGCGAGTCAGGCGATGAACGACATCAATACCCGTAAACTGCACTGCCCCACCTGCGGCAAGGTAGTACTGTGGAACGATGATTTCCCGTTCCGTCCGTTCTGCAGCAAACGCTGTCAGCTCATCGACTTTGGCGAGTGGGCGGGCGAAAAGCACAGCATTCCCGGTGAGCCCACGCCGGACGCGGACCAGAACGACGAGTTCGAATAAGTCCGCTAGCTAGCGGCTCCAGCACGCTTTGGGTGTTTTCGCGCCGCGCGGGTTTTCGCCGTCGACGGCGATCGTCAGTTTTTCGCAGGATACCTCTCCCACCCGGTCGGACGCCTGATCTCCCGCAGCGCTGGCGCTGAGGGTGTAGCCCGTCGCCGAGATGTCTTCTTCATCGAGCGCGATATCGTAATGGCCGTCCAATGATGTGCTGGCGCCAAAGCCGATCTCTGCCAATGTGCCGTAAGCGGGATTGCTGGCGCGGTGTTTTTCCTGGAGAAGCTGAACGGCCAGCAATGCGTCCATGGCGTCGGCGCGCCTGGCCTTGCGCACGTAGCCCTGGTAGGAGGGCAGCGCCAGTGCCGCCAGGATGGCGACCACCACCAGCGCCACCATCAATTCGAGCAACGTAAATCCCTTCGCAGCTTTCATGACTTTTCCCGCCTTCTGTCAACAATCGTCCGGGTACTGGGCAGCGCTGATCACAATGGCGCTGTCGTTGCCGGTGAGGTTGCTGTAAGCCAGCGACACCGACCCAGGGCCAACCGTTGGCACAGCCTTGCTGTTGTCAACGCCACAGAGCACAGCATTACTGCGCAGCATCACATTGCCCGACCACCCCGATGAGAGTTCGTTGAACGACACCCGGCAGCTGAAAGCGCGGGCGTCGCTTTCGATGACGCATTCTCCGTACTGTGCCGACTCGGTCACGACGCTCAACAGCACCGCATTCGCCGGCGAGCCCGACGACAGGCGTCCGGCGATGCGCACGCTCTTGAGTGTCACGTCCGGGGCCTCGTCATCGCCGCCGTTTTCGTCATCGCCCTCATCTTCGGGATCGTCATCGCCGTCGCCGCCCTCCTCGCCAGGCGGTTCAGCGCTGCTCCCGGCAGGGGGCAACCAGCTGTTGATGTCGTCGGGGCTGATGGCAACGTCCGTCACCCAGGTGAAAAGCGCGTTCATACTGGCGACGGCAGCGCCCGGAGAAGCCGCCGACACCAGTGCGGCTTGCTGCACGGTGCCAGCCCTGTCGTGCCAGGACACAGTGACCGCGGCGTGGTGCAGCGCTGGCAGCGCGCCGCCCGTCAGTTGCCAGCAGCGCTCGAACCTGAGGGTTTGCCCGGCAACGGCATCACAGCCGTTACCCGCGGAGAAATCCTCGCCGCCGTTTCGCAGGATCTGAATTTTTTCCTCGGCCAGCGCCATGGCCTCGGCGCGGGTGCGGGCTTCCGCCACGCTGACCTGAACCGCGCCGTGAAAACCGAGCAGGGCGACGATGCCGAGGGCGAGAACCAGAAATGCCACCAGCGCCTCGATCAGCACCATGCCACCTTGGCCGACGGGTCCGCGCTGTTCGTGGCAGACGCCGGTGGCGAGACGCCCCGCGTTATCAGTAGTCATGCCATGACCCCGGCGCAACGAATATTCGGGTTACGCCCGCCACCGGGCTGCCGTGGGTGGCGTCGTTGTCGGCGTGCGCGTAATCCAGCTGCGCGGCCACCAGCACCGTATGTTGCGCAAGCCCTGCGAAATCGCCCGCTTTCGCCAGGGTGCCGTGAACCTGGCCACCACCCCAGCCCAGGCCTGCGCAATCGTCTTTTTCCACATACACCAGGCCGTGAATGTGTACGCCCTCGGCCAGGGTCGGACAGCCCACGGACGCGTCGAAGAACAGAATCACAGGATCCTGTTCGCTGCCAGCCTCGCCGCTGAAATCCGCGGGCAGGCTCGCCCGCCAGATGCCATCGCTCCAGGGCGGCTGCTCCGCATAGCGGGGATAGCCGTTGTCGACCACCAGAACACGACCGGGGTGCAGGCGCTCCAGGGCGTGAAGGTCCGCCTTGCTGGCGCTGCCGAAGATCACCTGCCAGAGCGGCTGCGCGACCACCAGCGCCGTTCTGAATTCGCCCCCGGCCGCAAGCAGCGCTGTGGGGCTGCCGCATTCGCCGCTGCGCTCACAAAGAAGCGATTGCGCGGGCAGATGGGCGACATCGAGACAGTCGGCAAGCTCGGCGCCGCTCGCCAGCCCCTGAGTGGTACCGAGCGCGCCGCTGCCGGCGTCGTGCACGATCCGCAGCCCACCACTGGCGCTAGCAGCGATGCAGTTCTCGATGATCAACGGCGGGCCGGAAAAGATACCCCGCCTGTGCGGATCGCTGGTGGCGCCGAAGATACTGGCATAGCCCACCATGACATCCTGGGTAACGGTTTTGGTGACATGCGAATCGGCGGCACCCCGAGCGGTGGCCGCGACGCGGATGGCGATGGGCGGGCCGCCCACTTGCACATGAAAAGGGGTCAACAGGCGGTAGGCGACCTGGTGTTGATAGCTGTCTGCCATCATCTGCGCGGCCTGCAGCGCCGGCGTCAGGCCGTCCGCATGAGAGTCGAGACGTGCGCCCGGGCCGGCGCCACTGCCGGTGTTCTGCCAGTGCAGATCGTGCCAGTGGT
>CAYXXZ010000035.1:0-28764 GCA_964469165.1 uncultured Porticoccaceae bacterium
TGGCCACCCTCGTCAGTTTCCGGGTGGAAAATCCACTACTCGAAACCAGGGCCACGGGTTTGAGCCAAAACTTAGTCAGAGTGTGTTCTCTCTATAATTGCAGGGGCCCGGGAATATGGCAAAAACTCACACCCTAGCCGAGATGCCTTGCAGGAGCCTGCCTGCAGGCGGCACAGTCATCGGGACACGGCATACGGTCGCCTGCAGGCAGGCTCCTACAGGGTACGGATAATGCGTCGGCCGTGGGGTTAGCTCGGCGGTTACGTGCAACCTGTAACCTGAAACTCAGAGCCCGCAAAAAGATCGTAACCAGGCTCCAACAGCCTCACACATCAAACCGTGGAGAGTGGCAAATAATGCCGAGCGCCTGAATCATTTCAATGGCCTGCTACTAAACCCTAACCCCGAAACACTGGGGATCCATCCAGAAATAATGGATTAAACTTACACCCAGCCACGAAAGTTTTTATAGCGTTTCATAGAGATAAAATCTTTATGAAAAAGTAAACCCCAAGTAAACAGGGTTATGTAGTCTTTGGAGGTGAGTGGCAAGCAGCTACTTGAAGGGGATGGAAAAACCATACCCGTTGTGGGTATAGTTTTGGTGGTGAACGGATATGGATATCTTGAAGCGAAGGGATTTTGCACGGCGGCAAGCGAACGAGAAGCTATCCGATGCCGCCTTGTGCAAGGCGGCTCAGGAAATGGAGAGTGGTTTGATTGACGCGGACTTGGGCGGCTGCCTCTACAAGAAGCGGATCGTCCGCCCAGGTGCGGGCAAGAGCAGCAGCTACCGCACGTTGTTATCCGCCCGTGCTGGCCACCGTTATGTATTCCTGCATGGGTTCCCGAAAAGCGACAAGGCGAACATCACGCGGGACGAGGAAAAAGCGTTGCAATATGCCGGAAAGGTATTTTTGGAGCTATCAGCCACGGAGTTGGTGAAGGCATTGCAGGCTGGCATTTTACTGGAGGTGTGTTGTGACGAGCAAAATCATTGAATCCCTGCGCGACGACCTGGCCGCGCTGCGCGATGCGGGCGCGATCGGCAAGGTGACGATGCGCGAGTTCGACGCGATCTGCCCGCCGCCGGTGCGGGAATTCAGCGCCGACGACATCAGGCGTCTGCGCGAGGCGCTGCACTTCAGCCAGCCAGTGTTCGCTCATCACCTGCACACTACCGCCTCGACGGTGCGCAAGTGGGAACAGGGTGAAACGCGTCCAGCCGGCCCGGCGCTCAAGCTGCTCAACGTCATTGCCGACAAGGGGTTGCAAGCCATTATCTGATGCACAGAGAATCGGAGTGCCGGCGAAACCGAAGGCCTTGTCTTTTGCTTTCCATCACCGTCGAACGGAACAACCTGGCAAAAGGTTCAGCTATCCTGGCCTTCAACAAGGTTCAAGCCGCAGACACCTAAATTGGCGCTTTTTCAGGCACAACGACGATAACTCAAGCAGTGTTAACAGGCTCCAATCCAATTGCGGAACCCCCTTCACCGCTCATCCACACGAGCCTCGCCCCTCACATTGAACGCAGCCTTCATCCAGCGCGCTCCACGTTCCGCCCAGCAAAAAAACAGTGGCGTGAAAAATGTTGCCAGAAATGTCGCGGCGATCATGCCGCCGATCACGCCCGTGCCGATGGAGTGACGCGCGTTGGCTCCCGCGCCGCTGCTGATTGCCAGCGGCAGCACGCCGAGGATGAACGCCAGGGAGGTCATCAGGATCGGCCGGAAGCGCAGCCGCGCCGCTTCGATGGCGGCCTCGCTGATGGCCACCCCGTCCTTGACCCGCGCGGCGGCAAACTCGACGATCAGAATCGCATTTTTCGCCGCCAGGCCAACCAGAGTGATCAGGCCAATCTGCAGATACAGGTCGTTGTGCAGGCCGCGCAGCCATACGGCGACGAAGGCGCCGAACACGGCAAACGGCACCGACAGAATCACCGCGAACGGCAACGACAGGCGCTCGTACTGTGCTGCAAGAATGAGAAAGACCATCAACATCGCCAGCAGATACAGGCCCGCGGTGTTCTGCTCGATCTGCTTCTCCAGAAAGGCCTGGGCATTCCACTCGAGGGTATAGCCCGCCGGCAAATGCTCCTGTGCGAGTTCGTCCATCACCGCCAGCGCCTGACCGGAACTGTAGCCCGGCGCCGGCCCGCCCAGCAGGCGCGCCGCCGGATAGATGTTGAAGCGCTCGACCAGATCGGGGCCGGTGACCAGGCGAACCTCGCCCAGCGCGGTGATCGGAATGGGCCGCCCTTCCTTGCTGCGCACGTAAACGTGGCGCAGGTCCTCCACATGGGTGCGGTATTGCGCATCGGACTGCATCTGCACGCGGTACACACGACCGAGCAAGTTGAAATCGTTGATGTAGTAGGCGCTGAACGTGCTTTGCAACGTGGCGAATATTTCGTCGATATCCACGCCCAGCAGCTTGGCCTGGTCGCGGTCGATATCGAGGCGTATCTGCGGCGATTGCGCCGAGAATGATGAAAATACGCCGGCCACTTCCGGGCGCTGCGCAGCGGCGGCAACCAGTTGTGCGGTCGCGGATTCCAGCGCCTGATAGTCGGCGCCGACACGGGATTGCACGAACCCCTCGAAGCCACCCGTTGCCGACAGGCCTTCGATCGGTGGCGGCGGCGCGCCGAACACCAGTGCATCCTTGACCTCGGCATCGATCGCCATTACCTGGGCGACCAGCGCGGGCGACTGCAACGCTTCAGCGCGGCGCTCGGACCAGGGCTTCAGGGTGATGAACGAAAAGCCCGTGCCTGGACGCGGCATGAAGGTGTAGGGGTCCGAGCCGCCAAAGGATACCGTTTCCAGCACCGCGGGGTTTTCCGCCATTTTTTCGGCGATCTGTCCCATCACCGCATCGGTTCTCTTCAGTGATGCCGCGGGCGGCAGAAACGGCAGGGCGATGACGTAACCCTGATCTTCTTCCGGCACCAGCGAGGTGGGCAGCACGTCGGACAAGCGCCAGGTTGCGCCGAGCATGATCGCGAACAGCAGTGTCGCCAGTACACCGTGGCGGATGAAAAAAGCCACACCGCGCGCATAGCGCTGCGTGGCGCGCTCGAACCAGCGGCCATAGCGCGCCAGCCAGCCGCGCTGCTCCTTTTCCACGTGCGGCTTCAGCAACAGGGAGCACAAGGCAGGCGTCAGTGTCAGCGCCACGAAGCCGGAGATGATCACCGCCATCGACAAAGTGATCGCGAACTGGCGGTACATCTCCCCCGCCAGGCCGCCGAGAAACGCCACCGGCAGGAACACCGCCGTCAACACCAGCACGATGGCGATCAACGGACTGGTCACCTCGCGCATGGCGCGCCTGGTGGCCTCGCGGGCATCGAGGCCACTGGTGCGCATGTGGCGCTCGACGTTCTCCAGCACCACGATGGCGTCATCGACCACGATGCCGATCGACAACACCATGGCAAACAGGGTGGTGAGATTGATCGTCACCCCCATCACCAGCATGCCGGCAAGGGCGCCGATCAACGACACCGGCACCGCCAGGCAGGGAATCAGGGTGGCGCGCCAGTTCTGCAGAAACAGGAACACGACGAGAAAAACCAGCACCACCGCCTCGGCAAGCGTTTTCAAGACTTCCGTGATGGCGACGCGAACGAAGTCGGTGGTATCGAACACGATCTGCCAGCGCAGGCCCTGGGGGAAATCCTTTTCGAGGCGTTCCAGGGTCTCGCGCACACCGTTGGAAATATCGACGACGTTGGCGCCCGGTTGCGGGAACACGCCCAGCACCACCGCCGGCTTGCCGCCCTGCGTGGCCGAGACACTGTAGTCGCGGCCCGCAAGCTCGATGCGCGCGACGTCCTCGAGCCTGACGATGGAATTGGCTTCGGCCTTGAGGATGATGTTGCCGAACTCCTCCGGCGTCACCAGCCGGCCCTGCGCGGCGATACTGATGGTCAGGTCGGTGTATTCCAGCAGTGGCTCTTCGCCGATGCGCCCGGTGGCGAACTGCGAGTTCTGCTCGCGCACCGCGGTGGCGACATCCATCGGGGTCAGTTCGAATTGTGCGAGTTTGTCCGGGTGCAGCCAGATACGAATCGAATATTCCTTGCCGCCAAACGGGTCGATGGCGGCAACGCCGGGCACACGGCGCAGTTCGTCGGCGATGTTGATGAGCGCGTAATTGGAAATGAAGGTGTCATCGTAGCGACCATCGACAGCGTCGATGCTGATGTAGGACACCGCCGTCCAGTTCAGCTTGCGCACCACCACGCCCTGGCGTCGCACTTCCTCCGGCAGCAGCGGCAGCGCCGCCTGCACGCGGTTCTGTACGTTGATCACCGCCTGATCCGGATCGGTGCCGATGGCGAATGTCACCACCACCTGGGTATCACCGTTGGCCGAGGCGGCGGAGCGCTGGTAAATCATGCCCTCGGCGCCGTTGATCTGCTGCTCCAGCGGTGCAGCCACGGTTTCCGCCGACACTTGCGGCGTGGCGCCGGGGTAGGCGGTGGCCACTTCGACCATGGGTGGCAGGATATCTGGATAGAGCGCCACCGGGAGCGAACGCAATGCCACCAAACCGGAAATGACGATGAATGCCGACAGAACGCAGGCCAGCAAAGGCCTGTCGATGAACCGCGAAAACATTATGAGTTGCTCCCCACGGCTGCAGGGAGGCTCTCCAGAGCCACTTCTTCCGCCACCACCGGCGCACCGGGCTGCACTTTCAGCACACCGTCGACAATGACGCGATCGTCGGCGCCCAATCCCTCGTGCACTTCCAGCAGATTGCCGACCCCAAGCCCCAATGTCACCGGCTGAAACTGCACCAGGTTCTGGGCATCCAGCGTCCACACAAAGGGCCCATCGGCGCTGTGCAGCACGGCTCGCGCCGGCACATAAATACCGACATCCGTGTGCAGGCCCTCGACCGAGGCGCGCACGAATTGCCCCGGCGCCAGGGCGCCGCTGCTGTTGTGCAATGTGGCCCGCACTTCGACGGTGCCGGTATCGCCGTGCACGCGGGTGTCGATGAATTCGATCCCGGCATCGTCCGGCAAGGTGGTGCCATTGCCCGTGCTCAGGCGCACACTGACCTTGTCGGGCTGCTGCGAAAGCGCCTCGCGCACCAGGCGCGCCTCATCCTCCGGCACCGCGAAATCGATGTACAGACGATCCGACTGGGCAATCGTCGTGAGCAGGCTCGACTCGCCATCCGCGGCAATGAGACTGCCTTCCGAGCGCGCCTCGCGGCCTGTGATACCGGCAATCGGCGCGCGCACTTCGGTATATGCCAGATTGAGCCGCGCCTGTTCCAGTTCTGCCTCACTCGCCGCCACGGCGGCCTTGGCAGACGCGTATGCCGCTTCCGCAAGGTCGCGCTCGCGGTCCGCACTGAAACCGCGCTCCACCAATCTGCGCACCCGCTCGCGCTGCAGTTCCGCCTCGACCAGCCTTGCCTGCTCGATGCCCAGGCGTCCCTCGGCGCTGCGCACCGCGGCGGCAAAGGGCGCGGGATCGATACGGAACAACAACGCACCGGCCTCGACCGTGGCGCCTTCCTGGTAATAGCGTTTTTCCAGAATACCGGAGACGCGCGCCCGCACTTCCACCTCCCGCTCGCCACGGGTGCGCGCGGTATAGGACAGATCGAGCGGTACGGATATGGGTGTCAGCCTGACCACGCCCACGGCGGGCGGCGCTGGCGGCGGTTCCTCTGGAGCGCTGCAGCCAATCAGGCCCAGCACCAGGCATAGCAATGCATCAGTAAACCGCCATGTCCTGTCGCGACGCATGGTCTGAGTCGTGGAAAATCGGCTCACGATAAATCTCCCTGTTTTTACTGAGAAGCCGGAAATCGGGGCTGCGGGTTTGTAATGAACTATGGACCGCAAGCTTTGGGCCAGGCGCCGCCATGCCTGAATTTTCCATTGGGCAGGGCCGCTGTCTGGATGTCCGGCTACTGTGTCATCTTACGACACCTTCCCTGTAGGAGCTTGCCTGCAAGCGACCCTGTTCAGGTATGGCGCCTATGGCTGTATTGCCCAACCCGTCTCGTTTTTTGTCGCCTGCAAGCAGGCTCCTCGTACGGGTTGACCGCCTCAAGGTCAGCGCATTCGTGCTTATAGTACTGACCACTCCTGGCAACAACGAACTGCACTTGGGCCCAGGGTCTGTTGGCGATTTATGAGCGCGCGCTCACGAAACGGCAACAGGCCCTAGTATAACCACAAGGGCTCGACGAGGCGCGATATTATGTGTCGCGGAAAGACGGCAAGGACTCTCTCCCGCCGCCACCTTGAATCGCTTTCCCAAACCGTATACCGTCCCTTGCCCTGCAACGCTCGATGAGCAGCCCAACACACTATTGGAAACCGATGATGAGCAGCACCTCCCCCCTGATCACCCGCTTGCGCCACGACACCAAACGCCGCGTACTCAGCGTCAGCCGGGTAGAGCAACTGTCGGCGAAGATGGTGCGCGTGGTGGTGCAGGGCGACGAGCTCGAGGGTTTCGTCTCCGCGGGTTTCGACGATCACATCAAGCTGCTGTTTCCCGCGGGCACCGGCCTTGAACCGTCAGCCCTGTCGGTTCGCGATTACACGCCGCGCCGCTTCGACGCCGAAAGTGGCGAACTCTGGATCGACTTCTTTCTTCACGACGCCGGCCCCGCCACCACCTGGGCGGCCCAGGCGGCCGTCGGCCAGGCCGTGGAAATCGGCGGTCCGCGCGGCTCGTTCGTCATTTCCCCGCAGGGTATCGACCATCACGTTCTCATCGGCGATGAAACCGCCCTGCCCGCCATCAACCGGCGCCTGGACGAACTGCCAGCCTATACTCGCGCCCTGGTCATCGCCGAAGTGGACGATGCCGCCGAGTGGCCCGCCTTCGCCAGCGCCGCGACCATCGAAACCCGGTGGATCGAACGCGGCAGCTACGGCGCGCAAACCCCCGCCGATGGCCTGATCGCGAAACTGCGCACGCTGGAATTACCGTCCGAGCGGAGTTTTTTCTGGGTTGCACTCGAATCGCAATCGGCGCGCGCCGTGCGCCGCTATCTCAAGGAAGAGCGCGCCATTGACAAGGCCTGGGTGAAGGCCGCCGCCTACTGGAAGCGCGGGGTCTCCGGCGCCAAGGACAAGCTCGATGATGAGTGACGGGCCGGGGTTGAGCTGAAAGCTGTAGGAGCCTGCCTGCAGGCGACAAATCTCGGTGGCTGTCGCTTGCAGGCAAGCTCCTACACACGCCATTCGCAGGAGCCGCCAAGGCCGTCCGAAGTTCTTCAGCCACGGGTAAAATCCTTCGGCACAATCACCAATTCCCCTTGTAGGAGCCTGCCTGCAGGGCAGGCCCCACTACGAGGTACGGGGTTGCCTCGGCATTTACGTGAAACTCGGGCAAACAGTGCGATCGAGAGACGATGAACAGGCTCTCAGGCAGTTGCCATGACAAGCACCTGAGCTAGACTATGCGCAACGCTACGCCCCGGCAGTCATTGTTCCGGCATTGAAGCGCGCACCATTTGTCGTTGCCCGGCACTTATATGAACCGATCCAAACACGCGCCTCGCGCCTGAGCCGGCGTGTTTTTCGGTCGCAACGCCGGTAATTCAAACATTGTGAACAGGCCCTCATGGAAGCAGATCAAAGCGAAGTCAGCCGCTACATACAACAGCTCAGCCTGCCCGGCGATTCCCGCGAATCGCTATCGTTCTGCCCTGCCACGCCGGAAGGGCTGAAGGCCTATCTGGAGCAACTCGCCCACGGCAACCCCACCGTACTGTGCAACCAGCTCTACCAGTTGTTGCCGGAAATCGCCGCCCTGCAGGTGCCGCCGGGACGCAAGCTCGCCCTGCTCGATCTGGCCTGTCCCGAAGCCATCCAGTGCGTGGAGCATCTGACCAAGGATCTCGCCATCACGCCGGCCACCACCAAACTGCTGTCCCTGTCCATTGCCATGTTGCGCTATCTGGCCCAGGGCTATAAATCGGTGCTGGTCAACACCTTGCAGCTGCCGGCGGCGGCGCCAAACCTGATGATCAACAGCTGCTACGCCGCGATCAATGTACTGAGCCAGATTCTCATGGAATGCTGGGAATGTTACATCCAGCCGCCCAGGCACACCTGGCAGGAAATTCACGCGCTGTTCGCCATCGCGCGCCTGTCTCAGCTGGAAACCGTCAGCATCACCTCGCAAAAAGCGGCAGTGGGCATCGGCTCGACCATCAAGGCGTCCTATATGAGGCCGCTACTGCTGGCATGCGCCGATCCGTTTCGCTACACACCCCAGGATTTGCGCCAGATCGCCGCGTTTCTGGCGAGCGCGGGAAATCTCGTGGACTTTGCCGGCAACCACGGCGAGGGCATTTTCGTGGTCGACCCGGACAGCGACCGGGGCCCCCAGTACAGCTTCAAGGCCGGTGGCACCACCCAGCGCCACTTTCGCCTGAAGACCGAGCGCCTGGTCAAACACCTCGAGCAGAAAGCGGTGACCGGCACCTTCGGCGGGTTGCCCCGGCGCCTGGCAAAGGAGCTGTCGAAGTACTGGTCCCGCGAAATCAAGCGTCGCGAAGACCCGGTCAACGACAACAGCGCGTTGACGATAGTGGTAGGTCTCAGCCATATCCACCGCCAGCTCACCGGCTGCGCCACCATCGAAAGCTACATCGCGCAACTGCATGCAGAAGGCCGCCACGCCGGTTTCACGCTGCAGGATCGCAACGACAGCGATCTGCACCGCGACACCTTCCTGAAGCAGGACCATTTTGCCAACAGCACGGCTTTCCGCGACAAGCCCATCGAATACCTTGTGGAAGACAACCGCCGCCCGCTGCGCAAATATGTCGCGACCAGAATCAACTACAGCACCAACGGCGCGCGCATCGCGCTCAAGCCCCAGGGCGAGACCCTCTATGTCGGCGAGCTGATCGGCATGCAGCTCCACGGCAGCACAGACTGGCTGATCGGCCTGGTGCGCTGGACGCGTGTGTCCCAGGACCTGACTCGCAGCGCCGGCATCGAAATCATCAGCACCAGACCCGTACCCTGCGTGGTGTCTCAGTTCACCGCCGGCAGCCAGGAGCAGCGCCAGTACTACCCCGGCATCCTCACCGAGCGCGGCGCACGGCCCTGCGTGATTGCGCCGGCGCTACCCTTTCAGGAGTACGCCCAGGTTCAGATCGAAACCCGCAAAAGCAAGCGCAACCTGCAATTGCTCGAAACCCTGGAGGAAACCTATCACGTGGCCGCCTTCGGGCTGCCCTCGTCGCTGTGACGCCGCGCGGGCCGCGCGCTGGTGATCGACGGCTATTTGGCCGTATACTCGCTTCATCAACGACCACAGCGAGCATCTTTTGCGACAGGGCAGCAACGAGGACATGGAATACGACGGCAATATTGCAACCCTGCTGATACATGACGATGTCGACGAAGCCAATCGGCTCGTCAGCCTGTTGCGCAATGCCGACTACCTGATCGACCCCCACTACGCCGCCGATGCCGTGGAGCTGAACAAGAAGCTCCAGGAACGCAACTGGGATTTGCTGCTCGCCCAGTTTTCCGCCCAATCGGTGCCCGCCCGCAACATCATTCACCAGCTCCGGCGCTTCAACAAGGACATTCCGGTCATCTTCATCATTGCCGGGTTCAACGCCAGCGATATCGTCGAAGCGCTCAAGATGGGCGCTGCCGACGCCATACCCGAGGACGAGGATCAGTACTTCATCCAGGCCATCGCCCGCGCCCTCTTCAACCTCGAACAGCGCCGCAAGCTGCGCTACTGGAAGCGGCGCTTTTCCGAATCCGAAGACCGCTTCGAGAACCTGATCCTCAGCTCCCAGGACGCCATCGCCATCATCAAGGAAGGCACCTACGTGCTGGTCAACGACACCTACGCGGCATTTTTCGGTTATGACGATGCCGACAGCATGCTGCTGCTGCCGGTGTTCGACACCATTGCGGAAAGCAGTCAGGGCGACTTCAAGAAATATCTGCGCCCGCTCGATGAGCAGGACGCCTGGGACAACGAGTCCCTTCATTTCCAGTGCCTGCGTGGCGATGACAGCGCCGCGCCGGTGCGGGCGGTGCTGTCACAGATCGACTTCCACGGCGAGCCCGCGCTGCAACTGCTGGTGAAGAAGCATTTCATCGCCGGTCGCGATGAGGATGCGTCCCAGGTCGCGCAGCTCACGGCGGTACGGGAGACGGATATCGGCAAGATCCGCCTTCACGAAATGGTCGAAAGTATCAACAACACCATTCGCCGCGCCGTCAAGAGCAACGAAGATGCGCTGCTGCTCTACATCCAGGTGGACCAGTACGAGGCCCTGCAGACTCAGCTGGGTATCGGCAGAACCGAAGAAGGGATTGCGCAACTCGCCCAGTTCCTCGACGTTCGCGCGGCGGACCGGCTGACATTCGGCCGCATCCGCGAGGAGGCCTTCACCCTCATCGTGGCCGGCAGCGACACGCGCCAGGGCGTCGCCCTTGCCGACAGCTTGAGACAGGCCGCCGCCGCGCAAATTTTCTCGACGGCGGCGGGCAGTTTCACCTGCACCCTGAGCATCGCCGTCACCGCGCTCGGCGAAGCGACCACCTCGGCCGACGAGACCCTCGCGGCCTGTCAGCGCGCCGTTCAGGAACTCCAGAAGCCGGACCCTTCCGGCAAGGTGGGCAACGCGGTCAAGCTTTGCGAACAGGTTTTCGATCTCAGCGCCAATACCGCCGAGGACGAGGACATCCTGCGTATCGGCCGCCTTCTCATCAAAAAAGACCTGGTTTCCCTCGCCTTTCAGCCGCTGCTGCCGCTGCACGGCCTTAAGGACGAAATCTACGAAGTCCTGATGCGCGGCGACCAGTCGATGTTTGCCGAAGGCGAGATTCCCCAGGATTTCATTGCACGTATTTTCCGCACCGAAATCGGCACGGAGCTGGACCGGCTGGTCCTCGAGGCCGCGCTCAAAAAACTGGTGGCGAAAAAAGCGGCTGCACCCCTCACCAAGTTGTGCCTGCACCTCTGCCAGGCCACCATCGAGGATGACAAATTCACTCCCTGGTTGCACAAGACACTCGCCACCCATCAGGTGGCCGCAGCCGATCTGATTTTTCTGATGCGCGAGATAGACATTGGCCGCAATATGGGCAAAGCGGCAGACATGCTGGACAAACTCCGCAAGCTCGGCGCCGCCACCGGAATCACTCACTTCGGCGTGAGCATCAATCCGATGACCATTTTCAACCGGGTGTCCGTCGACTACGTCAAGGTCGACAACCTGCTGAGCGAAAAAGCCCAGAAAGACAAGAACGCACTGCTCACCCTGAAATCCCTGCTGCAGGAACTGAAAGCCGCGCAACGCACCGTGATCGTCCCGTTCATCGAAAGCGCTGGCGTGATTCCAACCCTGTGGCAGGCAGGTGTCGATTTTCTTCAGGGGCACTACATCCAGACGCCCATGGTGGAAATGAATTTCGATTTTTCGCAGGAGTGAGGTGAGTTTACAGTTCACAGTTTTCAGTTGACAGGGGGTGCACTGATCACTGTTGTAGCGTTGTCGGAATTCAACGTTAGGGCACCCTGTAGGAGCCTGCCTGCAGGCGACAATATCTTGCCGTGAGAGGGGTCGCCTGCAGGCAGGCTCCTACACAGGCAACCCCGTCACCCTCTCGGCGCTTTTACGATCAGTAAACAGTCATCAGTTGAAAGTCGCTCCCCCTGAAAACTGTGAACTGTAAACTGTCAACTCAACTCAACTGCGTATCCCTGTCGCGAATCCCCATCAGATACAGCACGCCGTCGAGGCCCAGGTGCGTGATCGCCTGCTTGGCGCTGGCTTTGACGATGGGTTTGGCGCGGAACGCGATGCCCAGCCCGGCGATACTTAGCATCAAAAGATCGTTGGCGCCGTCGCCGACGGCGACAGTCTGCTCCAGGCTGATGTTTTCCTTCGCCGCGAGTTGGCGCAGCAGCTCGGCCTTGCGCTGGCCGTCCACCACGGTGCCGGTGACACGGCCCGTGACTTCACCGTTTTCGACTTCCAGCGGATTGGCGAACAAATAATCGATGCCCAGTTTTTCCTGGATTTGGCGCCCGAAATACTCGAAGCCTCCGGACAGGATGGCGGTTTTGTAGCCCAGTTTCTTGAGGGTGGAAATGAGTTCTTCGGCACCTTCATTGAGGCGCAGGCGCTGCGCGATACTCTGCAGGCGGTCGGCCTTGAGCCCCTTGAGCAGGCCGACGCGCTGGGTAAAGCTCTCGATGAAGTCGATCTCGCCGCGCATCGCCGACTCCGTGATGGCCGCCACCCGATCGCCGACGCCCGCCTCCTTGGCCAGCTCGTCGATGACTTCGGCATCGATCAGCGTGGAATCCATGTCGAACACCACCAGGCGGCGATGACGGCGGAAGATGTTGTCTTCCTGATAGGCGATATCCACATCCATCGCAGAGGCGAGTTCCAGCAGCGCACTGCGAAACGCATTGTGATTGGCCGGCGCGCCGCGCACCGAAAACTCCACGCAGGCCTTGCTGTGCATGTCGATGCGGTCGAGGGGAATGCGCCCCGAGAGGCGGTTGATCTGATCGATATTGAGGCCGTGCTCCGCCGTCACCGCCGTGACTCTGGCGATATGCTCGGCCAGTACGCGCCGCGCCAACAGGGTGATGAGGTGGCGCGGCTTGCCCTGCTGCGACACCCAGTGCTGGTAGCTCTCCGCGCTGATCGGTTGAAAGCGCACCTGCATGCCCAGCTTGTGAACCTGGAACAACACGTCCTTGAGCACCGCCGCGGACTCCGCGCCCGAGGGCACCTCCGCGAGAATACCGAGGGTGAGACTGTCGTGTATCACCGCCTGGCCGATATCCAGCACGGACACTCCGCCCTGGGCGAGAACCTGGGTAACGGCGGTGGTGACACCGGGGCGGTCTTCGCCGCTCACGCTGATCAGCAAGATTTCCTTCACGGGCAAAAACACCTGAAAAAAACAAGGTCGCCATTATAGGCCAGCGGCTGGTAAGATAGCAGCGCCCCGAGGATGACGATGTAAACGCCGATCAATGCCTGTCCTGCCAAAAAATCTCAGCCCGCGGATCGCCATCGCTGTTGCCGGCTACATCGCCATCTCCCTCGTGGTGCTGGCGGTTACCCTCAACCTGCAGCTGAGCAGCCTTGCGCAAAACCAGCAGACCGCGCTCGGCAACGCCATCGGCGCGCAGCTGGCCGAATCCCTCAAGCAGCCGATCATCGACGAAAACCCGATCAGCATGCAGGTCATTCTCGACAACCTGCTCAACGATGCCGAGCCCGTGGTGCGCGCCACCGTGTACTCCACGGCGAACCGCATCCTCGCGCAAAGCCAGCGCTACGCGGTGCCGAGCACACAATTGGCGCCGTTCACCAGCCCGATCAACGTCGACAACACCATGCTCGGCCAGGTACGTGTCGAACTGGACAGGCATCTCATTCTCGACCGATACCACGCCCCGATCTGGAGCGCCCTGGCGCTGTGGTTTCTGATCAGCGCGGGCTTTGCCTTCTGGCTGATGAAAACCGGGCGCGATTATTCCCGCCGGATCGCGCGCCTCAACAAGAGTTTCGCCGCGGAGGACGGCAGTGGCGCGCAGCTCTCGGAGCTCGAGCAACTGGAAAAATCCCTCGCGCCCTTTACCACAGCCGCCAGCGCAGCGGACGCCACGGAGCAACCCCACAGCTACGCGTTGATCGCCGTGGGCATTCCCGATCTGCCGAAATGGCGCGCGCAGCTCAATGCCGAATCCTTCAGTGCCATGCTGGCCAGGATCGACGAGCTGCTCGACACCCACCTGCGCCTGTTCAATGGCGTACGCCTGCAAGCGCGCAGCAACACCTCATTGATCCAGTTCGACAGCGATGGCAGCGAGCATCCCGCCATTCGAACCCTGCGCTGCGCCAACGCCTTGCTGCAACTCGGCAAGAAACTGGCCGCGGATGAGCACCTGCCATTCACCATGCGCATCACCCTGGCCTACCGCAACCTCAACCATGGCGGCAGCCCCTGGCGCGTCGACCTGGAACGAGAGGAAAGCATCAACCGGCTCATCGACATTCAGCCGCTGGCCAGCGCCTGGGAACTGGTCATCGACAAGAACCAGCTCGCCGACAGCGACTTTCCCGGCTGCCAACTCGAAGAGTTCAGCGCCGCCGCGGTATGGCAGTTCCGCGCCTACGATGCCGAACAACAAGAAGACTTCGAGGGCCAGCTGGCCTTCCTCAGCGCCACCCGCGCCTGACGCGTCGCCACCATGAGCAAGCTCAATCCGCAACAAGCCGCCGCGGTGCATTACATCGACGGCCCCCTTCTGGTTCTGGCCGGCGCTGGCAGCGGTAAAACCAGCGTGATCACCCGCAAGATCGCCTACCTGATCAACGAGTGCGGCATCACCGCCCGCCATATCGCCGCCGTCACCTTCACCAACAAGGCTGCGCGCGAAATGAAAGAGCGCGCGTCCCGGCTGGTGAAAGGCAAGGACGGCCAGGGGCTGACGGTGTCCACCTTCCACAACCTGGGGCTCAACATGATCCGCCAGGAGATCCGCCACTTCGGTTTCAAGCGCGGATTTTCCATTTTCGACAGCGAAGACAGCCTCGCGCTGATGCGCGAGCTGATTCTGCGCGACGGCGACGTGAACGCCGAGCACCTGGAGCGTGTGCGCAACCAGGTATCCGCCTGGAAGAACGAGCTGGTGTCCCCCGGCGACGCGCTGACAATGGCGACGAGCCCAGGCGAAGCCGGCATCGCGATTCTTTACGAGCGCTACACCCAATCCCTGAAAGCCTACAACGCGGTGGATTTCGACGACCTGATCCTGCTGCCGGTGCTGATGCTGCAGGACAACGCCGAGCTGCTCGAAAAATGGCGCAACAAGATTCGCTACCTGCTGGTGGACGAATATCAGGACACCAACCTGTCCCAATACCGCCTCGTCAAATTGCTGACCGGCTCGCGCGGCGCGCTGACGGTAGTGGGCGACGACGACCAGTCCATCTACGCCTGGCGCGGCGCAAGGCCGGAAAACCTGGTGCAATTGCAGGAAGACTATCCGCACCTGAAGGTCATCAAGCTCGAGCAGAACTACCGCTCCACCACCCGTATTCTGCGCAGCGCCAACCGGCTGATCGCCAACAACCCCCACGTATTCAGCAAATCCCTGTGGAGCAACCTGGGCCTCGGAGACCCTATTCGCGTCATTCGCTGCACCAATGAAGAAACGGAAATGGAACGGGTGGTGAATGAAATCCTCACCATGCGCCTCGCGCGCCGCTGCCATTTCAGGGATTTCGCCATCCTGTATCGGGGCAATCACCAGGCGCGCCTGCTGGAAATCAAGCTGCAATCCCAGGGCATTCCCTACCAGCTCAGCGGCGGCACCTCGTTTTATTCCCGCACCGAAATCAAGGACGTGATGGCGTATCTGCGCCTGCTGGTCAACCCGGATGACGACAACGCATTCCTGCGCATCGTCAACACGCCGCGCCGCCAGATCGGCACCAGCACCCTGATGAAACTCGGCGAGTACGCCAAGGAACGCCAGATAGCGCTGCTTGCCGCCATCGATGAACTGGGCTTTGCCACACAGATTCCCGAGCAGAATCTCAAGCGCCTGGTTCAGTTCAAACGCTGGCTGGAAAACATCGAGCGCCAATGCCACGACGGCAAACCCATCGCGGCAATCCGCGAAATGCTCGACGACGTGGACTACCAGGGCTGGCTACACCAGAACGCGAGCAGCAGCGCCGTCGCTGAAAAGCGCTGGGGCAACGTGGAATTTCTGCTCTCGCAACTGAATCGCATGCTCTCCTCCGACGAAGAAGGAAGTGAAGACAGCGACAGCACAAGCATTCAGGACGCCATCGCAAAACTGGTGCTGCGCGACCTGCTCGAACGCCAGGAAGAAGAATCCGCCGACGACCGCGTTCAACTCATGACGCTGCACGCTTCGAAGGGCCTGGAATTTCCCCACGTGTTTCTCATCGGCATGGAAGAAGAGATCCTCCCCCACCGCAACAGCGTCGAAGCAGACAGCATCGAGGAAGAGCGCCGCCTGGCCTACGTCGGCATCACCCGAGCACGCCAGAGCCTGACCATGACCCTGGCCGCCAAACGCAAACAATTCGGCGAAGTGGTCGCCACCACGCCGAGCCGTTTCATCGAGGAACTGCCAACGGACGACGTGGAAAAAAGCGGCTTCGGCGACGACGATCCGGAAATCCGCAAGGAGCGCGGCAGAGAATCATTGGCGGCGTTGAAGAATCTTTTTGCGTAGGTTTGGTGTTGAACAACCTGGGCTGATTACTACACATTCATAGTAGGGCTAATACTACGCACGCGGGAAACGGCATAGGGCACTTAATGTCGTCACTCACTATCCTGAACAAGGCTCCTGGTGGCAATGTCTGCGGCCATCATTTATATTCCTGCTCAAGGTTCTGCGGCAAAACCTCGAAGCGAAATGCCACGCCTTAGGGCGTACCCCGTGCCTGGCTGGGTTGTTGTGACGTTACCGGGGGGCGAGTCCGGTACGCAGAACACACAGGGCTACCAGGCGCAGCCCTCCCCCTATTTCCTGCTGCCCACCAGTACTGTAGCTTGGCAGGGTGCTCATCTCGCTCTTATTACTCAGCAGGCGTCGCTCTTTCAGGCTCATGTCTCATTAGACAAGGCTGCAAACCTTAAAGTCATCGAACTCGATGACTTTAAGAATTTCTGAGCTGCCTATGCGGCTGTTAAACTTCAACTTGTTCGAGCATCGAGCCCATAACTACATTACCGAAACACCCCCACGGACGTGGGGAAGACCGCAGGGTCTGAACATCTGGGATAAGGAGCGCAGAAACACCCCCACGGGCGTGGGGAAGACTGCCTGACTCGATATTCCGTGGAGCAGCGGCAAGAAACACCCCCACGGGCGTGGGGAAGACACTCCTGATCCTCCACGCCAAACATCCGCTTGAGAAACACCCCCACGGGCGTGGGGAAGACACTGGACAACGCAGGGCGACGCAGCGGCAGCGGGAAACACCCCCACGGGCGTGGGGAAGACCCATGTCCGAGCCGCAGTTACCCGAAAAAACCAGAAACACCCCCACGGGCGTGGGGAAGACACATTTTCCCTGATCCATGCCTCGGCTCTCGGGGAAACACCCCCACGGGCGTGGGGAAGACAAGCCAGGCGAGGCGGCAGAGTGATCAAGCGGAGAAACACCCCCACGGGCGTGGGGAAGACAATGCCACCGCCTCCCGAAACCCGGTGGCGTCGGAAACACCCCCACGGGCGTGGGGAAGACTCCCATGAAGCGCCTTTCAGCTTGCTTGCTGCAGAAACACCCCCACGGGCGTGGGGAAGACTGTACAGCTCCTTGAGAGCCTCGGGGATTTCTGGAAACACCCCCACGGGCGTGGGGAAGACAGAGTAGCGCTCCCTACCTGTCTATCTGGGATGGAAACACCCCCACGGGCGTGGGGAAGACCGGGGACCAGGGAGCAGCCATGGCGTCAGGATAGAAACACCCCCACGGGCGTGGGGAAGACGGCCTCTTCGCTTTGCAGGCCGACAACACGCAAGAAACACCCCCACGGGCGTGGGGAAGACTGCCTGACTCGATATTCCGTGGAGCAGCGGCAAGAAACACCCCCACGGGCGTGGGGAAGACATCGGATCAACCACCCGGCTATCGAAAAAGGCAGAAACACCCCCACGGGCGTGGGGAAGACCCCAGAATCTGGCGCTGGAATTGGTGCCGATGAGAAACACCCCCACGGGCGTGGGGAAGACTCCGTCTTTTTGTCCTTCCAGACAATCACCACAGAAACACCCCCACGGGCGTGGGGAAGACGGGGCTACCAGCCAACTGGCCAGCGTATGTCGAGAAACACCCCCACGGGCGTGGGGAAGACCTGCGCCCCCTATCGTGGTCGCGCCGACAGGTAGAAACACCCCCACGGGCGTGGGGAAGACAAAATGGCGCGGGCAGTTTCTCGACTGCGATTGGAAACACCCCCACGGGCGTGGGGAAGACAAGCATGGCACCCGCTCAGCCGAGTACAGGATGGAAACACCCCCACGGGCGTGGGGAAGACTCTCCCGTCACTAGCTCAGCTTCCACGGCGAAAGAAACACCCCCACGGGCGTGGGGAAGACTTCTCTGCTTTCGCCATGGCCGCTTCGTAGTCGGAAACACCCCCACGGGCGTGGGGAAGACCCCGTAAATCGACGGATATTAATAACTCAGCAAGAAACACCCCCACGGGCGTGGGGAAGACAACCGCATCATGGGTGAAGGGCAATCGGCACCAGAAACACCCCCACGGGCGTGGGGAAGACATCGGAGTGACCGCAAAACTCACGCCCTCGTGAGAAACACCCCCACGGGCGTGGGGAAGACTGCCGAGCACGGAAGTCGAGGAGGGGCAGACGAGAAACACCCCCACGGGCGTGGGGAAGACATTTCCCACGCTTTATCCGAGTCAGTTAGCGTGGAAACACCCCCACGGGCGTGGGGAAGACCGCATTTCTCCGAGCGCGACGGGCGGGCGCAGAGAAACACCCCCACGGGCGTGGGGAAGACACCTGCGCTGGACTGTCTACGACAGCAAAGCGAGAAACACCCCCACGGGCGTGGGGAAGACTGGTTTCATGCCAGATACTCCTACCTATATAGAGAAACACCCCCACGGGCGTGGGGAAGACAATAGAACCCGCCAATAGAACCACCCAATAAAAGAAACACCCCCACGGGCGTGGGGAAGACTTGAGCTGGCCTGGTTCCATTCATTGATGCCAGGAAACACCCCCACGGGCGTGGGGAAGACCCTGCGTGGCACGCATAGGCGACGCGATATATGGAAACACCCCCACGGGCGTGGGGAAGACTTGCGCTATTAATGGCGCGCCAAGAACCTGTAAGAAACACCCCCACGGGCGTGGGGAAGACCCCAATAAGCCGGTCCTATATCAGGGCAACATGGAAACACCCCCACGGGCGTGGGGAAGACTTATTCAAAATGTCATGGAGAAGGTAACAGCAAGAAACACCCCCACGGGCGTGGGGAAGACACAATGGTCGCATAGGACATCATATCCCTCTGAGAAACACCCCCACGGGCGTGGGGAAGACAATAGAGGATATCTACAATGCACGGAGCAGGGAGAAACACCCCCACGGGCGTGGGGAAGACCCGTATTTCACCATCGAATCGGGATAACTTGAAGAAACACCCCCACGGGCGTGGGGAAGACGGCGGCCTTTCCTCTGTCAGTGTGTAACGTACGGAAACACCCCCACGGGCGTGGGGAAGACCGCTTCCCAGACCAGCCCGCAGTGCTAGGGCAAGAAACACCCCCACGGGCGTGGGGAAGACTTGATAAAATATTTCATACTCTGTCTCACTGTGGAAACACCCCCACGGGCGTGGGGAAGACTTGACTGAGGATACACTCTAATGGAAATCGACAGAAACACCCCCACGGGCGTGGGGAAGACTTCTCTCATGTCGCTGCGGTCTTCCCGGTGATAGAAACACCCCCACGGGCGTGGGGAAGACGGGCCTCATGCGCGCAGGCCCCTCGTGTGCGCGGAAACACCCCCACGGGCGTGGGGAAGACGGAGTAATTGGAGTAATTGAAGAAAGTATATTAGAAACACCCCCACGGGCGTGGGGAAGACTACCGGTAACTACCACTTACCGGCAGAGCGCTGGAAACACCCCCACGGGCGTGGGGAAGACACCAACAAATTGTTAATGAGCAGTGCCGAAAATACAAGATGTTCCGCTTATCCGTTTTTCAGGGTTTCGATGATAAGTTGCAAACCACTAATGGTCGTCATGGGCTTGCGCAAGGGACCAATGCTACGAACTTCGTATCCCGGCGGTCTAGGCAAGGAACGAAATATGACAATGCCCGATTCGGGTGGGCAATGTTTGTACAAGTATTCAATTACCGTTGTCGCCACCGAATCCTTGATTCCCGAGACAAATACGTTGGGGCGCGGCTCAATAAACCAGAGTTTCATGCGTCCACGCACGGCAGACGGTAGGTCATTTGCCACGACGACGAGCACGAGCCACTCCCAACATATCGGGTATGTCGTCGGCCAGCTTGGCCAGCAAATCCATATCGATGACCCTCTGCCGAAATGCTGCGGATACCTTATGTTTGTCGTAACGACCGGCCATATCCCGTGTCAGGGAGAAGGCCAAATCAATACAAAGATTTTCTTTATATAGATCAGCCAAATCATAGACGAAGGGCAAGGGACTGCCGGAGTGAATAAACCCGATGTGTGGTGAGTAACCCATGCTATGCACAGCTGAACAGAGAATGCCATAGAGCGCAGCATTGCTGGCGGTCAGCACCTGATTGGTGATATCGCTCAGATCGAACTTGCCGGGTGTGAATCGCCGACCTTTCCATCCAACCTGGTACTCCTCCGCCTTAGTCTGGTATAGCGTACGAACCCTATGGCCTTCCATGCCCATCATTTCCTTGAGGCTCTTTCCCTCCAAATCCGCTTCCGGGAAGCGCCTGGCGAACATGCGTCGTGCAACTTCTACGGACGCCTGTGGATCAGCCGAACATTCCACCTGCAACTTGAGGTTGCGCGTGTCCGCTGTGGGCAGAAAGCCGGCGGCGTAAAACAACAGGCTATCCTCACCTACCCAGCACACAGCACAGTTAGCGGCCGTAGCCGTCTTGATCGCGTCATGGGTGACCGTTGTACCGGGGCCGAGTAACAAGGCGTTGAGGGTGGCCACGGGTAAGGGCACGACATTGGCTTCAGAGTCGATCCACTTGATGCTGCTGTCATCGATCTCCAGCCGCCCGCGCTCGAGGTACAAAAAGGGATACTTGTCCTTAACCTGGGGTAAGGAGTCACGGGTAACCTTGACAAACAATCGCTGCCCTGCGGCCATGGGTATCACTCCAGCTTCTGCACCGTGACCCGCCTGTCTCTGTAACGCTTGTGCTCCCCAAACTGCAGGGGTACATCATTCAGCGTCAACGCCTCACCTTCGTGCTCGCCCTGCAATACCCTGAAAATAGCCCGGAGAGATTTCTCGTCGGCTAGTTCGCTGGCACACTGCATGGCGTGATCGAGCTCAGCATGTATACCCTGACAGACAAACTCGGTCGGCACACAGGTTTTGCGCCCCAGGTACAAATCCCATACCGGATTCTGCAAGGCCTCGGCCAATTCCTGCAATTCGGCATCCGGCCCCTGCAAGGCCACCGCATAGGCCATGTCCTGCAAATAGTAGCGATACGTCATTTTCGTACCGCCACCTACCGCCTTTTTACCCTCGCTGGTCTTTGGTATCAGCAAGCTGGCCCAAGGATCCTTATCATCATAACCACTGCCAACCATCTGAAAATCACGCAGCAGCGGTAGTCGTGGCAGCGGCTGGCCCTTTCGGTCAGTACGCACATAAGCTGTAACTTGCAGATCACGGTCTGACCAGATTTGCAGCCAATCGGCCTGCTCGCCAGCCGTACCTCGAGCGCAGCAGAGTAGACCAAGCACACCTGACTTGGTGGGAAAATCTAGGCTGTCGCGCCGCCCAAACTTTGAATCATGCCCCCAGGACTGTAACGGCGCCTCCAGCCAGAGCAACAGATAAGGTTCGCTCATGCTGCACCTCACGCGACGTGGCTTTGCAGATCGGCCACCAGATTATCGATGCTGTAGTTCTCGTTCTCGCCCCACTCATAAGTAGCCAATTTGCCGAACAATGAGCCGGTGATTTTTTCCTTCTTGTCCAGATAGGTCTTGACGCTGTCGATACTAGGCTGCAGATAGCCACCGTCGCGAGCTTTGATCGGGGTCTCAAAAGGCACCTGCAGACGCTGTCCCTTGCGTACCAGTACCCGTGCAAACTCCCATGGGCTGGCACCCGACTGGGTAGTCTGGCGGGCACTGGGCACGGCAATAAAGAGCGCCTGAGTAAACGCAGCAATGGCCTTTTTCAAATCATCATTTCCCATGGTTTGCGCCAATTGTCCAAGATCCAGGCTGATATAGCGGTAATAGGTAGCCGAATTGAATTCCAGACTTCCCATATGAGCCGATCCGGGTTCATCCTGAAGGTCATCCAACGCCGTGAAGAACTCCACTTCGTTGCTAACCTTGTGGGTGGAGATGGCGTGGGCGAAGGAGGCGGCCGCCTCGACATTCATATCTGCAGCCTTGGCAACCATGCGACCAAACAGGGCGATGTCCAGGGCATCTATCGCGGGAGACAGTGCCTTCTTGGCTACCTTGGCCAATTCTTTATCCTTAATTTTACCGGTGTCAAAATCCAACTCTTTTGCATAGACAGCAAAGGCCTCCGCTTCGGTGTCACTGATAAACAGCAACGTATCATCACTCAGCTGTTCAGCAATTTTCTTGCCGCAGGCCGCTGCCTGCTGTTCGCTGGCACCGGCCCGCTGACAGGCCCGAGTGAAGATTTCCTCAGCTTTCTTAGTGCGTATGCCCAGCTTCACACCCAGTTCGTGCATAGCCAGGCGAACTTGTCGCTTCCAGCACTGCGAACTGACGCGCGCACGGGTTACCCCGCCGACAGTGGCAGTTTTGGGAGCTCCTACGTCATCACGGTTCAAACAAGTGACGGGAAAAGACTGCAAAATATGAAACTCAATCCGGGTATTGCGATAGTTGTTGTTCATGGTGAACTTCCTTTTCAAGTGAATAGGTTGTCGATAATGGGGACGATTTGCAGCAGACCACATCCAAACGCACGCGCGCGGCCTATGCCTTGGGTAAAGCTTGTCTTGAACTGTTGAGGGGCTCTGACATGCAGCAGACCTTGTATATGCGCCTGGCCGATGGTGACAGAGCGCTGTTGTTTGTCTTTGAACTGAAGAACCTCAATGCGATCGACCTGCAGTTGTTTGTGATCGACGGCAAACCCCCAGCTGCTTTCGGCGCGTTCGGCGAACCAGTCAGCTACGACTTCACGACCACGCACCGCAATCAGCTTGCGAGATGCGCTGTCACGTCTGGTTGGGTTGACGATGACCTTGAAGCGGTACTGCGCATGATCGAGAAATCCCTCGGGCAAGGGCTTGCAATGGACTTCGCCATACTGGTCCTCAACTCTCGGCGCAGGCGCTCGGTCGGCCAGCATCAGAATCTTGCGGCTTTGGTGGTCACCGCCCTGATCGGCATACAGAATACCGCTAGCCTGGCTTTGACTTTTGTCAGCTTCGGAGCGCACGTCAGGGTATAGACTGTAAATTACACGGTGCAGCGAATAGGGATCAGTAATTCGCAGCGCCTTGACCGCCCTACGGTCAAGATGCAAGACGCCGGCAATCAGGCTCATGCCACACCCTCCTCTACCTGCTCGGGCGACTGGCCATAAAACTCTTGCGCCCATTGCGCCTTGATGGACTGGGTATGGAAGGGGAAATTCCGTAATTGCCTGAGCAGCCGGACAAAATTCAATGGCTGTCCAACCTTGCTATCAATCAACGTAAGGATCGGACGCAGAATACGACATGCTTCACCCAGTTCGTCACAAGCCAACAATCGCCGCAGGCGAGCCTTGGCCTGATTGCTCTCGCGACCATCATCATAGCAGTTGGCAATCGCGCGCCCGAGGGTCATCGAGCCATTGGCCGTGGCCTTCGATTTGGCAATAGCTGCCGCGACAGTGACAAAGGGCAGTCGCTGGTAGTCACGCTCCAGATCAACCCCAAGCGCCCCCAACACCTCCCAGCTCTGGTATTCGGTGGCCGGGTTATCGGCACGCCGCAAACGCGCAGCAAGCCCCTTGCCGTTGGCACAGCGCTTAAGAATTGCCTCAACAAAGCGTTCGTCGCGACTGGCCGTCGTCGCATTCTGTTCCTGTGTTTTCACTTATCATGCCTCCTGCTTCAAATAAATACTGTTATTCGGGCGACATTTGGCCCAGGCATCGAGTTGCCGTGCGGTTTCCCGGGGACAAAACTGATCAAAGGCCTGCTGTACATAGCTGGCAAAGCGGCGGCGCAGCTGTTGACACTGACGGGCGGACTGGTCACTGCCATCGCAGGCATCGACTAATGTCTGGAAATCACGCTCGCAGAGCTGCCAGAATAATTGGGTGGACTGGGCAGCGAGTTTGCTGCCGTCGGCTGTCTGTTCTTTGAAAAAAGCGATCACACGCCCGTAGAGATTTCTGGCCAGGCCATCCAGAGCATCCATTTCGCTTTTCAGCTGGGTGAACCAGGCTTGCCCAAGAACCTCAGCATGCAGCCAGATAATCGATTCGACGAAATCATCGTTGCCGGAGGCGTATTGCTCACCGGCATTGCTGCTCACACGCAGACCGCCTGACCAGATGCCAAAAACATCCGCCACATCTCTGGCGCGCTCCAACCCGGCACGTATTTGCCAGCTCTGAAAGCCCTGCCCCCCTGTTTGATCAATAAAGCTCAGTAGAGCTGTGAGTTCACGCCACGGACGCTTTTCTGGATCAGCCCACAGCGCCTTGGGATCTTTGCCCGAGTAATTGATGGCCATGCTCGGATCATGCATACCGTCCTTGTAGCCTGGATGAGCTATTCCTTCGGAGTAGTGCAATCCGTCTTCCGCCAAAAGACAAAAGCGACACAACGGTATCAAGCGACCTTGCATTGACTGACGTAACTCACGAGCAACCGGACAGTCTTCCCCTGACGGCATCACCTCCCATGGGGCTACCCCGAGGCCAGATGGATAAACACCCATCTGCCGGATCTGTGTGTGACTGAACAGATTCAGCCAAATGCTATGCTGCAATGACTCGCCCATTAGAAAGCTATGTAGAAAGCCCATATGGCCCACCGACGTTCCCGGCCTGCCGGTAGAGGCTTTACCCTTATCATTACGCTTACCGGCATAGCCTTGGCTCAAAACCACGCTGTTGTCAGTTTTCTTACCGGATAGAGCAAAACCCATAAGCGATAACAGCAAGAGCGCCCGATCAGCATCGCTAAGGCGACGCTCAATCTGAATCTGGCTCAGCACAGTGGTGTTGCCTGTGGAAACCTCTGGCAAAACAGCACCAAAAGACTGCGCTCTTGCATCGCGGATGGCCGGCATTTGCAAAAATGGCTGCTCACCATACAGATAAAATCGTCCACGCCATTTTTCCAGATAACCTAAGCAACGACTGGCCAGGCCGTCACTTCCAAGCACCTGCCAGTCAGTCTCACTATCCGGCGTAGCCGCAGCCTGGGCAATTGCCAGCAACAATTTCAGTAGAGCAATTTTCTGAATCGGGTTACCACCAAGGCTCCGGTACTGCGGATTACTGAAGATGCCACGCAAGCTTACCAGCCCATGATCTGCCACCGGAATCCAGGGCTCATCCACCAGATTGAAGCAATTTTCCATATTTATCATCCTAATCCTTGATGACCTGATAACCCAGGTCACTCCTGTATTCAAAGGCAGACCCGTTATAAAGCGGCACCTGCGCCACCCCTTGCAGGTGGCCTGTCTCATCCACCAGCGCCACACGAAACACGGCCTCATCCTGCGCAGGATTGCCAAGATAGAAACAATGTTGCAGGCCAAATTTCTCCAGTACATTTAAAGGCAGGGCCGCAGGTGCATCCTGAGGCCGTACCGCCACGATCTGACGCATGAGTGTTGCGCTGAGAGAACGCCACTCTGCTTTGGTCAACTGGTATCGCTTTAGCGGTAGCCGCAACTGACACCCGCCAAGCAGGGTGAGAGTCGACGCTGTACCGTCTCGATCACGCTCAATCCTCTTAAGCAGCAGCACCTCCAGACTGTCCGTTTCACTGTAACGTGTTTGTGCTTTACTTTCCGGCAAAGTATTACCGGACTCAGCAAGGGTTATACGAGCCAACTGCCGGAGTGCATCGCGCCCCTTGCGCCGCGTCGTGCCTTTCTCCAGCTCATGCAGCCAGCGGCTCATAGGCTCAGTTTCGTCACGGGAGATATAGGTAGCCTCGATCAGCGGTCGGATATCATCCGGCAGCTGCAGACTGACAAGTCCTTGCCAGACTTCCAAGCTGCGACACAAGACATAAGAACTGTAAACATGGGCGCTACTACCGAAGGCTGAAAGTGGCTGCTGAATGGCGCTGTCCAGTTCAGGCGCCAGTAGCCAGCATTCCCTGCGGGCACCGGAAGCCCTTGGTGTATCGGCATGCCGCCAAAGTCGGCCCATGCGTTGCAGCAACATATCGGTAGGGGCAAAACGACTGACCATGAAATCGGCGTCGATATCCAGCGACTGCTCAAGTACCTGAGTTCCCACTAGAATACGTCCCTGGCGTTCACGCTCTTTCCAACCCGGCTTGCCGAATTGGCTGACCCAGTAATCTTCGATGGTTTGACGGTCTTCAGCAGTAAATCTTGAATGCAACAGTCCACAGGCTACATCCAATTCGTGCGCCCGAGCGGCCAGATCCAAATAGCGCTGCTGCGCTTCAGCCACTGTATTCTCAATCCACAGTATCTGCTGGCCCTGCTCGGCGCGCACCAATGCACTCTCTATGGCTGCTCGATCGTCCCCAAGCAATCGCACTTCAACGGTTTCACTGCCGCCCGCCGGCAGTGCCACTTCGGTGACTGGCAAGCCGCTCGGACACGCAGTTATCAGCGGATAACCCGTATTTTTCAGCTCACAGTCGAGCAGCTGGCTGCGCCGTTCCTGATTTAGAGTGGCACTAAGAATTATGACCGTGCAGTGCAATGCTCGGAGCAACTCGACGAGCGCATCCAGCAAAGTACCAGTGTAGGCGTCATAGGTATGCACTTCATCCAGAATGACAACCTTACCGGCCAGACCGAAGGCCCGAACAAAGCCGTGTTTGACATTCATGGCCGCCATCAGTGCCTGATCGATGGTGCCGACGGCAAAGGGGGCAAGCAGGCCGCGCTTGGCTCGGTTGAACCAAGCACCTCCCGGCCTACCTTCTTCACCCATATCGGTAATTTGCCAAGCGTTGGCATGTAGAAGAAGGGAGCGGTGCGAGCAACCCTCGGTCAGAATCTGATCAAGATAGCTATTGAATCGCTCAAAGATTTTGTTTGACGTGAGCTGTGTCGGTAACGCGAAATAAACACCGTTGGCCTGTCCGGTCGAGAGCATACGGTAGGCGGCGAAGAGTGCCGCCTCGGTTTTACCCAAACCCATCGGCGCTTCCAACACGTAGACTCCGGGCCTTTTCACTTGGTCAATGAATGAAGCCTGTGCGGCCCGAGGTTCAAAACCAAATACGTCACAAAACTCAAGGTTACTCTTATAGGCGGCCGGAACGAACCCTGCGGCATCGAGCGCTTTGTCGATGTTCTCCTGCCACGGCTGATCCGGGTCTTCGAAAAATTCTCCAGAACCAATCCAATCAGCGACAGATGTCAGTCCAGCCAACACCCTTGCATGTGCCATTCCTGCAACCTGAGGCCAGTCAGCTTTCAGCGCTTGCTTGAGAGCATCAACCAGCTTGGCCCGCTCGGCCTGCCATGCCGCGCCGCCAAACTGTTCGTCGTCCGCCCGCAATCCGGCGACGGGCGGTGAGTATCCATGATGCTGCCCGAGAATTTCAGGCACATAGTCGGGAACCCCCAGCGCCTTGGCTGCTAGTTGACTCACACCGGCATGGCCGCCCCATTGGCTTTCTAATTGAGGATTAATACCGGGAAAATCGGGGAGTGACCATTGTGCGGGGGAGCAAGCTCGCCGTATTTTCTCCACAAATGTTGGACTCACCTTCCCTATGTCGTGGCCTGCGGGAACCAGATGGCTCCCGCAGGGGTATAGCGATTGGCTTCCACAGAAGAGCTGTCGCTTAACTAGCTCTCGCGCTACTTCGCCCACAATAAGACAATGCGTGAAGACGTCTCTGCCAGGCAAGACTTCCCCGGATTTGCCATAGAAGGTCTTGGCCGGGCACCTATGATAGGGTAATTGAGGCAGAGTAACGTCCGTGTTCTTCTTGGGTTTTATCATGCCGACCTGTATATAAAAGTCACCTTCACTAAAATTAGCCGCTGATGAAGGTGATGTTCTTGCCTACCTACGCAAGGCAGCCTTCAGACTATGCCCAACTATAAACTTCACTCACGCCATTTCGCCAGACCAAAAGGTGCAGTTACGGGGTAAATCCCGACGAGCGGCCACATTTGGGTATTGAGCGGTATTTTTCCTGTTTTTCTACAGCAACGATAATGGTGGAAATTCAGAGCGGTGCCATTCTTTATCTGTTTTTAGATTCCGAATCCGCTTGTCCCGGTCGCCCAGGTAAGAGGCGCTGGGAGGGTATGGGAAATCAGGGGATTTTATAGGCCGGGTAGTCGGGGTTGTTCATGCATATGCGGTGTGTGCACGCTGGATATTCGCGGCCAAGGCCGCTCCTACAGGAAGGTGGTTTTTTCGGAAAAGACCCCAGCTACACCCTGTAGGAGCCTGCCTGCAGGCGACCAATCTCGGTGGGGGGTCGCCTGCAGGCAGACTCCTACAGGACGGGCGAGAGAGTGCGTTGTTTACTCGCGGCCAAGGTCGCTGCTACGGTTTGTCGAGGCCGGACAGTTTTTTTGCCGCCTCGACGGTATTGTGCATCAGGCAGGCGATGGTCATCGGGCCGACGCCACCGGGCACGGGGGTGATAGCGCCGGCCACTTCGAAGGCGGCATCGTAGTCCACGTCTCCCACCAGGCGGCTCTTGCCATCTTCTTCGATGCGGTTGATACCCACGTCGATCACGGTGGCGCCGGGTTTGATCCAGTCGCCCTTGATGAATCTGG
>CAYXXZ010000036.1:0-28437 GCA_964469165.1 uncultured Porticoccaceae bacterium
TGTAGATGAGGTTGCTGCGGCTGAACCCCTTACCGTGGCGCAGGCGCAAATCGGCAGCAAGCCTGGTGATCAGCCCCGCGCCGTACTCGGCACGATCTTTGCCGCCCTGCTCGAACTCCACAATGTGTTGCCCCACCTGCCAGTAGGTATTCACCAACTGGGTATTGACCGCTTGCAGCGCCGCAGCACGGCCTGTTGTGTAGGTGCGGGAGATATGTTCCAGCAAATCCTGATAATTTCCGTCGTGTGTGAGCGTTGTCATAGCCGCACCTCAAATGCTCCTCACTTCAGTGCCAAGCGAGCCGTGGCCTTGTCCAGCTCTCGTTGCTTGGTTTTCACCTGTTCAACGCGGACCACCAGTTCGGCTACAAATGTAAGCACTGGTTATCTAAACGGGGTAATCATAGGTTTCAAATAGGGCATTGTCTCGAAAAACACCTCTTTAAAATCGTTTGATTACCCTGTTTCCGCAACCGTAGTACCAACCGGATCTGGAACTTTGCGGAGATGGAGCCGAAGGAGCAACCCAGCAGACCACACTGATCTACAGCCATTTGTTTATTAAAGGATTTATCAGACCGCTGAGTACTTCTAAACATCCCTGAGACCAGAAAAAATCACCAGACGTCAGACCTATCAAAACTCTTCCAGTTGCACCACATGATATGCCGGCTCTTCATAGGGATGCGCCTCGAACAGCGCCTGGATGGCGGCTTCGATGAGATGGTCTTCACAGACCATTTCCACCTTGTATTCGCTGACCTGCTCCACCCAGCCCTGCTTGCCGAGGAATGGATTGCTGCCTTCCAACGGGCGGAATTGGCCCTGGCCCAGGGTTTGCCAGCAGCACTGGTCGTAGTCGCCGATGCGCCCGGCGCCGGTGTCGAAAACCGCCTGCTTGACGGCCTCGAGATGGGTTGCGGGAACGTAGAAACAGAATTTGTACATGGTTGGCCCGAATCAGTTCACAGTTCACAGTTCACAGTTCACAGTTCACAGTTCACAGTTCACAGTTCACAGGATGAGCGTGGCCCCCCCCTGTTAACTGTCAACTGAAAACTGATAACTAAAAAAACCAACTCAGTACAACAACGTATAGATCTTGCGTTGAAATTCGATCGCCAGCGGATTGCCCTTGCCGAGTGCGGCGAGAATGTCGAGGTAGATTTTTCTGGCGCCGCCGTCGCGGAATTCGCGATTGGCCCGCAGGATGCCGTAAAGCAGCTCCAGCGCTTCGCGCTCGTGGTTGTTCTGGCTGAACTGCACGGCCAGCTCGTAGGCCAGTTCCAGGTTGTCCGGGTCGTTGTTGAGTTTTTCTTCCAGTTCGCGAATTTCTGGCGTTTTCGACGACTCTTCCATCAATTCCAGCTGCGCGAGCAACTGGTCGTAGTGCGCGTTCTGGTCCTGGAGCTTGATCGCTTCGAGCACCGTGCGAGCTTCCTGCAACTGGCGCAATTGCAGACAGGCTTGGGCGAGCGCCAGCGCGATGGCGGCCTCGTGACCGGAGTCGCTGTAGGCCTCGCGCAGCAGTGGCAGCGCTTCTTCGGCATTGCCCGCCTGGAGTATTTCGTTCGCGGCGGCGAGCTTGCGCTCCCAGGGCTTGGGCAGGTGCTTGTCGAGAAACTTACGGATTTCCGCTTCCGGCAGCGCTCCCTGGAAAGCATCCACCGGGCGGCCCTCTTTCATCACCACCACCGTGGGCAGGCTGCGTACCCCGAACTGGGACGCGATTTCGCCCAGTTGTTCGGCATTGAGCTTGGCGAGCAGGAAATCACCGGCGTATTCGTTGGCCAGCTTTTCCAGCAGCGGCATCAATACCTTGCAGGGCGCACACCAGTCGGCCCAGAAGTCGACCAGCACCGGGCGCTGCATGGACTCGTCGATCAGATACTGCTGGGCATTCTCGTAAGTGATCTCGACGACGTTCGTGTTCGCTTGCATGAGCGTGTTCATATCAGGTCTCCGTAGGTATTGCGGCACTGCAGCGGCGAGTTCCGGGCCACAAACAGCCCTGTCGCCTGACTTGCCGATCTGTCAGCGGTCTTGCCGATCCCCCCTGTGGCGGATCAACCAGCAATGATGGATTTTGGGATTGCGCTCGAAATCCGGTGGTATCGTGCGGGGGGTAATATCTTCCATGTCATAGCGCTTGGCAAGGGTCTCGTCCATTCTGAAGCGGCGGAAATTGTTGGAGAAAATCAGTGTGCCGCCAGCGGCGAGCAACGCCATGGCGTCTTCCACCAGGCGCACGTGGTCGCGCTGGATATCCAGAACGTTCACCATTTTCTTGGAATTGGAGAACGTCGGCGGATCGAGAAAGATCAGGTCGAACTGCCCCTCTCCCTTTGCCAGCCATTCCAGACAATCGGCGCGCAGCAGCGCATGGCGGCGCAGATCGAGACCGTTGAGCTCGAAATTGCGCTTCGCCCACTCCAGGTAGGTATTGGACATGTCCAGGCTCAGGCTCTCGCGGGCGCCGCCCAGCGCGGCCTGCACCGTGGCCGCCGCCGTGTAGCAAAAAAGATTGAGAAAACGCTTGCCCCTGGCCATGTCGCCGATCATTGCGCGCACCGGACGGTGATCGAGAAACAGGCCCGAGTCCAGGTAATCGTCCAGGTTGATCTCGAATTTCGCCGCCCCTTCCGTCACCACGAAGCCCTGGGCTTTACGGTTCCACGGATTCTGGGGTTGATATTGAGCGTCGCCACTCTGGCGGCGGCGCTCCTTGAAATGCAATTTGTCGCGGCTCTGCGGGTAGAGATGGCTCAGCGCCTGGCGCACATCGCGCAAACGCTGACGGGCCTTGTTGGCGTCGACGCTGGCGGGTGGCGCGTATTCCTGCACGTGAATGGCGTCGCCGTACAGGTCGATGGCCACGGCGTACTCCGGCAAGTCGCTGTCGTAAAGGCGATAACAGCTCACACCGCTGCGCGTCAGCCAGGGCTTGAGGCGCCGTGCATTTTTCTGCAGGCGGTTGACCAGCATCCGCGCATTGTCCGACAGGGGTCTCTCGCGCTGCTCGGCCCGTTCCGCCCCTTCTTCCCGCAGGCTGTAGAGAAAAAGTTTCGCCGCAATCGTACCGTTGTAGAGCGCGTAGTTTCTATCTGCCCGCAAACGCAGTTCCTGGGCGAGATCGAGGTTGCCGGTGAACACCCCCAGGCGCCAGCCGGCAAACTCCGTACGCGCCACGTTCCCCAGTTCCCTGTAGAGCGGGCGCAGTTCCTCGACCTCGCCCCAGCGTTCGCCGTAGGGCGGATTGGTGATCAGCAGACCGGGCTCGAGCGCCTTGTGGGTGGGCTTTTTCACGGCCTGCAAGGGCTTGGCCGACACTCTCACGAGATGCTCCAGGCCCGCGGCGACAATGTTTTCCTGCGCCGCGGCAACGGCGCGGGCATCCTTGTCGTAGCCGCGAATTTCCGGAATCTCGCGCTTGCGCCCCACAGCGGCGCGCGCCTGCGCCTCGTCGACCAGATCGCGCCACAGCTCTGCGTCGAACTGGCGCCAGCGGCGGAAACCCCAGCGGCTGCGGGCAATGCCGGGGGCGATATCCGCGGCCATCATGGCGCCTTCGATCAACAGCGTGCCGCTGCCGCACATGGGGTCGATCAGGGCGCCGCCGCGCGCGCAGATCTGCGGCCACCCCGCGCGCAGCAACAGCGCAGCGGCGAGATTTTCCTTGAGTGGCGCGGGCACCATGGCGACGCGGTAGCCGCGCCTGTGAAGACTGTCACCGGACAGATCGAGGCTGAGCGCCACGCGCCCCTTGGCGAGATAGGCGTTGATGCGCAAATCGGGGGACTTCAGGTCGACGCCAGGCCGCTCGCCACAGCGTGCGACGAACTGATCCACCACGGCATCCTTGATCTTCTGCGCGCCAAACTGGGAATGGCGAATGGCGTCGCTGCGCCCCGCGAAATCCACCGCGAAGGTGGTCGCACTGTCCATGTGGGCGGACCAGTCGATCTGCCCCGCCCCCTGGTAAAGCTCCTCGGCACTGTTCACCTCGACGCGCGCCAGCGGCAACAGCACCCGGTTGGCGATTCGCGACCACAGGCAGACCCGGTATGGATAGGCCGCATCCCCGCTGGCGTAGACCCCGGCAACGGTTTCGCGCACCGCGCTTGCGCCAAGGGCGAGAAGCTCCTCGCGCAACAGCGCTTCCATGCCTTTCGGGCAGTTGACGAAAATTTCCTGGCTGGCCATACCTACTCTTTCCCGGTTAGCGGTGGAGATTGCACAATGCGTGAAATTTTACCCTGTCCCGGTGGATGCTTGTTGCTCCAGGGCAGGATATAAAACCCTGTAGCTCGACCGCCAAGGCCTGAAAAACAAGGCTCTTGAACAACGATTTGCATTGTCGGACAGAATTCCGCCCGAACCTTACAGCTTATAGCCCAACCCACCGCGAAACGTCGCGAGCATATAACCATAAAGTCTTAGACAGCCCTACCCCTATTTGGTCCACTGGAAGGCCGGGTGACATGCTCAAGGCCCTCAGCGTATTTGACTGAACCTCGGGCGCAATCGTCATTCGGCATTGACCCCTTCGTCATTTACCCGCAACGGGTTAAACAAAGTCAGGAGCTTTGCATTATGAGAAAACAGAAACGCGACGCTGCCCACCGTGCTTTCCTCCGTGGTTACCAGGCCGGTTACGACATGAAGACCAAAAGCCTATGTCCCTTCCAGACGGAATCCAATACCGGACAGGAGTGGCTGCGGGGCTGGCGCGAGGGCCGTCAGGATCAGTGGCAGGGCTTCAACGCCCAGGCATGCCAACAGAAAGTTTCTGCGCTGTAAACCTGCTTTTCCCTACCAAGGCACCGCAACGGTGCCTTTTTTTGTGCTCAGCGCCCGGCGTGCTGAACGAATACCCAGGGGCTCAGCACCACCGCCCACACCAGAGCATCGGCATCATACCATTGCAGCGCCTGCTGATCGCTCACCGGACCAACCTGGCCCTGGCTGATCCAGGCTTCCATTGCCGCCTTGTTGTCCGCCATCACTTCCGCTGCCACCGCCACCAGATCCAGTTCCGCAGCCACGGCGATGGCAGCTCCCGAGGCGAAGTAACGCTGTAATTCGCGCCAGGGAATCCTTGCGGTTTCGGTGTTGAGCAACGCCTTGCGCACTTCCGGGTCGGCGAGATCGACATTGACGTCGGGGCTTTCATCAGTCATGAAAAATCATCACATTCTGCTTGAGGTTCAGTTTGTCGCTGCGCTTGAGCTTGCGGATGGCCGCTTCCCGCCGCTGCGCCGCGCTCCGGTCGGGCTGGGACTCCAGGTACACCACCGCAAGGGGGCGACGCCCCTTGAAATATCGGGCGCCCCGCCCGGCGCCTTGATGTTCGCGAAAACGCCGCGCGATGTCGGTAGTCACGCCGGTGTAGAGCGAACCGTCGTCCGCTTCGATCATGTATACCCACCAACTCATACCGGCTGCAGCGTTTCGCCACAGCGGCGGCAGCGGTACTGTGCCTTGCCGGTGCGTACGCGCCGGTCGCGCAGCGCGCCCAGCCAGTGCGTGTCACAGGCGCAGCGGTAGCCATGTTTGCGAGTCTGGCGCAGTGGAATACCGTCGAGGGAGTAATCGGCGGTGACGCTGGCATCCGCGCCGAAGGCGGCCATGATGGCCCGCCATTCACTGCCGTGCGGACGAATGTTTCGCAATCCGAACATCACGTCCGCCAGGTAATGGGCCACCTCGTGCGGCACCGTGGATGCCAGGCAATCCTCATAGTAGCGCGCGAACAGCCAGGGGTTGTAACGGATCTGGCGCTCACGCCCCCTCACCCGGTACATGCCGGATGCCCTGCCCCGCAGATTGAACACTACCGGAATATCGGCAAAGGAGCGCGCGAAGAGCTCTTCACCGACACGAATGAAACGCTGTGTTTCTTCGATCACCCGGCGCTGCTGATTGCTGTCGATTGGAGTTACCTGGTTCATGGCGGGGATTATAGGGGAGTTCGGAGTTGTCAGTTCACAGTTCACAGTTCACAGTGGTCAGTATCGGGGCTGCTGGCCGTTGTGCTGTGAAGCGCCGGCTGTAGACTGTAAACTGTGACGCAATGAAATTCGATCTGCACTGCCACACCACCGCCTCCGACGGCACGCTGACCCCGCAGGAACTGGTGGACAGAGCCCACTCCCGCGACCTCGAGTTGCTGTCGATCACCGATCACGACAGTGTCGAGGCCTATCGCGACCTCAGTGTACCTGCCGAATTGCGCATCGTGCCCGGCGTGGAGTTTTCCTGTCAGTGGCGCAAATACAGCATCCATATCGTCGGGCTCGGCATCGATCTCGATGCAACCGTCGTGGCAGAGGCCATCGCGCACCAGACCCTGGCGCGCAAGCGCCGCGCCGAAATGATCGCCGAGCGCCTGCAAAAATACGGCGTAGAGAACCCTCTCGAAGGCGCCCTGAAGGAAGCCGCCGGCGGTACCCTGGGCCGCCCCCACTTTGCCCGCCACCTGGTCAACATCGGCTTCGTCGCCAGCGAGTCCATCGCCTTCAAAAAATTTCTCGGTGCCGGCAAGCCGTGCGACATCAAGGTCGGCTGGCCGTCTCCCGAGCAGGTCATCGAGTGGATTCGCGCCGCGGGCGGCGTGGCAGTGCTTGCCCACCCGGGCCGCTACGGCATGACACGGACGCGCCTGGCGACCTTTCTCGAAGAGTTCAGCCAATGGGGCGGTGAAGCCATGGAAGTGGTATCCGGCCGCCAACTGCCGGCGGACACGCGCCAGTTCGCAACCCTATGCCGCCAGTTCGGGCTCGCGGCGTCGGCCGGCTCCGATTTTCACAGTCCCGCCCAGTCCTGGCTCGACCTCGGTGTATTTTCCACGCTGCCGCCGGATGTACACCTGGTCTGGTCACGTTGGCTTGATACCCGGTGATGGACTACCATTAGCGGCTGACTTCCCTACCCTGTTGCAATCACCATGGCCTTCAAAACGCCCCCCACAAAAGCCGAGTTGCGCGAGCAACTGCGCGAAGATGTGGACCGCTATCTCACGGATGGCGGCAGGGTGAAGCATGTGGAAAACGGCGTCAGCGGACGCGATGATGCGGCCCCCGTGAAAAAGGTGTTTTTTGACACGCCGCGCGAGCCGCGCACCTACCTCAACGAAGTGGTCGCCAGCATCGACGCCCGGCGCAAACCCGCAACCCCGGCAAAAACCCAGGAAAAACCCAGGAAGCCCAGGCTCAAGACGCTTTATGACGATTTCGGCGAACCGCTGCGCAAGATCTGGGTCGAGGAATAGACCGGACATGGACAACTGAACATGGCTTTTAGG
This sequence comes from uncultured Porticoccaceae bacterium, assembly GCA_964469165.1. Lineage (GTDB taxonomy): Bacteria > Pseudomonadota > Gammaproteobacteria > Pseudomonadales > Porticoccaceae > CAYXXZ01. Next base: position 7,304 of record CAYXXZ010000036.1, read on the forward strand.
GATTCGCCAGTCATCGATCCCGCTGACGCGGAAAAAACCGGTGTCTTGCTCATCAACCTCGGCACACCCGATGCGCCGACCACCAAGGCGGTGCGCAAATATCTCGGCCAGTTTCTATGGGATCCGCGCGTGGTGGAAATACCGCGCCCGCTGTGGTGGCTGATTCTCAACGGCATCATCCTGCGCACCCGCCCTGCAAAATCGGCGCGCAACTATCAGTCCGTATGGACGGAACAGGGTTCTCCGCTGCTGGTATACAGTTTTCAGCAACGGGACGGGCTCCGCCAGGCACTCGGCATCCCGGTGGAAATTGCCATGCGCTATGGCAACCCCACCATCACCAGTGCCGTCAACGCGCTGGTCGACCAGGGTGTGCGCCGCATCCTCGCCCTGCCCCTCTATCCTCAGTATTCGGCAACCACCACCGCATCTGCCTTCGAGGCGCTGGCCGCCGACTTCAGTCAGCGCCGCTGGCTGCCCGAACTGCGCTTCATCAACCAGTACCACGATTTCGCGCCCTACATCAGCGCCTGTGCGGACGCGATTCGCGACCACTGGCAACAGCACGGCCAAGCCGACAAACTGGTGCTGTCATTCCACGGTGTGCCGAAATTCCACAGCGAGCGCGGCGACCCCTATTTTCTCCAATGCCAGCGAACATCGCAGCTCATCGCGGAAAATCTCGGCCTTGCCGCGGGCAATGTGATTACGACCTTCCAGTCGCGCTTCGGCAAGGCGGAATGGCTCCAGCCCTATACCGACAAGACCCTGCAAAGCCTGCCGGCTCAGGGCGTCAGGTCCGTCGCCGTGTTCTGTCCGGGGTTCTCGGCCGACTGCCTGGAAACCCTGGAGGAAATCGCCGTGGAAAATCGCCAGTATTTTCTCGCTGCCGGCGGCGAAACATTTCACTACATTCCCGCCCTGAATGCGGCAAGCGCCCACATCGACGCCCTTGCGGCATTGATCGAACGGCATTTACAGGGCTGGGCATAGCTCCCCCTGTCCAGATTTTCGTTTGCGCTCAGCGCGCCTTGTCGAAGCGGGTGAGAAAATCCATGGCCTCCTGATGGGCCTCGGGTGTTGCAGCGCAACTGATCTTGTCGTCGCCACCCCGCTTTTCGCTGTAGCGATTTATTTTGTCTTCAAGGTACACGGAGCGCTGCCCGCAGGGGCAATCACCGTCCCAGTGCAGGGTGATCTCGTCACCGGTGATAAATCCACCCCAATGACTGCTTGCGATGAGATCGTAAAAAGCGGCACGCCCGGTGACTACGCCCTGCCTCGGCAAGGGCTTGCTGGTATCGGGATCGAGGACGAAGGGAATGACCCAGGGAGCGACGTGGTAGTTGCCATGCCGACACATGACGTGATTGGCAAGGGTTTCCGACATGCCGTAGCCGCCCTTGAGCCGGGGTACACCGGTGAACTCCAGTACCGGCTCCTGCCAATCAGGCGGTCGTGTCATCCCCTTGGCGCCGCCGCCTGAAACCACGACGGAGTCGGGTGCGAAAACCTGTCGGATGCCCCTGTCCAGCGCCACCTTGGCGAGATCGTAAATCATATTCCAGGTGCACAGTATGAAGACACGCTGACCGGCCAGCTCTGTCATCAATCGCTCGAAAAAAATCTCCATGTCCTGAGGCATGCGCGCCTGTTGTGCTTCGAAGACCCTTTGCCGTTCGAGCAGTGCCGGGTTGATGTCGATACTGTCCAGACTGCCCTTTGCCTTCGCCGCGCGCAAACGAGCGGCGAGATACAGCACATCGGAATCCAGGCGGCCAGGATAGAGGCTGTGAACACGCTCTTCGCCACCGGCAATGTAAACGGCGTACATATCGGTGCCGCGAATGAACGCGTTGGCACCGCGGCGATACGTCGGGTTGACCAGGTGAACATTGGGAATGAAGCTGTCTTCTGTCGCGGGCGGATCACCGAACTCCTGGAAAAAAACCAGCGGACTGGTTCTGCCGAACACATGGTATTCCTCCCGCGACATGGGATTGAAGGACATGACGCCGGAAGTGCCGGATGAATGATTGACCCGCAGCGGCGTCTCCCTTTCCAGCAGCCGTATCCAGTCGGTGACGCCCTGACAGCTGGAAACATCGAGACCGGAAAGGTCGTGGGCGGTCAGCTTGTCGAGCCAGGTCGTCAGCTTTTCGAACTGCCCCTTTTCGAGAATCGACGGCGGGTAGGACTTGTACATGGTGTGCTCGAACAGCATCGGTACAACGTCGTCGAGCTTGTCCAGCGCGGTATCCAGCCCGGCCAATCCCTGGCGATCCGCGAGCTTCTTCACCATGGGCACGCTGGCATAGAGGTGTTCGAATCGGTAGCGCAGCGCCGCGAGCTGTAAATCCTCGAGCTCCTGGCGGCGCAGGGAATGCATCGCCGTATAGGAATAATCGAAAAAACTGGCGGGATCCTCGCAAAATCGTTGCGCCTGCTCCACTTGCTGTCCCGTTGCCGGTTGCCGTGCATTCATGAATCTTACCTCGTCGTGCCTTGCCACCCTGGCCGGAAACTCCCGGTCGCACCATCAACGTCAGAAACGATAATCCACATAAACACTATAGGTCGCCGGCCGCGAAGGATTGAGATAGTCGCCAAAGCCCGTGCTGTTCTTGACGCGGGTATATTTTTCTTCAAAGATATTTCGGCCCATCACACCGACACCCCAGGTATCGTCGAGAGAGCGCCAGCCGAGCGTGGCGTTCACCACCACATAGTCATCCTCGGTGAGGCGCCCGTCAGCCTCCCAGGGAAAGCCTTCCGTATAGGCGGCGCGGAGATTCAGGGTGATTTCACCGCTGTCCAGGCTGACGCTGTAAGTAGCACCGATGTTCGCGGTGAATTCCGAAACCCGTAGCAACGGATTGCCGGTGGCGTCATAGGGAGCGGCAGGCAGGTTGCCACCGGTGGGGTTGCCACTGGCATCGACGGCAGGGCGGATCACCGGAACGTTTTCGAAACTGACATATTCGGTATCGAGCGCAGAGAAGCCGGCATCGATGCGGAAATTTTCCGTGACAACGGCGATCAGGTCAGCTTCCAGGCCAAGTATTTCTGCCTCCGCAGCGTTGACTGTCTGGGTGGTGGCGCCGAGAAAAATATTGACCTGAAGGTCGTCGTATTTATAGAAAAACAATGAGCTGTTGAATTGCAGGCGGTTGTCGAGAAAGGTGCCCTTGAAACCCAGCTCATAGGCATCGACAATTTCCGGATCGAAGCTCGGCGAGCCCGGTGCGACAGCGTTGAAATTGCCGCTTTTGAAGCCGCGGTTGTAACTGGCGTACAACATGAGGTTGTCTGACCAGTCGTGGGAAAGCACGGCGCGATATGTCAGCTCTTCCCATTCGTCTTCCTGATAGGGAGCAAGAGTGGGTGGCGGTTCCGTGGCGCCGGGCAGCGTCAGCGTCCGGCCTCCGGTGAACTCGCGGCTGTCCTCGGTGTATCTGAGGCCCGCGGTAAAGCGGGTCTCGTCAGTGAAAACGAAGGTGTACTCACCAAACACTGCAATACTTTCCGTGGCGATATCGCCCCAGAAGCGCGACCGGGCGTTGCCGGTGGCGTTGCCCCAGAGGGTGATATCACTGCCAGCATCGCTGTCCATATAGAACAGGCCGACGATCCACGAATTGCCTTGCTCATTATTGGATGTCAGCTGAAATTCCTGGGTAAGATATTCGGCGTAATACGAATTCGTCACTCCGAAAACCATGGGTGCTGGCGTGAAATCGAGATCGAATCCCGAAGAAATGGTCCCCACGTCCTGGTCGCGATAGGCCGTGATACTCATAAAGTCGAAGGGTTCGAAAGCGTGCTCCACCTTGATAGATGCACCCCAGCTGCGGGTGATCTCGATCTGGTCATCCGTGTTGGCTTCCAGCTCGAAAAAGCCGCCGGCTTTGCGGCGGCCATCGATGCCCACCGACTCCGGCGGCACATAGCGCACGAAGGCTTCGCTGTTTTCGTTTTCGATATAGTCAGCGATGAAAGTGACGGCAGTTTTTTCCGCACTCCATTTCCACTTGCTTCTCAGGCTGGTGTCATCCGTAAAGCCCTGTCGATTGCCGGTGACAAGGTTCCTGTAATAGCCCTCTTCCTGCTTCTGTATGCCAACCGCCAGATCTGCCGCGAGATTTTCGGTGATACCGGTGGTGCCGTAAAAATTCACGCCGTAACTGTCGTAGTTGCCGGCGGAAAGGCGAATTTCCGCCGCACTTTCCTGGGACGGGTCCTTGGTGACGATGTGGATCAGACCACCGGTGGTATTTCTGCCAAACAGCGTTCCCTGCGGCCCCTTGAGCACTTCCACGCGTTCAATGTTGGCCAGCGACATGTTGGCGGCGTTGCCATTCTGGTGATAGACGCCATCGACGAAGGTCGCCACCGGAAGCTCGGTCCCGCCCGCGGCCGTTACCGAGCCGATCCCGCGCAGGTAGGGAACGGTCGCCGAACCCGTGGTGCTGACGGAAAGGCCCGGCACCACCATGGTCAACTCGTAGGTCTCGCGGATACCGGCATCCCGGATAGTCTGATCGGAAAATGCATTGATGGAAATGGGCACGTCCTGCAGACTTTCCGAACGTTTTTGCGCGGTCACCACGATTTCTTCCAGCGATGCTCCCTGACCGCTGGCGCCGGCGGCGAAGAAGGCCACCGGGACAGCGAGGGAAAAAGCCGCAACAGGCTTTACAGACTTGCTGACTTTGTCGTTTTTCATCGTATGTCCTCTGTTTATTTAATTCTTTGAGGTGATGCAAAATCCTCACGAAACGCAATCTCTTTGTCGGCAATGCTTCCCCTGTTCTGGCGGCGATATGAACTACGGCGTCACACCGGCGGCCAGATGGGGGACACCACTTCAGGCACGCTTTGCTCGTTGACGATCCACTTGCAGGCGCGGCGCATGGGTTCGATGGAGTCCTGGGGAAGAGAAATATTCGTGGTCGTGGCGTAACCCAGTGAAACGATGCGCTGGGCGCCGTAAAGTGGCAGCTGATCCTTGAGTTCGTCCTTCAGCGCTTCGGGGAAAATACCTACCGTCTGGGTATAGGCGTCGCAGGCTCTCAGCACCTCATCCATGCTGTCGACGGGCACGATGTTGATAGTGCGGCTGTCGAGTCGGGTGGCGAAGCCCACCGGTTCGGGCAGCAGGGAGACGATGACCGCGCCTTCGTCATCATCGCCGCCGATCACGTCGTACCAGTCTTCCTGCAGACGGATGGCTTCGACGTGGGATTTCAGTTCCTTGTCGATGGCCTTGGGCTTGGTGCTCATGTGTTCCGGCAGCGTCACCAGCGCATCGTAGGTGTATTGACCGAGCTTTCTGGCCACTTCCACCCCGTCGTCATCGGAGCCGCTCAACACGTACGCGACTCTGGCATTGACGCAGCCCGCCTGATTCATGGCGCCGCCGTCGATGGCAAGCCGGCGACCCGCCTCACGCAAGGCTTCGTCGCTGGCGCACGCCTGTTCGCCGATGATGCTGATACTGCGCTTGGGGTCGAGGGAAATCAGTTCAAGGCCCGGTTGAATGTATTTGGTGACATGCTTGACCGAGGCAAGGCCACCCCAGGCGACAATTTTTTCGATGTTGTGGGGCTGGTAAAACGCGCTTTCGAATTTCTCATCGCCGCCTTTCCAATAGGCGACACTGATGTGCTTGGTCAACGGGTGATCCGGCGCCATGTCGCACATGGTGTGAACGATGGCGAGCGCCGTGAAAGGATCGTTCGAAGGGGATTTTATGATGGTATCGCTGCGTGTGATGGCGTTGCGCGCAATGGTCAGCGCGGAAATCATCGGCGCATTGCCCGCCACGATATGCAGCTGGCGCGAGCCGAAAGCGCGAATGTGGGCCGTTCTGCCATCGACCAGCGTGGTCGGCACCCAGCCTTCCAGATATTTGATGCCGACGGTCTGCTCCGCCATTTCGGTGATCACCTCGCGCCGGAATGCCGTGCGCAGGGCGCGATAGCAGTATTCGACAATCGAGGGTGTGGTGGGCGCCGTCATGTAGGAGCCCTTCACGGCCTTCTGCAAATGCGGGTTGCTGTCGAGGTCGAGACGCCGGCCCAATTCTTCCAGATAGTCGAGAATATCGGAAAAACTCAGGGCATAGAGATCCGCCATTTTGCCGGGATGCCCGAGTGGCAACAAATCGATGAGTTTTTGCGGATCGGGAGACTGAAAACGAAAATCGCCGTCACCGCGCCCGCCGAATGTCATCAGGTCGCTGTCGATGATTTTTCCGCGAATGATTGCGCTGGCAACGAAGTCATCACCTGCGACACCGGGAGAAATATTCTGGTTTGCCGTATTCATGTTTATACCTGCCAATATTTGTGTGACGCCTTGAATGGCGCGCAATATCTACTCAGCCGTTTCGAAACTGGTGAGGAAATCCAGCGCCTCTTTATGCGCTTCTGGCGTGGCGGCACAGCTGATTTTGTCGTCGCCGCCGCGCTTGTCGCTGTAGCGGTTGATGTTGTCTTCGATATACGCAGATGTTGCGCCGCACGGACAATCGCCATCCCAATGCACGGTGATTTCATCGCCGGTAATGAATCCGCCCCAGTGGCTGTTGGCGAGAAGATCGTAAAATGCCGCCCTGCCGGTGACCGTGCCTTGTCGCGGCAGGCACTCGCTGGTGTCGGGATCGAGCACGTAGGTGATCAGCCAGGGTGCGATGTGGTAGTGCCCGTGACTGCACATGGCATTGCTGGCGCAGATCTCCGACATTCCGTAGCCGCCCTTCAGGCGCTGTACCCCGGTGAATTCGCAGACGGGTTCATGCCAGTCGTCGGGGCGTACCAGCCCCTTGGCTCCGCCGCCGGACACCACCACCGACTGAGGAGAAAATACACCGCGAATGCCCCGCGAGAGGCCGGTTTTCGCGAGCTCATAGATCATGTTCCAGGTGGTGAGAACGAACACCCGCTCGCCAGCAAGATCTGTGGTGACATCATTGAAAAAGCGCTCCATGTCCTGCGCCATGCTGGCCTGCTCTTTTTCAAAATCCTTCTGACGGGCAAGCAGCGCCGGGCTGATCTTGAGGCTGGACAGGTCGCCGCGAACTTTTGCGGCTCTAATGCGCGCCGCGAGATAGAGCACGTCGGAGTCGAGACGGCCAGGATAGAGCGTGTGCACCCGTTCTTCGCCGCCGGCAATGAATTCGGCAAACATGTCGGTGCCCCGCACGAAGGCATTGCCGCCGTGACGATGGCTGGGGCTGACCACATGCATCTTGGGAATGAAGGTATCGGCGGTGGCCGGCGGATCGCCGAATTCCTGCGTGAAGCAGATGGGGTAGGTTTTCCCGAAAAGACGGTATTCGTCTTTCGAGAACGGGTTGAACGACATGACCCCCGAGGTACCGGAGGAGTGGCTGATTTTCAGGGGTGACTCATCATCCAGCAACTTGACCCAATCGGTGATGCCTTCGCAGCCTGACGTATCCAGATTGGCAAGATCGTGGCTTGTCAGCTTGTTCAACCAGAACGTCAGTTTGTCGAAGCGGCCATTTTCCAGCAGCGATGGCGGATAGGATTTGTACATGGTGTGCTCGAACAGCATGGGCACCACGTCTTCAAGTTTTTCGATACCATCGAAATGCTGCCTGTCGGCCATTTTCTTGACCATGGCGATGGATGTGTAAAAACTGTCGAGACGATACTGCAACGCAGCCAGTTGCAAGGCTTCCAGTTCCTCGCGGGGCAGGCTGTGCATGTTGGTGTAGGAAAACCGGAAATACTCGGCAGGATCGCTGGCGAAGGCTTGCGCCTGCTCCTGAAAACTGATGGGACGGGTATTTTCTGTATTCATGATTGCTCCCTTGTCGACGGATGTTCAATCCGTGCCTGAAACGATTCTGGTACGCACATGCCCCACAGGAGCGACCTTGGCCGCTCCTGCGGGAAGAGTCGATGATGGCTTTCTCTACAGGTCACTGCCATCAACCCTTCACACGGACTTCGTCACCAAATCCCATCAGGCGCAGAAACTTTTCCTGATGGGGCGCCACGGCGGCATTGAGGTCGGCGGCACAAAAGTCCAGCCCCGCCGTCACTCGCAATGGCCGTTGCCCGACCGGCAGTTCGATGATGTCCCTCACCAGGTCGGCGACCACCTGGGGGTCGGTTTTTTCCGGGCCCTTTTCCATGACGATTTTTTCCACATTGCCCTGCACCATGGCAAATGGCGAGAAGTGCGCTTCGTAGGCTTGCGCCACATCCTGATCTTCCGGCGCCTGGCCGGCATTGATCAGGTTTGTCTGGAAGGGGCCCGGCTCGACGATCACCGTGTCCACATTCTGCGTCGCCACTTCGTATCCCATGATCTCGGCGAGCGCTTCCGCGCCCGCCTTGCTGGCGGAGTAGATGCCCATGCCCGGTGCCATGGTTCTGCCGGCGAGGGACGTGACCGTGACACAGAGTCCTGCCTGTCTTTCCCGCATGTGGGGCAGCACGGCCTTCAACATGCGGAATGGCCCCACGAGATTGGTGTCGAGCACCGTCTGGAATTGACGGGTACTGAATGCTTCGGTGATGCCCGTCCACATGATGCCGGCACAATTGACCAGCACATCGATGCGCCCGGCATGAGACAGCGCCTGTGCCACGCCCTGGCTTACCGATGCGTCACTGGTGACGTCGATTTCCACCACCTGCACGGGATGGGTCACCTCGAGGTGGCGCAATGCCGCGGCACTGGCCGCATTCTTGCCCTGCACGTCCCGCATTGCGGCGATTACCCGGTAACCGCTGTGCGCCAGTGACTGGGCCATGATCTTGCCGATACCGTTGCTGGTACCGGTTATGAGAACAACCTGGTCGGTCATGAGAATCTCCCCGGCGACTACCTTATCGTTGTTGATGAGCGGTGAAGGCGGACCGCCTTCCCTTATCGAGGCTCATCATAGCACCAAATAGTAAAAAACCAAACCATTTAAGTAAATTATTTTACTACTATACTGCTGGCAAGTGATTGGGCGACGGGACCAGTGGGCGAGTCCGCAGGTGCTCATTTGGCTTCGCAGCCATAGACGCTATGATGGTTTCCGAATTTCGGCCTCCGACGACATGCACAGAACATGAAGAAACTACCCAAGGAACTGCGAATGCCCATTTTCGCAATCAACCAGACATCAAAGCTGTTCGTAAGCTATCTGGACAAGGAGATGAAGGCCCTCAACCTGAATAAATCCCAGTGGCGCATCATGGGCTATCTGAATTTTTTCAAGACCATCAACCAAAGCGAACTCGCCAGCCTGCTTGGCCTCAGCAAGGCCATGCTCGGCCAGATCATCCACAAGTTCGAGGAAAAGGACTGGGTCACGCGCAAGATATCGAGCGTGGATCGCCGTTCCTACGATCTTACGCTGACGCCGCGCGTCAAGAAGATCGGCAGTCTGCTGGGCGCCATCATGGTGATGGAATCCGACCGCATTCTGGATGGGTTTTCAGAGCGGGAGAAAAGAGAGGTGGAAAACTACCTGATGCGAATGACGAAGAATCTGGAGGAACTCCCGGAAACACCCGCCCTGAAAAAATTGCGCAAGGATCTGGTCGAAGAGCTCAAGAATCTCGAAGAGGGTTGAATCCCGGATTCCGGTGTCTGAAGCTCCGTGCTCCTGTTTTGAGCTCCGCGCTCCGGTTGCTGCCCGGGGGCACGCCTTTCAAGACACGCCGTGAACCCATCCATGGGGGCTCGACAGCGCCATCCCTGGTTTTCCTGCGCGTGTAGGGGCAATTCATGAATTGCCCCTACGGTATGCAACGGGAATCAACAGGCAGGGTTGTAGCCTACGTTCATGACCACGGTGTAGAGCTTACAGCTTATAGCTCAAATAGATTTACCAATGGTCACCCGGTGGATTTCCGACGTGCCCAGGTAAACCCTGTGCACCCGCGATAGCGTCCACAGCTGGGAAATCGGCATTTCATGAGCGAAGCCCATGCCGCCGTGCAGTTGCAGGCAGCGGTCCATGATGGAAAATTCCGTTTCCGATGCCTTCAATTTGGCCATGGAAGATTCTCGGGGCGTCAGTGTGCCGTCGACGGTTTTCGCCAGGCACTGGTCGATGAAGGGCCGCAGCACGGTGATTTCGGTGAGGATGTCCGCCAGCTGGAACTGGGTGTTCTGGAATTCGAAAACGCTCTGGCCAAAGGCGTGGCGATTCTTGACGAAATCCACGGTCAGGTCGAAGGCCAGCTCACTGGCGGCCAGGAAGCGCGCCGCTTCCGCCAGGCGCTGATCCGTCAACACCCGCATCAGATCCTTGAAGATACCGTTTTCCTTGCCGCCCAGCAGTCGCTCCCTGGGTACCCGCACATCCTCGAAATACACCTCTATCTCCAGGGAGCACCCTTTGTGCAGGGTATCGATGGGCTTGGTCTTGCGCACGCCGGGCATATCTGCATCCACCAGAAAGATCGCCGTACCATATTTACCGTCCGCAAGTTCGGTTTTGGCAAAGACAGGTAGCAGATTGCAGTAAGTACCGTTAGTGACCCACATTTTGGCGCCGTTGATGATGTAATCGGAACCGTCCTTGCGGGCATGGGTGCGAAGTGCGCTGAGATCACTGCCGGAATGCGGTTCGGTAAAGCACACTTCAGCCACCACATCGCCGCTGGCGTAGCGGGGCAACCATTCCCGTTTCTGTTCCTCGGTGCCAGCGTAGTAAATCAGATAACTGGAGCCGTCGATGCCGAGCCCGCCGCCGATGCTGGCGCCCGCCACGGTGTAGCCGTGCTCTTCGTGAACGATGGCGTGGTGCAGGAAGTCGCCACCCATGCCACCGTACTCCTCGGGCATACCGGCTTGCAGAATGCCGTATTTCGCCGCGGTGCGAAAAAGATCCGGATCGAAGGCCCCGGCCTTTTCCCACTCCTTGATATTGGGCTCTACCGCTTCGCGGAAAAAGCGCCGCACGGTTTCACGAAACTGTTCATGTTCCGGGGAATACACCGCCCGGGGTTGTTTTGCCAGCATAGATTTCTCCATCGTCTATCGTGCACCCGCTCGCGCCGGTGCGGTAAAAGGTACCTCGCTGAAGGGAACGTCCTTGTCGGGTCGGGTATCGGGCGGCAGACCGAGAAGGCGTTCGGCGATAATGTTCTTGGCAATTTCCTCGGTGCCGCCGCCGATGCGATAACCGATCACATGAAAATAGGATTCCTGAATCAGCGCCAGCTCCGGCTCGCTGGCGATATCCACCACCTGACCGGCGGCGCCCATCATGTCCATGGCGTAGCCCGCCATTTCCTGGAGCCACTTCGCCATGGTCACCTTGCCAATGGTGGCCTCGGGGCCCGGCAGCAGCCCCTTGTTGAGCTGGGCGCGGATTTTTCCGGTGACATGGTGCATGCCCGCCACCACAACGTGGTAGCTGGCCAGTTTTTCCCGAAAGCTCGCCTCGTCCACCAGCTTGGCGCCACTCATTCCGTGAGTGCGCCTCGCCAGATGAATCAGCGGCGCAATGATGTCGCGGCTCACCGACGGATCGCCGAGCAGGGAAAGGCGCTCGTTCATCATGGTGGTCAGCGCTACCGTCCAGCCGCCGTTGATGTCGCCCAGGCGCTGGCTGTCGGGAATGCGCACGTCGGTGAAGAACACTTCGTTGAAATCGGCGCGCCCCGAAATCTGTTTCAATGGCCTGATCTCGATACCTGGCGTTTTCATGTCGACAATGAAAAACGTCAATCCCTTGTGTTTGGGCAGGGACGGATCGGACCGCGCCAGCAATAAACCCCAGTCGGCGTTGTGCGCGCCGGAGGTCCAGATCTTCTGGCCGTTGATCAGCCAGTCATCGCCGTCCCGGACCGCTCGGGTGCGAAAGCCTGCCATATCCGAGCCGGCCGCCGGTTCGGAAAACAACTGGCACCAGAGAATGTCGCCGTTGAGGGTCTTTGCCGCGAGTTTTTCCGCCCAGCCCGGTTTTGCGTGTTTGAGAATGGTGGGAAGCGCCATGTTGACCAGGCCGCCGCCGAAGGACTCGTCGTGGCTGGCATTCATGAAGCGACTTTCCTCCTCCTTGAATATGACTTCCTGGATCGCCGTGCCGCCCGCTCCCCCGAGTTCCTTTGGCAGGGTGATGCCCATGTAGCCGGCCTCGGCCTTTTTGGCCATCCAGCCGCGGCACAGGCGCAGGCGCTCTTCGTCGCTGGCGCCGGCGCCCCACTGATAGGTCGGCGCATTGGCTGCCAACCACTCACGGGCGCGCGCCTGATAGGCGGCCACCTCGGGGCTCAGGTCGTCCATGGCGGGCGCCCGGTAATCCTCGGGCCGGGCGATCAGTCTGGCGCCGGTGCGGTCGCGCCAGTACTGAATCGGCGCCGCGCAGGTAGCCAGGTGGCGCGCGCGGCGATAGAAGAGGTGGCAGTCGTGCTCCCAGGTGGCGGAAATACCGCCGTGGGTCTGCATGTTCTCGCGCGCCGCGCGCTCCAGCGCCTCGCCGCTGGCCACCCGTGCCGTGGCCGCCGCCAGGGGTAGTTCGTCCGCATCGCTGGCGAGCGCCCAGGCGGCGTGATGGGCGTTGGCACGCGCCAGTTCGTTGGCGATGTAGACGTCGGCCAGCTTGTGCTTGATGGCCTGGAACGAACCGATGGGGCGGCCAAAAGCGTAGCGCGTCAAGGAATAGCTGCGCGCCATGTCCAGCGCGGCGTCGGCGCTGCCGAGTTGCTCGAACGCAAAAAGCACGGCCGCGCGATCCAGCAAGCGCTCCAGCAGCGTCCAGTCACCGCCATCGCCGAGGGGTTCGGCTGTCGCACCCGAAAACGCCAGGCGCGCCAGGGGGCGAGTCGGATCCACGCTGGCATGGGGCGCGCGCGTCACACCGGCGCCAGACAGTTGCGCGAGCACCAGTTTCACACCGTCGCCGGCACGCGCGACGACGATGGCCATATCCGCGTGCTGGCCATCCGCCACGGCAATCTTGGTGCCGTAGAGCTTGCCGTCGCGATATTCACAGGCAATCGCCGCTTCCGTGACGGCACCCGGTTGCTCGGCAAGCGCGAGCGTACCCACAAACGTACCGCTGCACAGCTCGGGAAGATAACGCTGCTTCTGCGCCGTGGAGCCCGCCAACAGCAAGGCCTCCGTCGCCAGAAAAATACTCGAACCCACCGCTGCCGGCGCCAGCGCCCTGCCGAGTTCCTGGGCAACACCGCACAGCGCGCCGTAACCCAGGCCGCTGCCGCCATATTCCTCGGGCACCGCGGCCGACAGCCAGCCCATTTCCCCCAGCTCCGCAGTGAGTGAGCGCACCTGGGAGGTATCGCCATCCAGCACGGCGCGCACCCGCGACAGCGGGCACACCTTTTTCAAGAAGCGCCGCAGCTCTTCATTTAAAGAAGCTTCCTGCTCTGAATAATCGAATCGCATCTCTATTTACTCTTATCGTGCAGCGCGAATACGGCTGCTGTATTGGTGATGGAAACAGAGCTATAAACTGTAAGCTCCAAGCCAAACGCTGGCAGAACTCGATTCTTGCCGTGCTCCTGCTTAAAGCTTATGGCTTACAGCTCATAGCCCCTGGCGAACAACAATCAATGCCCGATCTGGAAATCGAACGCCACGCCGTAGGTGCGCGGTGCCCCTGGTCCCATGGCGTCGCCCTGGCCGGTGATGGTTGCCAGCGTGAAATACTCTTCGTCGAGCAGATTGCGGGCAAACAAGCGCACCCGCCAGGCGTCGTCCGCGGTGCTGAAGCCTATCTGGGCGTTGACCAGGTCGTAGGCATCCTGCTTCAAGCGGTTGTCCGGCTCCCAGTAAAAGCCGTCGCTGTGGTACCAGTTGGCATTGGCGATCAGGCGCAGGCTGTCGCTCACCGCAACACTGTAGTTGAAACCCAGGTTGGTGGTGAAATCAGGAGAGCGGATCATGTCGTGACCGGAGGCGTCGATGGTATCCAGGACATTGCCGCCCGCGGGAGCTGGCTCATAGAAGGGCGCGTCCTTGAAATCCGAGTATTCCGTGTCGAGCACTGACAGGCCCAGGGTGATCTCGAAATCCGGCACGCCGGCAAAGGGAATCGCCACCACGTCCAGATCCGCGCCGTAGACTTCGCCTTCCGCGGCGTTGAGCAAGCGGCTGACGCCGGTCTCCGTGGATGACAGCTGGATGTCCTGGTAATCGTAGGCGAAGATCGCGCCGTTGAAACGCAGCCGGTTGTCCAGCACCGTGGCCTTGATGCCGACTTCCAGGGCATCCAGCGTCTCCGGCTCCACACCCGGATCGAAGGGGCTGGTACCGGCGTACATGCCGCTCTTGAAACCGCGGCTGTACGAAGCATAGAGCAGCGTGGCATCACTGAGCTGGTAATCCAGCGCCAGGCGGTAGGTGAGTTTTTCGTAGGTGTCGTCATCCTTGGCGGTGCGGAACACCGTGCCATAGGGTGCGGGGTTTCCGGTGGAGGCCATGTCGTAGCCCTGCACATCGCGCTCATCACGGGTGTAACGCAACCCGGCCGTGACGCTGGCGCGCTCCGTCAGTGCGTAGTCTCCCTGCGCGAACACCGCGAAGGATTCGGTATTGATCTCGCTGAAGCGCTTGATGCGCTGGGCCGGCACCAGATCGCTGAACAATTCGAGGTCGTCCATTTCCGCCGTGGCTTCGTAATAGAACACGCCGGTGGTCCAGTCGAGCCGCTCGGCGCTGCCGGTGAGGATGAATTCCTGCTGGAATGTCCGGGTTTCCTCGTTGAGGGCACCGTGAATCAGCGGAATCGGCGTGGTGTCCATGTCCCAGAAAGTCAGGCCATCGGCGGAGCGGTAGGCCGTGGTGCTCTTCAGCTCGGCGTAACCCAGGTCGTGGGAGACGATCAGCGAGGCGCCCCAGTTTTCCTGCTCGATGTAGGGGTCGATGTTGGCCTGCGAATCGTAGATGCTGCCGCGGAACGGCGTGCCGCCAAAGCCGATGGTGTCGGGGTGAATATTGCGCACCGCGCCGAGGTCGTTGTCGTTTTTCTGGAAGTCCGCCGAGAACGTGGCGACGGTGCGATCCGTTGCATCCCAGCGCAACTTGCTGCGCACTACCCACTCATCGCGCATGTTCACTTCCTTGCCGGTTACCAGATTTTTTCCCCAGCCCTCGCCCTGATCGATGGTGAAAACGCTGATATCCGCAGCGAGGGTATCGGTGAGGCCGGTGGTGGCATAGAAGCTGCCTTCGACGGTATCGTAATTGCCCATCGACACCGAGCCTTCCACGAAGGTTTCCTGCTGCGGTTCGCGGGTGATGATGTGAATCAGACCACCGGTGGCGTTGCGCCCGAACAGCGTGCCCTGCGGTCCTTTCAGCACCTCGACGCGCTCGACGCCGCTGAGTGCGAAGAAGTTGGCCGCCAGCGACGCGTAGTAGACGCCATCCACATAGGTGGCGATGCTGCCCTCCTCGCCGGGCTGCGTGCCCTGGGTGCCGATACCGCGCAGGTAGGGCTGCGCCCTGGCCAGGGAACTGGTCATGACCAGGCCCGGGGTTACCGCGGAAAGATCCGCAGTCGTGGAAATTCCCGAGTTGGCCAGTACCTGGGCGCTCAGCGCCGTGATGGCGACCGGCACTTCCTGAAGATTTTCTGCGCGCCGCTGCGCGGTGACGACGATTTCTTCGATACCCTGCGCATGGGTGGTTGCCGCCGCGGCAAGGGCCGCGCTGATCAGGCAGGTTTTCGTCCATTTGACGTTGTTCATGATTTCCCCTCGTATGTGGTGTGAATCGAATGCAGGAGCGGCGCTCATGTCACACAATGATGCCGCGCTCACGCAGACCCGCGATGTCTCCCGCGGTGAAGGCGTTTTCCGTCAGAATTTCATCGCTGTGTTCGCCCAGCTGATGAATATATCTGTCGGTACCGGCGCGAGACCGCGAGAACGTCACGAGCGCGCCGAGATCCTTGATGGTGCCGTAGACTGGATGAATCGTGGTTTGCACGGTGCCCCTGGCTTCAAACGCGGGGTCGGCGAGCACCTCTTGCTCCGCCGCCTTGCGGCAGGGCTCTGTCCAGACACCCACGGCTTCGAGGGTCTGACACAGGTCGGCGACGCTGCGCGCGGCCACGGCTTCGGCAATTTTCCCGGCGTCCGCGTCTCCCCAGAACTCACCGGATGCAGACATTCCGGAAAGGCCCAGCGCCCGTGCCAGCGCCTCTTTCTGAGCGCCACTGCGCGCGGCGATCGCGAGCCAGCCGTCCTGTGCCTGATAGAGCGCTTCATTGGCGCAGTACCCCGTCTGGCTGCTGTTGAGGACTCTCGCGCCGCGCACCTCACCGTCGGCGCCTTGGATGGCTTCCGAAAGCAGGAACACACCGGCATTGAGCAGGGGAACTTCCAACGACACGCCATTGCCGGAGCTTGCGCGGTAATTCAGCGCGGTGAGCAATGCGGCCGCACCCAGCATGCCGCCGGCAAAATCCACCATATAGGTACGGTTCCAGAACGGCGGGTTGCCCTCGCCACCCCCCTTGGCTTCGTGCCCGCACAGAGCCTGCATCACCAAGTCGAACGCCGCCTGCTTGGCGAGAGGGCCGCTGGCGCCGTAGCCGGGACTTTCCAGAACTATCATGTCGGCGCGCAGGGCGTGCAGGCTCGGCGGGTCGATGCCGAGACGCGTGGAAACGCCGCTGCGGAAATTATTGGTGACGATGTCCGCGCTCTCGACCACCTTTCTCGCAACCTCGATACCTGATTTGAGGTCGACCGCAAGACCTTTTTTGCCGCGGTTTGCTGACGCGTAGGAGCGCAGCATGGCGCGCGAAGGGTCGCCCTTGAGCGGCTCGACCTTGATCACCTCCGCGCCCAGATCTGCGAGAATGCGGGTCGCAAGCGGCCCCGCCACATAGGCGCCGAAGTCCACGACCTTGACGCCGCCGAGCGGCTTGGCGGAGGCAACCGGGCGCGGCGTGCCCTGTGCCCGATGGCGCCTGGCGATCACCGGATTGCCCACCTGCCTGCCGCCATCGGCCAGTTCGCGGATGATGCCGTTGTACTTCACCTGCGGGTTGTCCCAGCAAAGCGCCGGCGCAAAGACTTCCTCCACCGGCAGCCCTTCCGCCCACAGCGCTTCCAGCAGCGGCTTGCCTTCAAATTTCGCTACATACTCGGCCAGCAGGTCGATGTCGCCAAAGAAATTGCGCCTGTCGGTATTGCCCGGATCGGGCATGCCGCTATCTTCCGGCGTGACGCTGGGATCGTCGATGCCGAGCACCTTGTAAAGTTTGTATTTCGAGCCGGAAGAGCCGAGCACGATGTGGATGTAAATGCCATCGGCGCAGCGGAAAATCAGCGGATGGAGATCTTTGGGTTGTGGCGTGGTCTCGCGCCGGCTGTGCTCGTACTGCCCCCAAAGTTGCACCACCCATGTCAGGGTTCCCTCGAACAACGACGTGGCGACCAATTGCCCCTGGCCGCTGGCGTGGCGCTCGTACAGCGCCGCCAACAAGCCGCAGATCCCCTGCAGCGCCGCGCCATAACTGGCGGGCTCGAACGCCATGACGATGGGCTTATCCGTATACTGTTCGAAACACAACCCGGTGCGCGCCTGCGCCAGGAGGTCGCTCGACGGCCTGTCGTATCCGCTCGTATCCCTGGGATTACCGGCGATGTCGAGCACCACCAGGTGGGCGTGTTCAGCAGATATCCGGTCGGCAACAAGGGGAATATTTTCATCGGGGTAGCTTTCACCTCCCAGAATACAGGCGTCTGCCTGCGCCAGAAGCTCACTGAGCCCTGCCTCGCCAAGATCGGAAAAGTGCTTTATTTCAGCGTCCCGGTACCACGCGTCGTATGCCGCGTAGTAACCGCGTGCCCAATCCGAGGCCGCAGACTCGACTCTGATCACTCTGGCGCCATTGTCACTGAAATACTTGCTGATCAGGGCTGGCGCCATGCCACTGCCAAAATCCACAAGCGTCAGCCCTTGCAACATCCTGACGGGTTCGTACATCGTTATTCTCCACGATTCCGGGTTCGACATAGTGTCAAAAAGTATCCTATTTTCCAACCTTTTCCGAGACTGTCCGGGCTCGCCTCGCGGCACGAAAGATCAACCCAGCGTCCGGGGCAATAATGACTGGCGACGGCAATTCGCCAGCGGAGGGCAATGCAACAATAGCTATTAGGTACGCACAAGCCAGGAATTGGGGCTGCGGGTTGCAGTTGAGCCATGAGCTGTAAGCTCCAAGCTGGTGGAACCCAGTTCCTCCAGTCTCCCACTTGAAGCTTATGGTTTACGACGCGTTCCCCCCCTACGCACAACTGCAGCCTAAATTTCCGACTACTGTGCCAGGATCGCAAAAAGAGCGGCGTGAGCGCCGGACTCTATCGCCAGATTCTGGTCAGCCAGCCATCGCCCGTACCACTGGCGCGGAATCGAAATATTCCCGCCAGTAGACGATTTTCCCTTCGGCGTCGAAACGAAACACACCCGTCACCGGGAATGATGCGAGCACAACACCATCTTCCTTCGTCAGGTGATCGATCCGCTCGGCAAATCCCACCTCGCCTCTTACGACCAGTGCGAGTACATCCGCCGGGAACATGGCGAGGCCAACCTTGTCACGAAAATCCGCCAGCAGGGCAGTGGCTTCATCGAGTGTACGGGTCACCGCCAAGGGCGATTGGTCCCAAATGATGTCATCCGCCAGGTACTTCCGGTAAGCGGCCACCACGCCGTCATAGCCAGAGCCCCAGGCGGCGATAAATTCACGCAGATTTTGTTCGTTGTTCGGTTTCATCGTTCCTCTTCCACATGTCACTCTCCTTCACAACCAAGACCGCCACTCAAGATTGCCGCGCCCTGTTTTGAACAATCACCTAGAAGCTGTACTCCCCGCTGATACCGTAGGTCCGCGGCGCCGCCGCCGTGTAGTTGTCACCCGCCGGCGGCGCGTTGGTGCTGTACACCGAGTACTCCGTGTCCGTCATGTTCTTGCCCCACAGGCTGAGCTTCACTTTCTCCGCCGGGTCCCTCCAGTTGAAGGAGAAGTTCACCACCTCATAGGACGGCTCCTTGATGCGGTTGTCCTCGTCCCAGTAGAAACCGTCGTTGTAGTAGTAGTTCACCACCACATCGAAGCCCGCCGGCAAGACGTAGTTGAGCGCCGCGTTGAACGTCATCTCCGGTGCCCGCATCAGGTCGTTGCCGGCGAAGTTGCCGGTGGTGGCCACGTTGCCCATTCCATTGGGATTTGGCACGTTGGTTATGCCAAAGTACTCGTCGTATTCACTGTCCAGGTACGACACCCCGGCGCTGAGGCGCAGCTTGTCCGTCACCTGGGCATCCATCTCCAGCTCCGCACCGCGAATGCTCGCCGCCGCCGCGTTGGCGGTGGTGGTGGTGCCGCTGCCGATGGTGACCAGTTGCAGGTTCTGGTAGTCGTAGTCGAACACCGCGCCGTTGAGGGTGGCACGACCCCCGAACCAGCCGCTCGACTTGAAGCCGACTTCGATGGCGTCCAGCTCTTCGGGCTGAACCGGGGCGCTGGGTGGTCCACCGAGGTTGGCCATGTTGAAGATGCCGCCCTTGTAGCCGCGGCTCGCGGTGACGTACACCATCAGGTCATCGGTGAAGCGGTAGTTGAGGCCGGCACGGTAGGTGAGCTTTTCGAAATCCTCTTCCAGGCTGGTGTAGGGAAAGATGGCATTGCCGTTGATGGTGGTGGGGCGCTGGTCGAGGGTCAGCTCGTCCTCGTTGTAGCGCAGGCCCAGCACCAGCGAGGCTTTCTCGGTAAAGGCCCAGTCGATCTCGCCGAACACCGCCTTGCCCACGTTCTGCTGCTCGCCGCGGTTGAAGATGGTGACGCCCGGCAGCTCGACCCGCAGGGGATCGTAGTAGGTGCTGAAGTCGGAGTAGAACAGGCCGACGATCCAGTGCAGGCTGCCGTCGCCGGTGGACATCAGGCGCACTTCCTCGGAGAAGAAGCGGGTGTTGGTCTGGGCGTAGGAGTTGGTGTCGAAGACGCTGGTGCCGTCGTTGTCGTAGGGCGAGAAGTATTCGTTCTCGCGGTAGGCGGTGATGCTCACCAGGTCGACATCGCTGAATGACTGCCTGAGGTGGAGGCTGACGTGGGTGTTGTCGTACTCGTTGTAGGTGACGATCTCGTGGGCGGCCTTGTGCCAGCCGTCGGGTGTGACCTCGCCGGTGCGGGCGGTGACGCCGGGCAGCGGGGTGCGGATCATGTTGTTGCTGCTCTCGTAGTGTTCCTCGCTGAACACCAGCTTGACCTCGGTGTTGTCGGTGGGCGTATACAGCAGCTTGGCGCGCACGTTGTAGCGGTTTTCCGGGAGAAAGTTGACGCCCGGCACCTGGTTGTCGACGTAGGACTTGTCGGCGTCCTTGTAATTGGCGGAGATGTTGACGGCGAGGGTGTCGGTGATGCCGGTGGTGGCGTAGAGGCCGGTTTCCCAGGTGCCGTAGTTGGCGATGCCGCCGCGCAGCGTGAGTTCGGGATCGTGGCTGGGATCGCGGGTGATGACGTGAAGCAGGCCGCCGGTGGCGTTGCGCCCGAACAGGGTACCCTGGGGGCCCTTGAGGACTTCCACGCGCTCGACGTCGGCGAAGGATGACATGTTGGCGGTGGGCGCGGGGTTGTAGACCTCGTCGATGTAGGTGGCCACGGAGGGTTCGTTGCCGGCGGTGACGGCGCTGGTACCGACGCCGCGGAGCATGACGATGGTGGTACCGGAGCCGGTGTTGATGTTGAGGCTGGGCACGACCTCGGAGAGCTGGGTGACACTCTCGATGCCCTTGCTGGCCAGCGCCTCGCCGGTGTGGGAGAGCATAGTGATGGGCACATCCTGAATGCTCTGCTCGCGCTTGGTGGCCACCACGATGATCTCTTCGAGGGTGGCCGCGCCAGCACCCGGGGCCAGCACCGCGGCCAGCGCCAGGGTCATTGCGGAGGGACGCATGCTGTGATGTAAAGGCTTGGACGGTTTCATAATTTCCCCTTTTTAGTGTGATATTTTTACGAGCTAAAACAAATCCGCTGGCACAAGGTCTCTTTTTCTGTGATAACCGGGATCAGCATCTTTATAATAGTGTAATAAAATGAAAATATTGAAACAAGATCGGAGATGGGAGATGGGAGATGGGAGATGGGAGATGGGAGATGGGAGATGGGAGATGGG
>CAYXXZ010000037.1:0-28194 GCA_964469165.1 uncultured Porticoccaceae bacterium
CGAACAACAGACGGTTAACTAAGGCGGGAGTGTCCGCTATTGCCAGGACACCTCACCCCATATTCCGCCAGCAGGGCCGCATCCACACCATCGGTTTTGGTCCCGGTCAACTTGAGCGCGGCGAAGTGGCGAAAGCTCTTGGGGTTGATCACGCTGACCGGCAGCCCGGCTTCGGCGATCGCCACGGCCAGATCCAGGTAATAGATGCCCGTCGCTTCCATCACAATGCTCTGGGGCTTGAGCGCCTTCAGTTGCTTGATCACGGCGGCATGCCCTGCCGGGGTTTGCTTGAACGAGATCGGCTTGCCCGGTTTCCCGGACGTGCGGATGACCATGTCACAGGTTTTGGCGGCAATATCGATTCCTACGGCAGTCGGCATTGGGTTTCTCCCTCAGTGAGTTTTCGGTCAAAATAGCTACCGGTTCCCCGACCTCGCACTTGATACTGTCTCGACCTTGTAATGCGAAGTCTGGTGATGCCAGCTTCTGGATACTCTTCGAGGTGAGTAATGGGGCGGGGAGCCGCTCTACAAACGAGGTCAGTCAAAGCTGCCTCCAGGAGCCTACGGCCTCCCCGGTAACTGGTGAATAACCTTATCAGCTGGTCTGTGAATAACATACAAGGAGCCTGCCTGCAGGCGACACAACCATCGGGATGCACCGCATACGGTCGCCTGCAGGCAGGCTCCTACAGGGTACCGTTCGCGATTTCGCAATTTGGCGCTATCCGACTGAGTTGCGTGAGCAGCTCGCGTGAAACGTGCAACGTGAAACTCAATCGACCAACACAAATTGCGAGATATTGAGCAGACGCTAAGCAGACTCCCTCCCAATTCAAACAAGCGATTGATCTGGCCAACGCCAGAGTGCTAGAGTTCCAGACCGCGCGAGTGGGGAAGTAACAAACTCACCAAGAATCATCAGAATATCCGGAACACAACCATGAATCGTAATATTGTATCTTTCGTATTGGCTCCCTGTCTGGGCGCGGTCTGCGCCGTTCCCGCCGTCGCCCAGACACCTGCCCGAGCCTTGGAGGAAATCGTCGTAACGGCGCAGCGCCGCAGCGAGAGCCTGCAGGACGTGCCCATCTCCGTCTCCGCTTTCACCGGCGACGCCCTGGAGAAGACGCGCATCGTCGGCACCGGCAATCTCGCCGCCATTTCGCCCGGCGTGGTGATCACCACCCAGCAGAGATCGGCCCAAATCTTCATTCGCGGCATCGGCTCGCAGAGCACCAACCCCGGCGATGAGGGCAACGTCGCGATGTACATCGACGGAGTGTATCTGCCGTCCGCCTACGGCAACATCTTCTCGTTCAACAACATCGATCGCGTGGAAGTACTGAAAGGCCCGCAGGGCACACTGTTCGGTCGTAACGCCACCGGCGGACTGGTGCATGTCATCACCCGCGACCCCAGCGATGTCGCGCAACTCAAGGCCAGCATCAACTACGGCAGCTACGACACCCGGGAAATCGCCGTCTACGGTACCGCCGGCACCGACACCATCGCCGCCGACCTCTCCGTCTATCACGTTCACCAAGGCGAAGGCTGGGGCAAGTCGTTCGTCACCGGCGACGAAGTCAACTTCCGCCGCGAGACCGCGCTGCGCTCGAAGGTGTTGTGGACGCCGACGGATGTCGACCGCCTGACATTCAGCGTCGACCACGGTGACAACAATTCGACCATCGGCCTCATCAGGCCACCCGCGCCCGGCGCCATCATGAGCGGTGGCTTCACCAACCCCGGCGACGTCTACGACAGCATTCAGAACCTGGTGGTGAGCCCCAGTGACGTGGATATCGAGAACCAGGGCGTCAGCCTCAAGTACGAGCGCGAACTGGGCGACATCACTTTCAGTGTATTGAGCGCCTATCGCATCACCGAATCTCTCTATCCAATCGATGCGGACAACGGCCCCGCCTTCCTCTTCCACTTCAACTCCCGCGAGAAGACCCGCTCCTTCCAGAACGAGTTCCTCCTCCACGGCAGCCACGACAGGCTCGACTGGACGGCCGGTGCGTTCCTGTACAACGCCAAAACCGAGTTCGACATCGTCCAGCTCACCGGAATGCTGCCGCTGCCCGTGCTGCAAACGGACAACCGCCGCCGCCAGGAGACGGACTCCTATGCAGTGTTCGCGCAGGGCACCTACAAGCTTACCGATCGCACCGGGCTCACCGTTGGTCTGCGCTACACCGAGGATGAGCGCGACCTGACCGCCCGCGATGTGGCATTGCCTGGCCACGTGTCTCTGCCCCCCGGCGGCGTGGTACTGGCGCGGGAAGACAGCATCGAGTTCGAGGAAGTGACCTGGCGCCTGGCGCTCGACCACCAGCTGACCGATGACATGCTGGTCTACCTGAGCTACAACCGCGGCTTCAAGAGCGGCGTGTTCAACCTCACCGCCCCCGGTCAGGACGCCGTCAAGCCCGAAATTCTCGACGCCTACGAAATCGGCCTGAAATCGGAGCTGTTCGACAACCGCCTGCGCCTGAACGTCGCCGGCTTCTACTACGACTACAAGGACATTCAGCTCACCCGCAACCAGGCCGGGGTCACCTTCCAGTTCAACGCCGCCGAAGCCGAAGTCTACGGACTCGACGTGGAGGCGCTGTTCGTTCCCGACGTGAAGGTGGGCAATCTGGAACTGAAGGCCGGCGTGACCGTGCTCGACACGGAGTACACCCACTTCCCGGATGCACCTTTCACCGTACCCAACCCGGCGGGCGGCAACACCACCACCTCCGGCGACGCCACGGGGCACAAGCTGGTACGCGCCCCCGACGTGACCTTCAACATCGGTCTCGACTACTCGATTCCGGTGGCCGAAGGCACTCTCGGCTGGAACATCAACTACTACTACAACGACGGCTACTTCTTCGAATCGGACAACCGTCTGAGTCAGCCGTCCTATGATGTAGTCAATGCCGTGGTGTCCTACTCCTTCGGTCCCGGCGAGCGCTACACCCTGCGCGCCTTCGCCGAGAACCTCACCGATGAGGAGTACTACCAGCACGGTTCCCAGGGCGCCTTTGGCGATGTGGTCACACCACAGCCGCCGCGCACCCTCGGCATCGGCTTCGATTTCAACCTCGGAGGTTGAACGGGAGATGGGAGACGGGGGATGCCGAAACGCGGCTCATTTCCCGTCTCCCGTCCGACTCCCCTCCTGCCCATACAGCTGTGCCACATAGGCCTTCGCCACATCTTCCCATCTGAAACGCGCCGCAGCCGCACCATCACATAGCTTGTGCCAGGCCGCGGATCGGGTTTCCCGCATCGCCAGTACCTCGTCGAAACGGTCGAGAAGGTTTTCCGCCTGCTGGAATGGCGTGTCGCCGTAAAACAGAAAGCCATTGCGGTCATCATCGATGGTGTCCACCAGTCCGCCCGTACCGTGCGCAAGACAGGGCTGACCGGCGCGCATGGCGAGCATCTGGCTGATTCCACAGGGCTCGAAGGAACTGGGCATCAGGAATAGGTCGCCGCGACTGTACAGCCAGTGGGCGAGCGTTTCGGAAAAGCCGCGCAGGAACAGAAAGTGCTTGTGTCGCGCGGCAAGCGCGGTGAAAAACTGCTCGAACGCGGGATCACCGCTGCCCAGCATGATCAACTGGCCATTGACCGCGGCCAGTCGCTCCAACAGGTGCTCCAGGGTGCTGCGGCCATCTTTCTGCGGCTGGCGCAGCAGGCTGACTTTCTGCCCGGTGAGACGCCCCACCGAGGTCAGCAAAAAGTCGGGGCGCGCTCTGTCCCGCGCGCGCCAGGCATCGAGGCGGCGCAGCGCCAGGTAGTGACCACTATCGAGCAGCGGCTGTTGCGACAGCCACTGCTCCAGATGGTCCCCCGCACACTCCATGAAATCCGCGTAGTTGCCTTCGGCACGCGCCACATCGTATGCGCAGCCGTTGAGAATGCCGTGCAGGCGTCCCTCGCGGTGGGCTTTCTGCAGGTCTTTGTCGAGCCCTTCGCCACCGCTGAAACCGGCATCAGGATCGGCGGGCTTCTGGATTTCCCGCGCATAGGTGGGCGACACCGCGTGAATCCTGTCGCACAGGTTGATCGCCGCGCGCATCGGGTTGACGCAGCCCGCATAGCGCGGATCGCAGATATCCACCGGGCTGTATTTGAGGCCCGGAAACCAGTGGCCGAGGGATGAGCCATCGCCGTACAGCGGGCGGACGCCCTGCAGGGCGAGGTTGTGGATCGTGTAAACCAAGGGAATACGGCTCAACGCCAGATAGACCGGATCGTACCTGAGCAGAATCGCGGCAAAGGCCGTGTGCCAGTCGTGAAGGTGCAGCACATCGGGGCGCAGATCCCCGGCCAGGAGCAGGTGCAGGGCGGCGCGGGAGAACAAGGCGAATTTGTGGGCGTCGGTGGCGAAGGGGCGGTCCGCAGGATCGTCGCAATAGATTTTGCCTGGCGTCACGGGCGCGAACGCGGGGTGCTCCAGCAGCCAGTGGCGCACCGGCGCACTCTCCGGGCCTGGCTCCAGATCCAGGCGATGAACGGTGATGCGTTCATCGCGCCCGGCAAAGGGCACCTGGATTGCCGCCACCTGGCGCGCGCCGGGCAATGTCGAAAATGCCTGGTATCCCGGTGTCACCACATCGAGTTCGTGGCCAAGTGCGGCCAGGGCGCGGGGCACGTCGCGCATGACGTCGCCCATACCGCCCACTTTGCCGCCCGGTATCGCACCGTTTTCGGCGGCAAGCATCAAAATATTCATCGTCCTTCAGAATCCGTCAACGCGACTGGCAGCGGTGCGTCACCGCAGGCGCAAGGCCTGCAGGATGTCGCGTACTCGCAGTCGTGCGCCGCAACCAGCGGCAATCTCTCAGGCGTAGCCTTCGGGCTGACCGAGCATGCCGCGCGTCACCAGCACGACGCCCTCGCTGCTCACCCGAAAACCGTTGGCACGATCCTGCTCCGCGTCGTAGCCAATCACCGAGCCGGCCGGTATATGGCAGCCACGGTCGATGATGGCATTGCGGATCTTGGCGTGGCGACCGATGTCCACCTGGGGCAGGATCACTGTTTTTTCGATGGAGGAGTACGAATGTACCCTGACATTGGAAAACGCCACGGATTGTCGCAAAACACTGCCGGAAATGATACAGCCGCCCGACACCATGGAATCCACCATCGCACCGCGTCGGTCGTCGTCATCGAAGACGAACTTGGCGGGCGGCAACTGCTCCTGGTAGGTCCACAACGGCCATTCGGGATCGTAGAGATTGAGCATCGGCGAAGTGCCGACCAGCTCCATGTTCGCCATCCAGAAGGAGTCCAGCGTGCCGACGTCGCGCCAGTAGGCGCGCTCACCGGTAACCAGATCGCGGAAGGGATAGGCCTGCACATGATGTTGACCGATCAGGGAGGGAATCACGTCATGGCCAAAATCATGGGACGATTTTTTGTCAGCCGCATCCTTGATCAGGCAATCGAAGAGAAATTCCGTGTTGAAAATGTAGTTGCCCATGGATGCCAGCGCGAATTCTTCATCACCGGGGATGGGCTTGGGGTTTTCCGGTTTTTCCTGAAAACCGATGACCCGCTTGTCACTGTCCACCTGAAGCACACCGAATGTTCTCGCCGCCTCCGCTACCGGCACTTCGAGGCAGCACACTGTCATGTCTGCGCCGCTCTCCACATGGCGCACCAGCATGGCGCCGTAATCCATCTTGTAAATGTGGTCGCCCGACAGGATCATCACATAGTCCGGCTTTTCGGCCCGAATGATGTCCAGGTTCTGATAGATGGCATCGGCGGTGCCCTGGTACCAGTCCTCCGAATAGCGCTGCGACGCCGGCAGGATTTCGACGAATTCACCCAGCTCTTTCTTGAAATGACTCCAGCCCCGCACCAGGTGACGGATCAGCGAATGCGCCTTGTACTGGGTCAACACACCAACCCGGCGAATGCCTGAATTGATGCAGTTGGACAGGGGAAAATCGATGATGCGGTATTTTCCGCCAAAATACACCGCCGGCTTGGCGCGCCAGTTGGTCAGCTCATAAAGCCGCGAGCCTCGCCCTCCTGCAAGAACCAGGGCGAGCGTGTTTTTCGTCAGACGGCTGACGTAGCGAGGGTTTTGGTCTTGCATGTCGTTATTCCTTTGTGAGGACGGGAGATGTTTCAATGGGAGATGGGAGACGAGGGGGACATCTCTCATCTCCCATTGAAACGTCTCCCACCCTACTCTCTATACCAAATCTCATCCCGATATTCCGCAATCGTCCGGTCGCTGGAAAACCAGCCGCTCGACGCGGTGTTGAGGATACTCATGCGCGCCCAGCGCTTCTTGTCGCGAAAGGCATTTGCGGCGCGTTGCTGGGCTTCGACGTAGCTGCGGAAATCCGCGGCGATCATCCAGGGGTCGGCACGATTGCGGATGGCGCTGATGATGGGATCGAAAATACCGGGTTCGAACAAATTGAAATGGCCGCATTCCAGCAGCGCCATCACCCCGATGAGTCCGTCATCGTCGGCGATGATCGCGTCGGGATCATAGCCTTCGGCAGCTGCGCGCACTTGTGCCGCGGTGAGACCGAACAGGAAAAAATTCTCGTCACCGACGGCCTCGCGGATTTCGATGTTGGCGCCGTCCAGGGTGCCGATGGTCACGGCGCCGTTCATCATGAATTTCATGTTGCCGGTTCCCGAGGCTTCCTTGCCTGCCGTGGAAATCTGCTCCGAGAGATCGGTGCCCGGACAGATGATTTCCATGGCCGAAACCCGGTAATCGGGAATGAACGCCACCCGCAACCAATCTCTGACCACCGGGTCGCGGTTGATCACCGCCGCCACATTGTTGATGAGTTTGATGATCAGTTTGGCCATCGCGTAACCCGGCGCCGCCTTGCCACCTATCAGCACCGCGCGCGGCACCATGTCACGGACATCGCCGGCACAGATGCGCTGGTACAGGTGAATGACGTGCAACACGTTGAGCAGCTGGCGCTTGTATTCGTGGATGCGCTTCACCTGCACGTCGAACATCATCGCCGTGTCGAAAGCCACCTCACAGTCACGCTTTACCAGTGCGGCGAGAGCCTTTTTGTTCTCCTGCTTCACCGCCATGAAACGCTCGGCGAAGGCACTGTCGCGAGCATGGGACTTGAGTTTTTCCAGCTCGCCGAGATTACGTATCCAGCCTTCGCCGATGGTGTCGCTGAGCAGCGCCTTGAGCGGCTTGTTGGAGTGCGCCAGCCAGCGCCGCGGCGTCACGCCGTTGGTCTTGTTGTTGAATTTCTCCGGCCAGAGTTGGTGGAAGTCGCGAAACAGCCCCGAGGTCAGCAGATCCGTGTGCAGCGCAGCCACGCCATTGACCGAGTAACTGGCGACAATGGCCAGATAGGCCATGCGCACGCCGGGATGGTCGCCATCCGTAATCAATGACATGCGCCGCTGACGCGCCACATCTCCGGGCCATTTCGCCGCCACATCGGTGAGAAAGCGGGCATTGATCTCGTAGATGATATCCAGCAGGCGCGGCAGCAACCGGCTGAAAAGCGCCACCGACCACACTTCGAGCGCTTCCGGCAACAGGGTGTGATTGGTGTAGGCCATCACCTGGGTAGTGATGCCCCAGGCTTCATCCCAACCCAGGCCGTACTCATCCATCAACAGCCGCATCAGTTCCGGCACCGCCACCGCCGGATGGGTGTCATTGAGCTGGAAGACGTTCCTGGCAGCAAACTCGCTGAAATCGCTGCCGCAGCGGTTCTGCCACTGGCACAACACGTCCTGGAGGCTCGCCGACGCAAGAAAATACTGTTGCTGCAGGCGCAGCGCCTTGCCCTGCTCGCTGGTGTCGTTGGGATAGAGCACCATGGTGATCAACTCGGCGCGATTTTTCGCCGCCACCGCGTCGGTGTAGCCACCTGCGTTGAATTCCTCGAGGTCGAATTCATCGGTGGCATCGGACTTCCACAGCCGCAGCGTGTTGACCGTGTCGTTGCGATAACCCGGCACCGGCATATCGAAGGGCACCGCCAGCACATCCAGCGTGTCCACCCAGCGCACCCGGGTTGCTCCCCGCTCGTCCTTGTAAAACTCGCTGCGCCCCATGAATTTCACGCGCTGCGTATTTTCAGGGCGCTCGAATTCCCAGGGATTGCCGTAGCGCAGCCACAGGTCCGGCGCTTCAACCTGGTAACCATTTTCCAGTTTCTGGTGAAACATGCCGTACTGGTAGCGAATGCCGTAGCCGGTGACGGGGATTTCCAGGGTCGCGCAGCTGTCGAGAAAGCAGGCCGCGAGACGACCCAGGCCGCCGTTGCCAAGCCCGGCGTCGAGCTCCTCGTCTTCGATGGCTTCGAGGCTGCAGGAAAAAGGTTCGAGTGCCGCACGCATCGCGTCCTCGATATCCAGGTTCAGCAGTGCGTTGTTGAGGGTACGGCCAACAAGAAATTCCAGTGACAGGTAACTGACCCGCTTTGGATCTTCCCGCTTGTAGCGCTCATGGGTATCGCGCCATTTTTCCACCATGCGGTCGCGCACCGTCATCGCCACCGCGCGATACAGGTAGTAGTGGGACTCGTCCACCTCATCGCGTCCGAAAGTGAGCTGAAAATGCCGCTGCAGGTCCTCGCGCACCTCGTCTTCGAGAGTCAGCGGGGGGCACCCTTGACTGGTAGTGTCCATAAGCACTCCTCAGTTTTCATAAGTCGAAAATTTGGGCTGTGGACTGGGGTTGAGATGTAAGCCATAAGCTCTAAGTTAAACGCTGGCAGAACGCAGTTCTTGCAGTGCTCCTGCTTAAAGCTTATGGCTTACAGCTCGCCCCTCACCACGCACGGCTGCAGCCTGAATTTTCGTAATACGTTGCTACGCGGCAAATCCCTTCGCGGTCAGCACCTGGATGGAGCGGTCGACCAAAGACAGAATTTCTCCCGCGCCATAACGTTGCCGCTCGGTATCGATAGTATCGAGTGCCGTATCGATGACGAGTTCCCAGCCGGTCTGCGGATGGGTCGGCAGGACGAATTTCTGTGCCTCGTCGGCGCCGTTGAAAATCACCAGAATATGGCGCGTCTCGGTGATCGACACATCCTCACTCAGAAGAAATCCCAGCAACTGGCTGCGCGGCTCGTGCCAGTGCTCATCGCGCATCGCCCGCCCTTCGCTGTTGAGCCAGAGAATACTATCGCTGCCGGGCATGTCCATCTTGTGACGGTAGCGATTGGCCTGCAATACGCGATGGGATTTTCTGAACGCCAACAGGCCCCGGGTGAACTCCGCAAGCTTGTGGCCCTGTGGCGGCACCGCCTGCCAGTCGATCCAGCTGATGGCATTGTCCTGGCAATAGGCGTTGTTGTTGCCGCGCTGACTGTGCCCCATTTCATCGCCGGCGAGAATCATCGGTACCCCCTGCGAAACCGCAAGCATGGTGAGGAAGTTGCGTTGCATGCGCCAGCGCAGGGCGTCGATCCGTGGATCATCTGTCGGGCCTTCCACGCCGTGGTTGCAGGAAAAATTCTCGATGTGTCCGTCGTTGTTGCTCTCCAGGTTGTCTTCGTTGCGGCGCTCGCGGTAACTCACCAGATCGCGCAGGGTGAAGCCGTCGTGGCTGGTGACGAAATTGATGCTCGCATGAGGCCGCCTGCCGCCGTGCTCAAAGATATCACCTGAACCGTGCAAACGCCTTGCCAGTTCAGGCAGCATCCCCGAATCGCCGCGCCAGAACTTTCGCACGCTGTCCCGGTAGCGGTCGTTCCACTCGCTCCAGGCGGAGGGGAAATTGCCCAGTTGGTAGCCGCCCGGGCCGATGTCCCAGGGCTCGGCAATGAGCTTGCAGGCAGACAACAGCGGGTCCTGGGCTAACACCTGGAAAAAGGCGCCATTGTTGCTGAAGCCCATTTCCTGCCGCCCCAGCACCGTCGCCAGATCGAAGCGAAAGCCGTCCACGCCCATTTCTCCCGCCCAGTAGCGCAGGCTGTCCATGACCAGTTGCATCACGCGCGGATGGCGCATGTTGAGCGTATTGCCGCAGCCACTGTCGTTGACGTAGAAGCGCTTGTCACTGGACATGAGGTGGTAGTAGGAGGCGTTGTCGATGCCGCGAAAACTCAGGGTCGGCCCGAGCTGATTGCCCTCGCAGGTGTGGTTGTAGACCACATCGAGAATCACCTCGAGGCCCGCATCGTGAAAGCGCTCCACCATCTGGCGGAATTCATAGACATCACGGCCCGCGAGGTAGGCGCTGTGGGGCGCAAAGAAGGACAGGGTGTTGTAGCCCCAATAATTGCGGAGCCCCAGGCGGTGCAGGTTGTACTCATCGATGAACCCTTGTGCCGGCAGCAGCTCCACACTGGTGATGCCGAGCGCCTTGAGATATTCGATGACCTTGTCCTGGGACAGCCCCGCAAAGGTGCCGCGCAGGTTCTCCGGTACATCTGGGTGACGGAAGGTGAAACCGCGCACATGGGTCTCGTAGATGACGGTACTGTGCCAGGGCACCAGCGGGCGGCGCGGCCAATCCCAGGGACAGGCCGGGCCGCTCACCACGGCTTTCGGCATGTACGCCGCGTTGTCGCTGGAATCGAAGGACAGATCCTCGTCCAACGTGCCGAGGCGGTAGGCGAAGTGGCTGTCGTGCCACTGGAAGCGACCCTGCAACTGGCGCGCGTAGGGGTCGAGAAGCAATTTGTGGTGGTTGAAGCGATGGCCGCTGTGAGGATCGAACACACCGTACACGCGGTAGCCGTAGCAGGTGCCCGGCTGTACGCCGGGAATGTAGCCATGCCAGACGTCGTGGGTCTTTTCGCGAAAGCTGTAGCGGGTGAGCTCCTGCTGGCCGGAAGGATCGTACAGACACAGCTCGACCGCCTCGGCATGAGCCGAAAACAGCGCGAAGTTGGTGCCCTCGCCATCGAAGCTGGCGCCCAGCGGCGCGGGCGTGCCGGGTTCGGGAATGAAAATCATGGTGTTCTCTGCCGCTCCGGAATCTGTTGGAAGTCAATCTCTCGCATCAGGCTAATAGAGGAGGCTGTAAGCTATAAGCTCTAAGTTGAACGCTGATAGAACTCAGTTCTTGCAGTGCTCCTGCTCAAAGCTTACAGCTTATAGCTGTTTCTCAGTCTCCACCGAGAAAACAAGCGTCGCCAGCGGCGGCAGCGTAATCTGCAGCGAAAACGGTTGCCCGTCATGGGGAACCGCCTGTGCCGTCGCGCCGCCGCAGTTGCCAGCGCCGCTGCCGCCGTAGCACTCGGCATCGGTGTTGATACACTCCCGATACCACCCTTCGCAGGGAACGCCGAGGCGAAACCCGTGGTGCAATTGCGGCGTCAGGTTGGCGACCACCACGGCGAACGACCGCGAATCCCGCCCCTTGCGCAGCCAGGCAAAAATGGACTGGCTGGCGTTGTCGCTCTGCAACCACTGAAATCCGCGGCTGTCACAATCATATTCGTGCAGAGCAGGCAACTCGCGGTAGGCGCGGTTGAGGTCGCGCACCAGGTGTTGAACGCCGCGATGGCGCGCGTCATCGAGCAGGTGCCAGTCGAGCCCGATATCGTGATTCCACTCGCGCCACTGGCCGAACTCGCAGCCCATGAACAACAGTTTCTTGCCCGGATGTCCCCACATATAGCCGAGGAAGGCGCGCAAGTTGGCGAATTTCTGCCATTCGTCTCCCGGCATCTTGACGATCAGCGAGCCCTTGCCGTGCACCACTTCGTCGTGGCTGATCGGCAATACGAAATTCTCGTTCCAAGCGTAAAAAATACTGAACGTCATTTCGTGGTGATGGTACTGGCGATGCACCGGATCGCGCGCCATGTAGCGCAGGCTGTCGTTCATCCAGCCCATGTTCCATTTGAAGCCAAAGCCGAGGCCGCCGCTCTCCAGCGGATGCGATACGCCGGGCCAGGCGGTGGATTCCTCGGCAATCATCATGATGCCCGGGTTGTTGAAATAGAGCCGGCTGTTGGCGGTGCGCAGAAAATCGATGGCTTCGAGATTTTCACGGCCCCCCAAGGCGTTGGGCAGCCACTCGCCGTGGCGGCGGCTGTAGTCCAGGTAGAGCATCGACGCCACCGCATCGACGCGCAGCCCGTCGAGATGGAATTCCCGCAGCCAGTAATTGGCATTGCTGATCAAAAAGCTTCTGACCTCGGCGCGGCCATAGTTGTAGATCAGCGTGTTCCAGTCCGGGTGAAAGCCGCGCCGGCGGTCTTCGTGCTCGTACAGGCAACTGCCGTCAAAGCGGCCGAGGCCGTGGGCATCGCTGGGAAAGTGCCCCGGAACCCAGTCGAGCAGCACACCCAGGCCGTTCTGGTGACAGATGTCGATGAAATGACGAAACTCATCCGGAGTACCGAAACGGCTCGACGGTGCAAACAGCCCCACCGGCTGATAGCCCCAGGAGCCATCGAACGGATACTCGGCAATGGGCATCAGCTGGATATGGGTGAACCCCAGCTCGCAGACGTAAGGCACCAGCTCCGCGGCCAGCTCCAGATAACTGAGGTAGCGACCGCCCTCTTCCAGCTTGCGCCGCCAGGATCCGGCATGCACCTCGTAAATGGATACCGGCTGACCCATTTGATGTCGCTGACCGCGCTGCGCCACCCAGCTGGCGTCGTTCCAGATGTAATCCGTGGCGCTGTAGATTCTGGAGGCGGTTTCCGGGGGGCGCTGCATGAAGCGTGCGTAGGGATCGGTTTTCAGTGCCAGCAGATTGCCGCCGGCATCGATGATCTCGTATTTGTAACAACACCCCTCATCGACACCAGGCACAAATATCTCCCACACCCCGGCGCCCGGGTGCCTGCGCATCGGATGCTGGCGGCCATCCCAGCCATTGAAATCGCCAACCACGGAGACGCGCCTTGCGGCGGGAGCCCAAACCGCGAACAGTATGCCGTCGACACCTTCGAGGGTGCGGCGGTTGGCTCCGAGCCATTGATAACCGCGCTCCTCGGTACCTTCGTTGAACAGATAGAGCTCATCTTCCGCCAAGCAGGATGGAAAGCGGTAGGGATCTTCCAGATCGAATGTGCCCACCGCGCTCTGTACACGAAAAAAATAGGCGAAGGGTTCGCTGCGGTCGATTCGCGCCTCGAACAGGCCGTCGCCGTGAACCCGCTCGAGCGTCGCCACCTTGTCAGCGCTGTCGCGGGCGATTACCGCCACCTCGCAGGCCCAGGGCAGGAAGGCGCGTATGACCAGGCCATCGCCGTGGCGGTGGCTGCCGAGCACGGCAAACACATCCTCGTACTGGCCGCGCACAAGGGCGTCCATGGCCTGGTGCGGCAGGGATGCGGCGTGCCGATCCGCGAGCGTTTTCAAGATCGTCTTTCCTCGTTCACCTGTTCCAGCAACGCCCTCACCCAGGGCGTCGCAAAAATCGCCGTCGTTTCCTGTTCCTGCTTGCGCCGCCAATTGGGGTATTCGCGGAAGGTGCCGGGGACATTGACCGGCTCGGCAAGCAATTGCAGATCTTCCAGTTGCAACAGGAGAAGCCCTGAGCGGCTGCGTGCGCAAGCTCTGTGTACAGCGCTGCACAGAGCTTCGTCGAACACCTGTGCAGTGTCGTCAGTGCGCCAACCCTGCGGCAGCAGCCCGGCGTTGTCCAGCCACACCAGCAGTTGTCGCTTGTCGCGCTCGCGCTCCGCCAGGGCATCCTCCAGGGCGTGATCCACGGACGACAAACCAAAAGAATGCCGGCGCCGCACGTCTCCGCCGCGCCACCAGTCCGCAAGGGTGGCCACGTCGTGATTGGTCACCATCAGCAGGACATCGCCCTGAAAGTCCTCGGGCGGCTTGAAACGGTGATCGTGATACTGCTCGAAGTACAGCACCCTGTTGCCGTACAGGGCGTGCTCGACCATGGCGTGACGAAGCAGCTCCGGCACCACGCCGAGGTCCTCGCCGATGATCAGACAGTCGTTGCGCACGCTTTCCAGACGCAACAGCGCGAGCATTTCGTCGAAGGGATAATAGACGTAAATTCCCAGGCGCGGCTCGTCGTCATGGGCACGCAAACACCACCACAGGCGCACCAGGGCCATGACATGATCGATGCGCAGCGCACCGCACCACCTCATGTTGGCGCGCAGCAGGCGGATGTAATGGCAAAAGTTGTCGCGTCTCATACCCAGTGGCGACATCACCGGCAGCCCCCAGTCCTGGCCTTCCGCCGCGAACGGGTCCGGCGGCGCGCCGATGGTGACGTTTTTCACATAAAGCCCTGGGTTGGTATGAACCTCGCTGCCGCCGTCCACGGCCCCCACCGCCAGGTCGCGCATCAGACCGATGTGCATGCCGCAGTCGCGGGCGACTCGCTGACAGCGTTCCAGCTGCGAAGCGGCGAGCCATTGCAGGTACTGATAAAATTCCGGTTCGTTGCAAAAAGTCTTCGCGTGGCTGTTGTGAGCGACCTCATAAGCCGCAAACTGGCGCAGTGCATCGCCCTCTTCCGCGACAAAGGCCGCGAAGGCCGCACGCCGCGGCGCCGTGGCGCGCTCGCGAAAAATGGCGTACAGACTTTCAAGGATCGGGTATTTGCAGGCCGTGACCGCCGCATGATCGACCAGGGTCAGATCGCGCAAGGCCTGCAGCTTCGCCTGAAAACCGTTGGCGGCGATGCGCGCCGCGAGGCGCGGCGCCAGTGCAAGATCCTCCACCACAAGCGGATCGATGTAGATGGGATCGAGAAAGCGCCGATCGGACGGGCTGTAGGGGCTGAAGCCGTCGAAGCCACGCGAACAGGGCGCATGCAAAGGGTTCAGCCCCACCATGTCCGCCCCCATCGCCGCGGCCAGCCGGATCAACTCTTCAAGATCGGAAAAGTCACCGATGCCCCAGTTGCGCGCCGAGCGCAGCGTGTAGAGCTGGCAGCTGATGCCCCAGATCTTCGCCGCGCCTTCGGGCACCGCGTCGTGGCAGCGCTCGGGGCAGAGAACGACAACACAGCTCTCCTCGAAGCTGCCCTGAACCAGGGAAAAATGGTGGTAGCCGAGCGGCATCGCGTCCAGGTGCAGGCGGCGCCCGCTGTATCTGACGCCGCCGCTGTAGTACTCGCCGCTTTCCGGAAGGTCGACGGGGCGCAGTGTTCCGCTGCGGGTTTCGCCGGACTCGAGCGTCAGCGTCCACTGGAAAAGACTTTCCAGCTGCGCGGGGGCAAAGTGCATCGGCACCGCAGGATCGCTTTCCTGCGCGATACACAAGGGGCGCAGCCAGGTAAGCCAGGGCGCGCTATCGAATTCGAAGAGTGCGCGCTCGACGCTTGCCGCATCCTCGCCATCGATACCCATGGCCGCCAGTACACGCAGCCTTTCATGGCGGGAAAAAACCCTGTGTTCACCGGCATAACCCAGATAATCCGCAGCGATGCCACTCAGGTACAACAGCCTTTCTGTGCTATCCATGATTCTCCGTGGCGTCAATCCCAAAATAACTACCGGCAGCGGTAGTGGAGAAAGCGATAAGCCGTAAGCTTCAAGCGGAAGCATTGCAAGAACCGCGTTTTACCAGAGTTCAACCTGGAGCTTGCAGCCTGGAGCTCAATACAAACTTGCGGCTACCGGGCAATGCGTCGCAACAACGCCGCCGTCGAACCGTCCAGTTCCAGCGGCGCGTCCTCCGCCAGCAACTGATTCGCGATGGCCTTGCCGAATTCCACGCCCCACTGATCGAAGGAGTTGATATTCCAGATCGCACCCTGCACGAATACCTTGTGCTCATACAGGGCGAGGAGCGCACCAAAATTGCGCGGGCTCAGCTCTTCCAGCAGCAATGTATTGGACGGCCGGTTGCCCGGATAGCGCTTGTGAGGCGGCAGATCCGGCCCTGTCTTGCCGCGCATCAGGGCGGCGCCCTGGGCCAGCATGTTGGCGAGCAGCACCCGGTGATTCCCGGGAATACTCAGCGGATCTCTGACCACGCCGATGAAATCCACCGGCACCAGATGACTGCCCTGGTGCAACAACTGGAAAAAACTGTGTTGTCCGGTGGTGCCTGTCGACCCCCAAAGTATAGGGCCGGTGACATGGTTCAACACAGCGCCATCGCGGCTCACGGATTTGCCGTTGCTCTCCATGTCGAGCTGCTGCAGATAAAACGGCAATTGCAGAAGGCGCTCGCAGTAGGGAATCACCGCCTGCGTCTGCGCGCCGAGGAAGTTGCCGTACCAGATTCCCAGCAATGCCAGGATCACCGGCATATTCTGCCGCCAGGGTGTATTTCTGAAATGCGCGTCCATCTCGGCGGCGCCGTCGAGCATGGCGCTGAAATGGTCGTTGCCGATGGCGATGGCGATGGCCAGCCCGACGCCCGACCACAGGGAATAGCGCCCGCCCACCCAATCCCAGAATTCGATGATGTTTTCGCCGCGAATACCGAGCCTCAAGGCGTTGTCCGGGGCCGCGGTTACGGCAATGAAATGGCTGCTCGCAAAGGGTTCGGCCAGGCCCAGGCCGTCACCGAGCCAGTGGCGCGCGTACTGGGCATTGAGCAGGGTTTCCTGGGTGGTGAAGGTCTTGCTGCACAGAATCACCACCGTGGTTGCGGGGTTCAGCGCGGCGAGCGTCGAGCGGATCACTTCGCCGTCCACATTGGCGACGAAATGAACCCGAAGACCCGGCGCGGCAAATTCCTTGAGAGCCTCACAGGCCAGGCGCGGGCCCAGATCGGAGCCGCCGATGCCGAGATTGACCACGTCGGTGATGGCATCGCCGCGCGCGCCGCGCCAGGCACCGCTGCGAATGGCATCGCTGATCCCCCCCATGCGCTCGCGCTGTGCGGCAATGGCAGCGCCGATATCCGCGAGCTCCTCGGGCAGGCGCGCCGGCGGTGTGCGCAACGCGGTGTGCAGCACCGGGCGGTTTTCCGTGCCGTTGATGGGCTCGCCACGGAACATCGCGTCGCGCAAGCGCGCCAACGGCGACGCCTGCGCCAGCGCCAGCAGCGCATCGAGAATTTCGTCGTCGACACGGTTCTTGGCGTAATCCAGAAACAGGCCGCCGCAGGACGCGGAGAACGTTATGTGGCGGTCGTCGTCGCGCGCAAGCAGCGCGGCAATGTCGATATCGGCAGCGCGCTGCGCCAATTGGCTCAGTCTCTGCCAGGCCTGCGTGGCTGTAGCGTCATAAAGGTTGGCTGTCATGCCGGCTCCTTGGCGTCACTCCAATACACACTGACCGGCACACGCGGTTGATTCAGCACAGCGGCAACCGGCAACTGCAACGGGTCTGCGGTGTCCGCAGCCTGTTCGAGCAGTGTTTTTTTCGCGGCGCCGGTAATGTGAATGAAAACATGGTGTGCGCGCGCAAGCTGTGCGAGCGTCATCGTCATTCTCTCGTGGCTGGCGCGCGGCGGCGTGATCGCTGCGCAGAGCTGCGCACCCTGCGGATCCAGTGCCGCCGCCAGACCCTCGGCACCGGGAAACAGCGATGCAGTGTGGCCATCGTCGCCCATGCCGAGCACCATCACGTCGGGCACACCCAGTTCCTGCAACGCGCGCTCACAGGCCGCCATCCCCTCCAGCGCCGTGGCGGCCTCGTTCTTGAGGCCCACGAAGCGCGCGGATGCGGCGGCGTTGATCAGCAGGTGCTCGCGGGCAAGCCCTTCGTTGCTGTCCTGGTGGTCGACAGCCACCCAGCGCTCGTCCGCCAGGGTCACGGTAACCTGTTGCCAGGGAATGGACTGTCGCGACAGCTCGGCAAAGAAGCCGAGCGGCGTGCGGCCTCCGGACACGGCGAGCAGCGCGCTGCCGTTGCGCTTGATGGTGGCACCCAGCAGCGCCGCGACGGTTTCTGCCAGCTGCCGGTCGAGCGCGGCGTTGTCCGCGAACATATGCCATACGGGAAAGTCATTCATGCCAGCTCCTGCCATCCTTTTCGATCAACAGCTCCGCCTTGGTCGGCCCCCAGGCACCAGCGTGGTAGGGTTTCACTTCGATGCCCTGTTTGTGCCAGGCGTCGATCAGCGCATCGCACCAGCGCCACGATTCCTCCACTTCCTCACGGCCGACGAACAATGACTGATCGCCATTGATGATGTCGAGAAACAAACGCTCATAGGCGTCGGGAACCCGGTCGAGATCCGACGAACCGAGAAAATCGAGATTCAGGTTCTGCTTCACCAGGCCCATCTTGTTTTTCAGGCTGTGCAATTTCGAGACCATCTGCATCTCGATACCCTCGTTGGGTTGCAGGCGGATCACCAGGCGGTTGGGAATATTTTCGCCCCTGGAAAAAATATTGTAGGGCAGACTTTTGTAACTGATGACGATTTCGGTGAGCTTTTCGGCGAGGCGTTTACCCGTGCGCAAGTAGAAAGGCACGCCGGCCCAGCGCCAGTTGTCGATGAACGCCTTGATGGCCACGAAGGTTTCCGTATTGCTGTTGCAATCCCGGCAGCCCTCTTCTTCGAGGTAACCGGGCACGGCGACACCCTGATACCAGCCCTGGGCGTACTGTCCGCGCACCGCGTGATCCGCGACACTGCTTTCGTCGATGATGCGCAACGAGCGCAGGATTTTTACCTTCTCGTCGCGAATCGCCTCGGCGGACAGCGAGTTGGGCGGCTCCATGGCGACCAGGCACAACAGCTGCATCAGATGGTTTTGCACCATGTCCCGCAATTGACCCACCTGATCGTAATAGGACCAACGCCCTTCGATGCCGACGGTTTCCGCCACCGTGATCTGCACGTGGTCGATACAGCCCTGATCCCACTGGGTGTTGATGAAACGGTTGGCGAAGCGCAGCACCAGCAGGTTCTGCACGGTCTCCTTGCCCAGATAGTGATCGATGCGGTAGATGCTCTCCTCGGCAAAGTAGCGGCCCACGGTCTCGTTCACGTCGATACAGCTTTGCAGGTCGTGGCCAATGGGTTTTTCCAGCACGATACGGCAGTCGCCCTGCAGACAGCCTTCACTGCCCAGGCGCTCGCAGATCCCGCCAAACAGGCGCGGCGGCGTCGCCAGATAAAAGATATTGGTACCCTGTGCAGACAGTCGTGCCGCGAGCGCGGCGTAATCCGGCGTGTCGTTGAAATCCAGCATCAGATAATCGAATCGGGCGGCGAAATGCGCCCATTTTTGGTCCGACCAGCGACTGTCATCGACATGGCGGCGCACCTTGTCCTTGAGTTCGGCAAGAAATTCTTTCACTGTCAGCGCCTGGCGCGCCAGGGCGAGAATGCGCAACTTGCGCGGCAACAGCTGGCAGTAGTCCAGGTGATAGAGTGCGGGAAACAGCTTGCGCGCCGACAGGTCGCCCTTGGCGCCGAAAATGATGAGTTCGTAATCCCCCTCCATGTCAGCCTCCCCGCGGGCGCAGCTCGACGACTCTGGCAACCGCCTGTGCCGCCAGTGCCGTTATGCCGCGCCACTCCTGCTCAGCGATCCGTGACGCTGGCGCCATCCAGGAGCCACCCAGGGTTTTCACGGCCGGTATCGCGAAATATTCGTCGAGCTGCGCCAGACCGATACCCCCCGTGGGGCAAAAGGACACCTGTGGAAACGGCCCCGCAAGCGCCTTCAGCGCATTTGCGCCACCGATGGCATGCGCGGGGAAAAATTTCAGGATATCAAGGCCCTTGTCGACACAGGTCATCAGTTCGCTGGCGGTGGCGATCCCCGGCATGAAGGGCACACCGCAGCCGACACCTGCATTCAACAAGGCGGGTGTCGCACCTGGGGACACCAGAAACTCGGCGCCCGCGGCCAGCGCGTCG
The DNA here is from genome assembly GCA_964469165.1 of uncultured Porticoccaceae bacterium. Taxonomy (GTDB): domain Bacteria; phylum Pseudomonadota; class Gammaproteobacteria; order Pseudomonadales; family Porticoccaceae; genus CAYXXZ01. Next base: position 19,698 of record CAYXXZ010000037.1, read on the forward strand.
TCTACGTCCGCGGGCGTGGTGACCGTGCCGGCGCCGACGATCACGCCCTCTACTTCGGCACGGATACGACGGATCGCTTCCAGGCCCGCCGCCGTGCGCAAAGTGATCTCGATGACGGGCAATCCGCCCGCCAGCAGAGCGCGCGCCAAGGGCACCGCGTCTGCTCCGCTCCGCAGGGTAACCACCGGCATTAGCGGCGCTCTCGCGACAATGGTATGCAAGCTATTTTCCATCTTGGATTCCCTGGTTGTTCGCGCGCTGCAAACAGCGCGTCGCGCCTATGAGGCCGAGATTGTCGGCAAGCAACACGCGCACTGGAATATTGCGGACATATGCCCTGAAGCGACCCTTGTCTTCGAAGCGCGCCCGAAACTGGCTGGCGGCGAGAAAATCGATGATGCGCGGCGCGATGCCCCCCGCGATATAGACGCCGCCTCTCGCGCCCACCGTCAGTGCCATGTTGCCGGCCACCGAACCGAAGATGGCGCAGAACATGGCGAGTGCCTCTGCCGCCAGACTGGCAGGTTCAGCCAACGCCTGCTCGCTTATCGCCTCCGGCTCGGCGTGCACCGCTTCGCGCCCCGCCAGGGTCGCCAGGGCCTGATAGATATTCAGGATACCGCTGCCCGACAACAGGCGCTCCACCGATACCCGCGGGTATTTTTTCAAGAGCAGGCGCAATACGTCGATTTCCCGATCATTGCAGGGGGCAAAATCCACGTGCCCGCCCTCGCCTTCCAGCACCCTGTCGCCATCCGCCGCGGGCACCAGGGTACAGGTGCCGAGGCCCGTTCCGGCACCCAGCACGGCACAGGGCCATCCCGCCACGCCATCGCCACCGCCAATCTGGTGCCACTGGCCGGGATCGAGCGCGGCGACCGCATGGCCGATGGCGACAAAGTCGTTGATCAGCACCACCGGGGCGCCCCCCAGACAGCGGGCGATGTAGTGCCTGTCCATTGTCCAGCGATTATTGGTGAGGTGCAGAATATCGCCCTCCACCAGGCTTGCCACCGCAATACAGGCGCCGCGCACGTCCACCTCCGGGCCCATCTCGGCGATGAAGTGCGCAAGCACCCCCGCGAAGCTCTCGAAATCCGCCACCCGGTATTTGCGCACGAGTTCCAGCCGACCGCTGTGCGCGTGCGCCAGCGCAAAACGTGCGTTGGTACCACCGATATCCGCCACCAAATACCAGAGCGACTCGCGCATGTCAGACGTCGTACTCCTCGAACAATACCGTGGCACCCTGCTCGGCGCGGGATACCGTGCGCCGGAAATTGGCGAACAGTTCGCGGCCCGCGCCGCGAATGTGGCCGCCCTCCGGCTGCGCCACCTTGCGCTGCGCCAGGGTCTGGGCCGGTACCGTACACTCCAGCACACCGTTCTCGGCGTCGAGCACGATCCAGTCGCCGTCCTCGATTCTGGCGATGGGTCCGCCGGCGAAGGCCTCCGGCGACAGGTGGATCGCGGCGGGTATCTTTCCGGACGCTCCCGACATGCGTCCATCCGTCACCAGGGCCACCTTGTGTCCGCGCTCCAGCAACACGCCGAGCATGGGCGTCAGCTTGTGGAGTTCCGGCATGCCGTTGGCCTGCGGTCCCTGGAAGCGCACCACCACCACACAGTCGCGATCGAGCTCACCACGTTCGAATCTTTCCTGCAGCGCTTCCGGGCTGGGCACCACCACAGCTGGCCCCTCCACGCGCCGGTACGCCGGCGCCACCGCCGATATCTTGATTACCGCACGCCCCAGGTTGCCGGTCAGCAAGCGCAGCCCGCCTTCACTGTCAAAGGGATTCGATACCGCGCGCAGTATGTTGTGGTCGCGGCTTTCCGCCGCCGTCGGGCGCCAGGCAAGCGCGCCGTCGCGCAGATAGGGTTCCTGAACGAAATCGGCAAGACTGCCGCCCCACACGCTTTGCGCGTCGCCGTGCATGAGCCCCGCGTCCAGCAACTGCGAAAACAAATAGGTGGTACCGCCCGCGGCATGGAAGTGATTCACGTCGGCGTGGCCGTTGGGGTAGATTCGCGCCAGCAGCGGCGTCACGTGCGACAGGCGGCTGAAGTCGTCCCAGTTGATGATCAGCCCTGCGGCGCGGGCGACCGCCACCAGATGAATGCTGTGGTTGGTGGAGCCGCCCGATGCCAGCAGCGCCACCATGGCATTGACCAGCGCGCGCGCATCGACGATCTTGCCCAGCGGACGATAATCGCTGGACTGCGCGGTAATGCGTAGCAACTGATGGGTGGCTTCGCGGGTCAATGCCGCGCGCAGCGCGGTGTCGGGGTTGACGAAGGAGCTGCCCGGCAGTTGCAGCCCCATGGCCTCCATCAATATTTGATTGCTGTTGGCGGTGCCGTAGAAGGTGCAGGTGCCGGGACTGTGATAGGACGCGGCTTCAGCGTCGAGCAGTTCTTCACGCCCCACCTTGCCCTCGGCATAAAGCTCGCGGATGCGCTGTTTTTCCTTGTTCGGCAGGCCCGAGCGCATCGGCCCACCGGGCACGAACAGCATCGGCAAATGGCCAAAGCTGAGCGAACCGATGAGCAGGCCGGGCACGATCTTGTCGCAGATCCCCAGACAGAGCACGCCGTCGAACATCTGATGCGACAGCGCCACGGCAGTGGCCTGGGCGATGACGTCGCGGCTGAACAAGCCGAGCTCGCCACCGGGCCGCCCCTGAATGACGCCGTCGCACATGGCCGGCACCCCGCCCGCCACCTGGGCGGTGCAAGCCATTTCACGCGCGTATTCCTTGATGTGCTGGGGATAGTCACCGTAGGGATTGTGGGCCGACAGCATGTCGTTGTAGGCGGTGACGATGCCGATATTCGCCGCTTCGAGCAGTCGGATGCGGCTCTTGTCCTGCGCCTCGCAGGCGGCAAAACCGTGCGCCAGGTTGCCGCAACTGAGCTGCGCACGCTCGGGTTGATTGTGACGACTCTCCTCCACCAGCCTGAGATAATCGTCGCGCAACGGCTTGCTGCGGTGCTCGATATCGTCGGTGACACGGCGAACTTCGGAAATGACCTCTCGCATAGCAATCTCCCAAAACCCTACAGACAAGCATAGTGCCACTATATAGACAAACAATGGCAGTATGAAAACAGGAGCCGAAAACTCTCTTGCAGGCGCGCCTTTACTCGGAAAAGGCCCACGCAAAATACACGCCGCGAGACTTCGCGGGATTAGCGCGATGGACTGGCCGCGCGAAAGTGGGTTATAAGCTGTAAGCTGTAAGCTCTAAGTTGAACGCTGGCAGAGCTCAGTTCTTGCAGTGCTCCGGCTTAAGGCTTACAGCGCGTGTCGCCTTACTCACGGCTGTGGCCTACCTTCCTGATTACTGCGTAAACGCTGGTAGAGCGGAGTTTTTTCCAGCGTTCAACTTAGAGCTTACAGCTTATAGCTCATCTACAGAGGAATCTCTGGCCATGCTTTTGAACGCTTCCCAATCCCAGCTTGTACTGGTCGATTATCAGGCCCGCCTCATGCCGGCCATTCAAGATGCCGAGAGCGTTTTGAAAAATGCCCGCCTGCTGGCGCGAATGGCAGAACTGACCGGCGTGCCCAGCATCGGCACCGAGCAGCGCCCCGAAAAACTGGGCCCCAACCCCGATGAGTTGCGCGGCCAGCGCACGCTGATCAAAAGTCACTTCAGCGCCGTGCCGGACGGGCTTGCGGATTGGCTGCGCTCCCCCGTTGCCACGGAAAGCTCGGCAACAAACGCCAACCCGGCAACCACACGCAACACCATCGTCATTGCCGGCTGCGAAGCTCATGTCTGCCTGCTGCAAACCGCACTCGACCTCATTGCCGAGGCATTCAGCCTGTGGGTCGTTTGCGACGCCTGCGGCTCGCGCACCGAACGCAACCGCGATGCGGCCTTTGCACGCCTGGCCCGTGCCGGTGCAACACTGGTGACCACGGAGATGGTTGGCTTTGAATGGCTCCGCTCGGCGGACCACGCCGCATTTCGCGAGTTTCAGGCCTTGATTCGCTAAACCCACCCGCGCAGGAGCGGCCAAGGCCGCTCCTGGGCACTCATGAAACGTCAACAAACACGAGACGCAAGCGTGCAAAAGACTGTTCAAAGGCAAGAATCGGAGTTTCACTGCCGGAACTCTTGGTTATGCTGTTGAACAATCACGACATCGGGACCTCGCCTTGACCATCGACCAGCCCTTTCCCTCCGCCTACACCAGCGATGACGCCCGCTGGCGGGCTGTGCAGGTGCGCGACCCGGAGGCCGATGAACACTTTGTCTACGGCGTGCGCACCAGCGGTGTGTATCGTCGCCCCAGCGCCGCATCGCGACTGCCGAAACGCGAGAACGTGGTATTTTTCACGTCGCCAGAGGCCGCGGAGGCTGCGGGTTATCGCACCAGTCGGCGCAATCCGGACGATCACAAGAGAAAGGCGCAGCACGCCGCGCTGGTGGCGCAGGCCTGTCGCGCGATGGAAACCGCGGATGTACCTGCCGACCTGGGCACACTGGCTGCCCGGGCGGGTCTCAGCCCATCCCACTTCCATCGTCTGTTCAAGGCGGAAACGGGGCTGACACCCAAGGCCTATGCGTCCGCGCAACGCGCCCGCAGGCTGCGCGAGGCGCTGAACTCACCCAACCTGTCGGTTACGGAGGCAATCTATGACGCGGGTTTCAACGCCAATAGCCGTTTCTATGAAACCTCGGAAAAACTGCTCGGCATGCGCGCCAAAGACTACCGCGCGGGGGGTGCTGGCATGAGCATCCATTTCGCGGTGGCCCAGTGCTCGCTGGGCGCTCTCGCCGTTGCACAAAGCCAGCGCGGCATTTGCGCCATTTTGCTGGGGGATGATCCCGAGCTTCTGGTACGCGACCTTCAGGACCAGTTTCCGAACGCGCAATTCCTGGGCGGCGATGGCGAATTCGAACAATTGGTTGCCTTGGTCGTGGGTTTCATCGAAGCACCCGCCAAGGGTCTCAACCTTCCTCTCGACCTGCGCGGCACGGCGTTTCAGGAGCGCGTGTGGCAGGCGCTGCGGGAAATCCCCCCCGGCACCACGACAAATTATTCGGAGCTGGCGGCACGCATCGGCGCACCCAGTGCGGTGCGCGCCGTCGCCCGGGCCTGCGGCGCGAACCGCATCGCCGTCGCCATCCCCTGCCATCGCGTGGTGCGACGCGATGGCAACATCTCGGGCTATCGCTGGGGTGTGGAACGCAAACGGGAGCTGTTGCGGCGCGAAGCAGAAGATTCGGATTAGCCTGCGCTACCGCGAGCGCTATACTGCTGTCACCACGACACTGACTGTACTTGCCTTATGTCCAAACCCCTTTTGATTGCCTGCGCCGGCCACACCTTTCCCGAGATCAGCGCCCGTGAAGGTGACTTTGACGACTGGATCAGCGCGGGGCTCGGCAACCACTTGCCCATTCAAACACTGGACATGCGCCAGTCGCCGCCGCTGCCGCAGGCAGCGAGCCTGGCCGGCGTGGTGGTGACCGGTTCCCAGGCCATGGTCAGCGACCGCGAGCCCTGGAGCGAAAGGCTGGCGCACTGGCTGCGCACCCTGGTTGAGCAGAATATTCCCGTTCTCGGCATCTGCTACGGCCACCAGTTGCTCGCCCATGCCTTCGGTGGCGATGTAGGCTATCACCCCGATGGTATCGAAATAGGCACCACGGAAATCCACCTGACGAGCGACGCCGCGAAGGACCCTTTGTTCAGAGACACACCCAGCCGCTTCAGCGCGCAAGAGGTGCACAGGCAATCGGTTCTGACCCTGCCGGAGGGCGCACACTGGTTGGCGCGCGGCGCGTTCGAACCCCACCAGGCGTTTCGTATCGGCAGCTGTGGCTGGGGTGTGCAATTCCACCCGGAATTCTCCGCCACGGCCATGCGTGGCTACATCGAGCAAATGCACGACGCCTTGCTGAGCCAGAAACGCGACCCTCATGCTTTGGCCAGCAACGTGCGCGCAACCCCGCAGGCAAGCGCGCTGCTGGCACGCTTTGCCGATATCGCGGCGGAAAACTGCCATTCGTAGCAAGAAATCTCGTGGCGTTCGCGCAGATGCTCAGCGCCCGAGGTATCTGCTCAGCACCTGGCCCAGGGTGCCGGCCAGCCCCAACGCAGCGAGTACCCAGGCACCCAATCCCACCCACATGAAAGTCTGCGCCAGCGGCTGCAGCCAGGGCTGTTCCAGCGCCAGGGCCAGGCGATGCGTCGCCACCGCGTACATGCCGAGCGGAAACACCATGGCCCAGTACAAGCCCTCATAGCGCAGGGGATGGCGCTGGAGTGCGTGGCGCCACACCCCCAACACCAGCAGCAGAGGAATCCACCAACTGCCACCTGCCCAGAACAGCAAGGTCAACCCCTGTACGAAAGGCTTTAAGTTCTGTAGCAAGGGCCAGTCGTGTCCCTGCTGCAACAGCAATGTGCCCGCCAGGGTCGAGATCGCCATGGCACCCATATTGATCCAGTATGGCGGCGCCAGATCCGTCGGCGACAGCGGCAGGAAGATGATGCGGTAGAAGATCAGGGATATCAGCAGGGTATACAGCACGCCACCCCATAGCCACAGCCCAAGCAAGCCCAGCGCCAGCGGCGCCTGCCAGCTCGCATCCATACCGGGCGCCAACAACGCACCCAGGCCCACCAGCGATTGCGTGGCTACCACCGCGAGCAGCCAGCCTCCGCCGAGCCCGTGTTCGAGACGCGGCTTGTCGCGCTTGACCATCACCGCCGCAAAGATGCCGTAGCTCAGTATCACCCACAGCACCAGCGCCACCGCCGCCAGCCACAATGCCGGAACCCGCGCGTCGGCCAGCAGCAAACACTGCCCGCCCAGCACACCACTGGCTGCAACTACCGTGAAGAAGCCGGGTGCCCGTCCATGATCACAGGCATCGCTGCACATGTTCTGTGGATAACGCAGCAGCCGCGCCAGATTCAGCGCCCACACCACTACATACAACAGCACATTGAGCGCAAACAACCAACGCCCCACCAACGGCAAACCCAGCAATGCGCAGGCCAGCGACACGATGCCGGTAGCCATGACGATGCCGAAGCTCGCCGGCGACAGCATCGCCAGCAGGCCGGAGTTTGCGGGAGTCGGAGAAGTGCCAGCGTCAAGACCGAACCGTGGCTTGTTATCGGTCAGCATGTCTTTCATCCTGGTTCGACTCCAAATGACATGATTCCCGCACTCCGGTAAGTCAGCTGTAAGCTGTAAGCGGGAGCACTGGAAAGACTGGGTTCTACCAGACTTCAACTTAAAGCTTACAGCTCATCGCTGAACTACAGCCCCTCGCCCAACTTTCCAGCCCATGAGTAATTCAAGAAAGTGTGCTCCGCCACAAACATGGGCATCGAGGTCGCGATTCTCAGCAACCTAGCCGATCAGCTTTTCGAAGACGGTTGCGTGATCCAGCACCTTGCCATCTTGGCCCATGACGCGCATTGCATCGGCCGAGATCTCGTCGATGACCACAACCTCGCCGTCGACCAGACCGATCTCGATCTTCATGTCGATCAGGGTGAGGCTCTTGTCGCGCAGGTCGGCTTCAACGATGTGGCACACACGGCGGGTGATCTCTTTGGCCTGCTCGAGGTGAAGTGGGCTGGCGAGGCCGAGGGCGACGATGGTGTCATCGTTGATGAGGGGGTCGCCGCGTTCGTCGTCCTTGACGGTGATCTCGACGAGGTAGTCGAGCTTGCGCTCGGTGTCCCGTATGTACTGCTGATAACGGCGCACGAAGCTGCCCCAGGGGCGGGTGCGGCAGACGAACTCGAGGCCACCTGCGCCGCTGATATCCTTGCCCAACGGCTCGGCGCGGCGGACTTCCATGGTGCCCTTGTCGAGATCGAGACGCACCAGATGGGTGAGGATATCGGCGGCGTGAAGGCGCTTGAAGAAATAGTCGGTCATGGCGAGGGATTTGCGGCCCTTGCCTTCCACCTTGCCAATGACGGTGTTGGCACCCGGGTCGATGACGCCGTCCTCGCCGGTGACGTCGTCCTTGAAGACGAGAAGGATATTGCCGTTCTGCAGTGCGTACAGGTCCTTGGTCTTGCCGGAATAGATCTTTTCGCTGGTATTCATCGGTTTACTCGCTGGTGGCTCCAATATCCCGTTTCATGGCTGAGGCAGCCTGCCCGTTGGGGTGCCCGCTCCTGGAATTCACTCCCACTCAATCGTCGCCGGCGGCTTGCTCGAAACATCATAAACAACTCGTGACACCCCACTGATTTCATTGATTATTCTATTAGAAACCTTCTCCAGAATATCGTAGGGAAGGTGTGCCCAGCGGGCGGTCATGAAGTCGATGGTTTCCACCGCGCGCAGGGCGATGACCCATTCGTAGCGGCGGCCGTCGCCCACTACGCCAACGGATTTCACCGGCAGGAAAACCGCGAAGGCCTGGCTGGTTTTGTGGTACCAGTCCGCGTTGTGGAGTTCTTCGATAAAGATGGCGTCCGCGTCGCGGAGGATGTCGGCGTATTC